>NZ_JAPDDR010000002.1:333896-667793 GCF_025950095.1 Luteolibacter rhizosphaerae | reverse complement strand
GCCGAAGAATCTCCCATTCGGAATCGGTGAGGCTACAGGGATACTCGCGCATCGCGAGCTTCTCCAATACCTCACCCGGCTAGTACAGATCAAAATCCGGACGGAGATGATTTTTCAGACGGCTTCTAAGGTTGATCCGGACCGGCCAAGGTCTTTGCATACTCTCCGGGCAGCATGAAGGTCCACCCTTCCGCCTTCAGGAGCTGGATGATGGCCACGTAGTCGGTGAAACCCTCTTCGCTGAACATGCCCGGATGAAACTGGACCGCGGCGAAGCTAAGAGACGGGTCCGCCTTCTTCTTTTCGTAGTCCTCCTTGAACTTGGCGAAGTTCGGCTTCCCGGTGCCGTCGTGCTCTCCTCTTAGGAACATGGGCAGGAGGATCTTGCCCTTCAGTTCCTTCGTCGGCTCCACACCGGGATGGCAGAACACCATCTTGAGATCCGGGAATTCATTGAGCGATTTCGCCGTGTCCGAGTCCATCGCATTGAAGGGGCTGCCGAACACCGTGAAGGGCTTCCCGAGCGCGGCCTTCCCGGCATCTTGGACCTTCGCGATATGAGATCGCTGGTGCTCGTATCCTGAGCCACCGAACTCGGACTTCGTCTGTCCCTTATCATCCCAGCGCCGGTGGTCCCAGCCGTGGTTCCAGAACTCCACCTTGCCGCTGGCCTCCCACGCCTTCAGCCATTCATCGTACTTCCCATCCTGTTTCTCAAAGGAGTTCGCGATGATTCCGGCGGAGACCGGCACCCCGTGCTCCTCGGAGAGCTTGAAGAAGCGCTCCCATTTTGGATGCACCCCGGTCACATCGTCGGCCTTGATGATGGCGATCCGCTTGGTCTGCGCGGAGGCAGGCAGCACCAACAGGCAGAGAACGAGGAGAAGCGGCTTTCTCAAAGACATAAATCCATTAGAGCGCTCTCACTCGTGTGCTCCAGCCATTTCAGTTCCGGCTCCCAGATTCTCAGTTCTCCAATTTCAGCGTCTCGTCTAGAAACTTGAGAACCGTCTTCGCATCTTTCTTTGAAGCCTCATCTTTCTCATCTAGGCCCTGCAGAAGCAGTATCCGGCTTCCCTCTGGCGAAGGCAGGGCGATCAGGTCTTGGGTCAACGAAGCACCTGCCAGGATGGCACGTACCCGCACCCCGGAATACTTCTTGCCTCCGAACGTGTGGCTTATCGCTTCCACCTCGGTCGCTGGCCCATAGTTGCTCTTCAGTATCTCTCCAAACTCCTTGGGATTCATCACCGCGTCATATGCTTGGAGCATGATCACCACGTTGGTCCCATCCAGGGTCCAGATCGTCACCCCCTCCTCTTCCGCATCCATTGCGAATCCGAAGTGCGACGGGTAGTTGAAGCTCACCCCGGCTGCGCTGAATTTACGGAACTTGTCCGGCACCAAGCTCACCTTCGGATCCTTGAACTCGCCATCGACCTGGATTTCTTTGCCGGGCTCCAAGCGGATCTCCTTTCCGTCGATCCGGAGCGTGTAGCCCAAGGCAGGCTCACGATCCTCGGCACCGTATACCAGCATAGGAAGAAGCGGCAAACAGGCGAGACCTCTCAGCATTCGTGCAAACATAACTCTTGGATCGCCCGATTGGAGCTTCAAGTCAATCCGCCGCTGCCATCTCTCCGCGGCTACCCTTCCGAAACCGTCACCCGGATAAAGCCCCGGCCTCCTGCTACCGTGGTGCCGGCCAGACGGAAGCTGCGGTAGACCCAACCCGTCGAAAGTTCCGGCATCCCCGATTGCAGCATCACCGCATTCGCGCCCGTCACTTCGATGACCTCCAGCGGATAGGACGCCAGATTGGCAGAGCCTTGAACTCGATAGATCACACCATCGATCAAGGCAGAAACCTTCGCGGCGCTACCGCCGAAGCTAGCTCCGTTTCGCACGGGTAACGTGAGTGTCCATGCGCTCTCGCCACCGAGGGTCGCGAGCTTCGAAACGATCTTTCCATCATTGCCGCCGGAGAGCGGGACTCCATCCAATGCGAACTCGGTGAGGTTATCCCGTCCATCGCCATCCGCATCGGCGCTCTTGCTACTGCTGGCCCCATTCAAGCCACAGGCACCGCTCCAGCTCTCGTAAGCTCCGCCAGCACTTCCCGCGATCACGCTCAGCATGCCGCTACCCGACACACTCCCGACTCCGGCGCTCACCGTGAAGGGTCCACCCACGCTGTTCGCCGTGAAGATCCCCGCGGCATCGATCGTGCCACCGCCGCTCACGCTCCATGCCGGGTTGCTCACCGGGCCACCCTCGCCGTTCGCATTGAAGGCAAAGGCTTGGAACGCCTGCGTCTGCCCCTGCTGCACCGTCACCGATCCGGGAATCACATGAACGGCAGCCGGAGTCACCGCCGAGCCGGCCAGCCACCCGCGGATCTCCAGCTCGAAGATCGAGAAGCCATAGACCGTTCCGCGGCTCAGGAAGTCCAAGCGCACGAATCTCCCCGTGCCCGACAATGCAAACTCGTCGTCATTCGCATTCAGCTTCGCCACCTCTCGGATCGTGCTCCATGGCCCGTTCTCGGAATCCGAGATCTGCACACGGTAGCTCGAGGCGTAAGCAGGCTCCCAGTCTACCCGCATCGAACTGAGATCATACACCGCACCGAGATCGATTTGGAGCCACTGGCCATCGGCGTGGATGCTCTCCCAGCGCGTGCCCGCATTGCCGTCCACCGCTTTCGGCGCGGTATTCCCGCCGAGGTTGGTGCTGGCCGTGGCAGTCTTGCCGAAGGCGATGTTCTGCTGCGCGGCCTGCACGGAGACCAGCGCGGAACCGCTGTGCCCGCCGGAGCTGGCGATGACCCTTCCGGTGCCGATCGAGGTTCCGGCAAAGACACCTGCGGGACTGATCATGGCACCGGAAACATCGGTAGTCCATGTCACGCCACCCGCCGCGATCGGATCGCCATACTGATCCAGACCGCTGGCGGTGAAGCTCACGCTTCCTCCCACCGCGACACGGATGAACTCCGGGCTAACCGCGAGATTCGTAAGCACCGGGGCAGTCCCCACCCGAAAGACGTAGCTCGCCGTCTTGCCTCCCGTCGTGACGGTGACCGTCACCGGATCCTGCGCGTTGCTTGCGTTGAAGAGCCCTGCGGCATTGATACTCCCGCCACCCGATACCGACCAACTCACCGCGCCCAGCAGCGAGGTGCCGCCATACTGGTCATAGCCCGTCACCGTGAACTGCACCGTCTCGCCGGGCACGATCGTCCGCGCCGGATTCGAGGGAGTGATGACCAGCGATTCCAACTGCTGGTCCAGGCCATGGTTCAACAATGTCTTCGCAGGAACAGGAAAGCTCCCCAAGGCACCCGCCGCCCCATAAACCGTGACAGTCTGCTCGCTCTCCGAAGGATTGTAGACCACGTAGCGGTAAGCTCCCGTCTCAGGATTCCGGTAAGCTTGGCTGGTCGGAATGCTCGTATGGCGCGAGGGATCGGGAACACCCAGGCCGCGATTACTGTAAGCCTCGTAGTAAACAATCCCGGCCATCGACTTGGCCTTGGCCACCGGGTCGTTCCGCTCCCACAGCTCGGCATGTACGTCGGCATAGAAGTCCGGGTCATACTGCGCGGCAAAGCCGAGCACCACGTTGCCTAAGCCATCGCCCATCCGGCTGTAGACATCCGCTGCCTGGGAAGTCTCGGACGCATCGTAGCCGAGGACATCGTAGCGGTAGAGCTCGCTCATCCGCGCGGGGTCCACCTGGTAATTGGTCTCCACTCCGAGATACTGCCACAGGCTCCAGCTCACCGGTTCCTCCGCTGGCGTCGCGGGGTTCGCATTCGGGGGGATCAAAGCGGCGGGCAAGGTCGCGGGCGTCCAGTAGGCCGCCGGATAGTCCAGCGTGCCCGAGGTATTCACGGTTACATAAAGCGTCCCGGTCGCGCTATTGTAGAGCGGGTTCGCGGCATTAAGCGCCGTGACGTAGCCGGGGTTGTGATGATACGCGTTGTTGATCGCGTTCTTCATGTCGGCGATCGCCGCGTTCTGGTTGAGCGCATTGTCGTGGATCCCGTACCAGCTCTGTCGCGATTCCCACAGGCTGTAGCGACTGCCACCCGCCACGCCTCTTCCAAGGATGACCGGGCGTTCGTCGATCATCGCTGCCATGAGACTCTTCGAGAACTCCGGATCCCAGCCGAGGTAGCTCAGATGCGTCGCCGCAGGCAGCCATTGGATGCCGTAGATCCACGCCGGGTCACCGGAGAAGTAGGTGGCATAGGCCTGCCCGCTATCGAAGAGGATGCCCGTGGATTCCGCTTCATAGGTCGGCGGCAGGATATCCTCGTGCACATCCAGCCAGTATTCCCGCACCGCCGCACGCTCCATCACATAGCCCATCGCGCCTGCATCGCGCATCTCCTCATTCCCCAGCGCGGAGCCCAGCATGAACAACCCGGCCCAGGACTGCATCGCTTCCGAACTCGACTCCTGGTTATTCCCACCCGGCGAGCTGAAGCCGCCCGCATACGAGTGCCCGCCCCACAGGTCGAAGGTGCGCATGAAAGGAAAGTTCGGATCCTCACGATCCCAGTTCGCATACTGCTTCGCCACCAGCGTCGCCATCTCGCCATAGCCCGCTAGGAAGTCAGGATCCTCGAAGGCCAGCAGCCCCGCTGCACGTGTGAAGTACCCGTAATGGAAATGATGGTCCACGAACTCATGGGAACCATAGGAATCGTTGAAACCGACAATCGCACCCCAGTTCGCATAGCGGGCAAAGTAATGCTCCGTCTCCCCCGGCTCGTAAGTGAACCAATCTGTTAGGGCAGTGCGCAGGCTATCCTTCAGAGCATCGTACGCTGGCGCCTCTCCCGCCTGCTTCGCCATCAGCATGTAGTCGGCCAGCTGCGTCAACGACTTCCCACCCCAGTAGGTATCGCCGCCGTAGCCGGTCTCGCCCGCGTAGTCGTCGAGATACTTCTTCAGGATCGCGGGATCGAAGTCGTTCGGCTTGCCCAACGCCTTCGGCAGCGGAAGCCCCGGGGAGAGCCCCTCGAAGCCGTAGCCGATCTCCCATCCGCTCCGGCCGATCGTGCATTTCATCGGACCGCGCGGCGTGGCGTAGCTCATTCCCGGCTCGAAGCTCAGATTGTGCGCCGTGCCACGGTAGTGATGCGGCAGCCACCCTTGAATCGTATCCAGATTGCTGCCCTCCAGCGCCACCGTATCCACTTCCCAAGATGTGGTTACCTCGCCATCCGTCGCCGAATAGTTCCACGAGACCCGGGTATCACGTGCCACCGCGAAGGCGCGGGCATGAAAAGCATCCAGATCCGCCACCGCCGGCAGCGCGCTGAACACAAGATAATCCGCACCTAGGTCCGAGTGAATCGCCCCGTTGCTTAGCGTGAAGGTCGAGTTGTCCGGCGCGTGGATGCCGAAGGCCTTGTCCCCGACCTTCATGACGAAGCGATCCGTGGTGACGGGAAAGTTCACCGGAATCCCCGCTGCTGTTAGATACTCCGCTCCGCTCGCCCTCAGCGTCGGTTTCACGCCATCCGTCTCCAGCCAGACGAAGGGAACTCCCCGCGCCAGCGACACATCCAGCTTCGCCCCGCTAAGCTGCGGCATGCGGAAAGCGACATTCCAATCACCCCATCGCAAGGCCTGCGCGGAATCGGGACGAAAGCTGGTCGCGAAGCGGATCCCCGGATTCTCCGTGCTATTGGTGCGGATGATCTGATCCGCCAGAATATGCCCCCAGCCGCCGGTCGCATTGTCCACCACCTCGATCCGGGCCGTCTGTCCGGCATAGGCGCTTACATCCCAGTTCACCCAGCGCAGTTGCTCCGAGTTCAAGCCGGTGGCGGACAGCACGGTACTATCTCCGATCACCAGACGAACCTCCGCCACTCCGGGGTGATTGCCCCCGCCCACCAGAAAGGCGATGTAGCTCCGATCCACCGTGAAGTCCGGCGAAACCAAGGAGCCCGTCGGCCCGTCGCCGCCATTGAAGGAATTCGCGAGCCGCGTCCCGAGGTACGCGCTCACCATGCTCTGGCCCGGCAGCGTGCCTTGCGCCGGTGTTGCCGGGAAGGCATTGCCATTGCGCGTCCATCCCGCGGGATAGCCTGCCTCGAAGTCCGCCATCACGATGTCGCTCGCGTCCGGCACCGGCTCGACATCGCCGGAGATCTCCAGCGCCGTGCCTAGCTCGAATGCCGTGCCGCTGCTGTTCCAGGTCTTCGGGTAGCTGATCCGCACCCCGTTCGCGTTCGCGGAGACCGTGAAAGGCCGCGCCCAGAGATCACCCGAGTAGCGGCTGATGATCAGGTCCGTCCACCACTCGTTGGTCGGCACCGGCTTACCCGACTGCGAGGGGTCGATGTAGAGCGCGCGGTTCAAGACTCCGGACACGCTGTGCCCCGGCGAGTCTTCCGATGGCGAGGGATAGGATGCTAAGGAACCCGAAGGACCGGCACCCACGACTTGTGGCTCTTGGGCCGGAAGAATCGAGCCGATCAGAAGGGAGGAAGCCCCTAGGATCATCCCCGGGAACGCTCCTCGGCATGGCTGCACTTGGGAATTCATGAGTCTATTGCATTCAGTTGCAGCTTCGATTCCTCGCACTCGCGACAGGACTTCCCCGCGCTCGGGCAAGCTCGCCCCGATGGGAGCGGAAGCCATACCTGATCCGACTCCACCGCTACAGCCCGTGAACACGGCAGGGAAGGATAAATTACATAAAATTGCATAAATGGGAAATTGCGGAGAATTGTATTTCCTCCTCCTTCCCTTCGCCACCCCCCCAGGATCCTTAAGAAGAATTAACCATCAAGGGCGCTTTTGACACGCCCTAGGCATTCCGGTTTAGTTCGAAACCCCTGTTCACTACCAACGACTAAGAAGTCCCACACACAGTTACCGTGAAGTCGCCCACCCTTACAATCACCCGAGCGACCCTCCTCGTCGCGGCCGGGTCCATGCTAGTCGCGCCCGCGATGGACGCCTCGCTCCTCTTCACCATCCTGTCCGGGCCCGACAATGCCCTTCTGGGCTCCACCCTCCTCGCGGCGGGCGATTGGAACGCCGATGACATTCCCGATCTCGCCGTTGGCGATCCCGGTTTCTCCGGCGGTGCCGGGCAGGTTATCGTCGTCAGCGGCGACGATGGCAGCATCCTCCACACCTTCACCGGCAGCGCTGGCCAAGCCCTCGGTAGCGCCTTGGCGCTGCTCGATGCGAACGGCGATGGCACCGCGGATCTGGCGGTAGGCGCCAGCGGCGGCTCCGGCTCGGTTTCCATTTTTCTCCGGCACGGATAGCTCCGTGCTCCAAACCATCACCGCAGCTTCCCCGGGAGCCGCTTCGCTTTTCGGCGCAGCCCTTGCAGGTGCCGGCGATCAAAATGCCGATGGCAAGGACGACCTCTTCATCGGGGCCCCCGGCGCTGCGGCCTTGAATGGTAGCGTGCTGGTGGTCTCCGGCGCGGATGGCTCGCTGATTCGCACCCTCGCACCCCTCGCTCCTGCCACCGAGTTCGGTGCTTCCCTCGCGACCGTCGGGGATTTGAGCGGCGATGGCCTCCTTGACCTCGCCGTGGGTTCCCCCGGCGCGGCAGCAGGCAGTGGTAGCGTGCAATTGATCCGCAGTTCCGACGCCACGGAAGTCGCCGCCCACACCGGCATCGCAGCCGGGGCTCGTCTCGGCAGCCGCATCGGCTTGGTGGATGACCGCAATGCTGATTCCGTGGCCGATCTGGTCGCGGGGTCCGGCTCCGGCGGCTCGGCCTTCCTGCTGTCCGGGAGCAATCTCACCTTGATCACCGAACTCTCCCTCGCCGGGGCCGCGGCAGGCCAGCCGGTCGCTTCTGGCGGAGCCTTGGACGTCGATCAAAATGGAATTACCGAACTCTTGATCGGTTATCCCGGAGCGACCCCGCTGCCGAAGGTCTCCATCCTTCCTGCCCCCTTGGCCCCTGAGCCGAGCTTCTACGAAGGCAGTGCTGGTGGCGGGCTCGGCACCGCGGTGGCAGCCATCGAAGGCCTCGGCTTCGCAATCGGAGAACCGCTTCTCGGCGGCGGTGCCGTCCACGTCTACACCGCGGCGATACCGACGGCGACGGCGTCCCGGACATCGACGATCACTGCCCGGATTCCATCCTGACGCCCACCGTGGTCTTCGGTGACTTCGATACCGGCGTAGAGAACCGGGTGGACGAGCATGGCTGCTCGCTTGCCGATCTCTTCGCAGCGCTGGAACCGGAGAGCGGCTGGAAGAACCACGGCAAATTCGTTTCCTCCGCAGTGAAGCTGGTGAAGCGGCTGCTGCGCGAAGACACCATCAACAAGCAAGAAGCGCAGGCGCTCCGCAGCGGAGCTGCCCGTTCGAACGTGGGTAAGAAGACCCCGGGCAACGGCAACGGCAACGGTAACGATAACGGCAACGGCAACGGCCGCTGAACCAGAGCTTCGCCCAGTCTCGACAAATCCAGCCGGCGGGGCGTCTAGCCCCGTCGGCTTTTTTATCGGTGTTGTCTCGGCGGCCACTCTTGGCGCTTGGAAGTTGAAGTCCGCCTCTCCACCCTCCCCGCATGGCCGCCGCCGATTCCCGTTTCAATGAGTTCGTTATCCTGCAGGCCCAGAATGCAGGCCTCTTCCTCGGCCAGATCCCCCACCCGGCCACCGGCGAGAAAACCCGGAACCTCCGCGCGGCGAAGTCCGTGATCGACTCGCTTGAGATGCTCGAGGCCAAGACCCAAGGCAATTTGACCGAGATCGAAGAAAAACTTCTCTCGACCGCTCTTGCCAACCTGCGCCCCCTATACGAGAAAGCCGCTGGGTAAACGCTCGTTTGGATTCAAATCCACCTCCTGACTTTCCATCATGTCGTTCGAACCCTTCCAAATCGGCAGCGTCCCCGTCGGGGGCCCTGTGCCTTTCTTCATTCTCGGTCCCTGTGCTTTGGAGTCCGAAGCCTTTGCCTGGGACATGGCCCGCTCCATCGACGAGATCGCGAAGCGCACCGGCATTCACTACCTCTTCAAGGCCTCCTACGATAAGGCCAACAGAACTTCCGTGAAGTCTTTCCGCGGCCCGGGGGTCGCGGAAGGCAGCCGGATCCTCGCCGAGATCGGCAAGGAGCTGGGCGTGCCGGTGACCACCGACATTCACTCTCCGCAGGATGCGGAGATCGCCGCCGAATACATCGACCTGCTTCAGATCCCGGCCTTCCTTTGCCGCCAGACCGACCTGCTCGAAGCGGCTGCCAAGACCGGCCGCGCGGTGAACGTGAAGAAGGGACAGTTCCTCGCCCCTTGGGACACCGTGAACATCGCCGAGAAGCTCCGCGCCTTCGACTGCCGGAACTTCGTCCTGACCGAACGCGGCACGACCTTCGGCTACAACAATCTGGTGGCCGACATGCGCTCGCTCTACTGGATGCGGAAGGAAGGCCTGCCGGTGGTTTTCGATGCCACCCACTCGGTGCAACGCCCGGGCGGGCTCGGCGGCACGACCGGTGGTGATGGCGAACTGGCCCCGGTTCTGGCCCGCGCGGCGATCGCGACCGGGGTGGACGGGGTCTTCCTGGAGACGCATTCCGACCCTGCGAACGCTTTTTCCGATGGACCGAACCAAATTCCTCTCGAATTTCTCGAGGACCTGCTCGTCAGACTGGTGGCGATCCACCATGCCGCTCACGGTGCCTGAGCACCTAACTCTCCCCTAACTCCACGTGTCCTTCCTCCTCCGCCGCTCACGCCGACTTAGTGCCGCCCTTCTCGTGCGCGGATTGGTGTGTGCGTCGCTGGCCTTGGCTCATGCCCAGGAGGCCCCGGTCGATGAGGAAGACCCGGAGACCGGGGAGGAAAGCGGATTTCTCGCCGGGACGCTGTTCCCCAACAACAGCATCCTGAAGAACGTCATCCTCCCGAGCTACGATGTGGACTTCAACCTTACCAGCACGCTGAAGGCGGAGGAGTTGAAGATCGTCACCAAGAAGAAGATCCAGGGGAAGAATCTCCAGATCGAGTTCTACAACCCGGATCGCAGCGAGCGCGGGCGCATCGACCTGAAGACCGCCCGCTTCAATGCCGCCAAGAAGCTTCTGACCACGGACGAGCCGGTTTCCTTCGTCTCCGAGGAGATGGATGTCTCCGGAACCGGCTTGGTATTCGAAACCGAAAAGAACCGCGGCTTCCTTCACGGACCGGTGAAGGCGGTCTCCCGCAAACAGATCCAAACTTCCATGAATGCCACACCTGCCCGCCGCGGACTCGCCGCCAGCGCACTCCTCATGGCCTCCGTCTTTCCCCTGCAGGGTCAGCAGTTGACTCCCGGGATGACCTCCGAGCAGAAGTCAGACGCCCTGAGCCTGAGCAAGGAGCAACTGGATGCGATCCACAAGGATGCGGCCAGCGCTCGCCCCAAGGTGACGACCGAACAGGAGGCGGCACAGAAGGTCATGGCGGAGAACAAGGACAAGTCAGAAGAGGCGCGCCTCTCGATGAATAGCTTCTTCAAGGCCGCCGCGCTGACCTCCCTGCTGGCCGAGCCCGAACCTCCGTCGACGACAGGAGACGTGCCGCGCCCGCCAGTCTCCGAGAAGCTCGGTGACGAGACCACCATCACTTCGGAGTCCGGTGCCTTCATCGATAACAACGAGGGCCTGATCGTCTTCCTGAAGGATGTGAAGGTGGACAATCCCCAGTTCACGCTCAGCGCGCAGAACGAGGTGAAAGCCTTCATGAAGGAGAAGCTCGCCATGAAGGAAGGGAAGGGAGCGAAGGCCAAGGCGGCCGACCTTACCGCTCCAAAGGACGGCACTCCCGCTCCCGCCAAGGTCCCGGCCCCCGAAGACGAGTCCAAGCCCGAAGGAGAGAAGCCCGCGGCTCCTCCCAAGGAAGTGCCGCCCGAGGTGCTGGAAAAGTGGCGTGCGGCGAAGGAAGCCAAGAAGGCCGGTGCCGGCCCCGGCGGCTCCGAGGATATCAGCCGGATCATCGCGACCGGCACGGTCGTGATCGACTACAAGCCGAAGGAGCCCGGCAAGAAGCCGGTGAAGGCCTGCGCCCATCTGGCAGTCTACGATTTCGACAAGGAACAGATCCTCCTGAAGGGGGGATCTCCTTGGGTGGTGATGGATGGCAACACCTACACCGTGGGAGGCAATGACGCCTACATCCTCGTTTATCTAAAAGACGGTCAACCGCAGCACGTGGTGACCCGCGATGGCTCCTTGCGAGCCGATGTGAAGACGGAGGGCCTGACCAAGCCGAAACAAAAGGAGCAGCCCAAACCGAACGCCCGCTGAAGATGCCTTCTTCCCCGTCCTCCTCGAACGGTCACGCCCTCCTCACTGCCTCCGGACTCCGCAAATGCTATGGCGGTCGTGCCGTGGTCGATGGGGTCTCGCTCGGTGTTTCACCCGGTGAAATCGTCGGCCTGCTCGGCCCGAACGGCGCCGGCAAAACGACCTCTTTCTACATGATCGCCGGCCTGGTGCCGCCGGATGCGGGCAGCGTCCAGTTTAACGGCAACGACATCTCCCGCATGCCGATGCACCGCCGGGCCCGCTTGGGTCTGGGCTATCTGCCCCAAGAAGAATCGGTATTCCGCAAGCTGACTGCCTTCGAGAACCTGCTCGCGGTCCTAGAAACCCGCCGCAATCTTTCCAAGAAGGAACGGATCGCCCGGGCCGAGGATCTCCTCGAGCGCTTCAAGATCAGCCGGGTTCGCAACTCGGAGGCGATCGCCCTCTCCGGTGGTGAAAAGCGTCGTCTCGCCATCGCGCGCGCGCTCTGCACCGATCCGCGCTTGCTGATGCTGGACGAGCCCTTCGCCGGCATCGACCCGATCGCCGTGGAGGACATCAAGGCGATCGTGCGCGAGCTCCGGGAGCGCGACGGCTTGGCCATCCTCATCACCGACCACTCGGTCCGCGAGACGCTTTCGATCGTTGATCGCGCCTTCCTGATCCATGATGGCCGGGTGATCCTCGAAGGCGCTTCGGAAGTGCTGGTGAACGACCCGATGGCGCGAAAGCATTATCTGGGCGAGGATTTCCGGATGTAAGCCTCGGCTGTCTCCGCAACTTGCGGAGAGCGGAAAAAGAAACAGCCGCGGTGAATCACCGCGGCTGCTCTCCAAACAATCCACCTAAAGGGATCTTATCAGGTCGCCGGGAGCCCGTCCGAAACCGGCTTGGGCAGCGGCTTGTCCTTGCGGCGCAGGGCCTTCCGCATCTTCGTCAGCGCCACGTTCTGGAGCTGGCGGATGCGCTCGCGGGTCACACCGAACTCGCGACCGACTTCTTCAAGCGTCATCGGCGTCTTGCCCGTGAGACCGAAGCGTTCGTCGATGATGCGGCGCTCGCGCTTGTCGAGCACGTCGAGCAGGCCACCCAGCTCGCCCTGCAGGTTCTTCTCGGAAAGGCTTTCCAAGGGGTCCTCCGCACGGTCGTCGCCGATGATCTCGCCATACTCGGTCGCTTCACCTTCGTTGATCGGCGCGTCGAGCGAGGTCGGGCGCTGCGAAGCTTGTTTCAGCATCGCCAGCTTGCGGCGTGGCAGACCCACTTCTTCGGCCAATTCCTCGTCGGTTGGTTCGCGACCAAGAGCTTCAGCAAGCAGCGTGGAGATCCGGCGCATCTTGGCGATCTTGTCCACCATGTGGACGGGCAGGCGGATCGTCTTGCTCTGATTGGCCAGAGCACGCTTGATCGACTGCTTGATCCACCAAGCGGCGTAGGTCGAAAGCTTTCCTCCCTTCTTGGGGTCGAAGCGCTCCACCGCCTTCATCAGGCCGATGTTGCCTTCGGAAATCAGGTCGGAGATCGGCAATCCGTAGCCGGAATAATCCTGCGCGATTTTGACGACCAAGCGCAGGTTGGCTTTGATCATGTGGGTCCGTGCGTCCTTGTCGCCCTTCTTGATCTTGCGGGCGAGCTTCACTTCCTCTTCGGGAGTGAGCAGGGGAGTTCTCGAAATCTCCCGAAGGTAGACCTTCAGGCTGGAGTCGGAATCGTATGACATGGCAGGGGTCCCGGTGTTCCCGGGTTCTATAGGGTTAAACGCCGCAGAGCGTCGGATTATTCCCGAATTCAGCTTCGTAATTGTACTTACATCGTAAGGACGCTCACTCGCTAAATTCCTTGATACTTACTAGCATTGCGCATGCCCCGCCGTGCCAGCGCCCTGCAACCCTTGTTCTTCAAACGATTGCATGAATGTGCGATACAAGTTTTCCCTATGAGAGGGCAAAAACGGGTGTCAATTTGCCACGCCGACTGTGACAGATCGGTCAATATGCAACGCAGCTTTGTCGCACTCGCAGATCGGCCTCCCCGCACCCGTTTCCCAAGCGCGACCGCTGCAATGCACAAATACGCGGGAGTGCTAAAAGGTCAATAGACCCTCTGCCGATCATTCCGCGGCCGCCCCGAGAAACATCTCCACCACCTTCCCGTCCTTAAAGGTGAAGATCAGCCCGCCGTAGACGCTTCCTGCCACAAAGGAATTCTGCCCTTCCGTCCCCTCCTCCGGCTCGGGTTCCGGATCACCCGGCTTCACCGGCCCATCGCCGGGAACCTTTTCCTGCACTTCACCGTAGGCTTTCTCAACCTCGGCCCGTGTACTCCCGATCTTGATCTTCCTCGCGCTTGAGAGCTTGCAGGCCTCGCCTGCGATCGCGATCAGCACCCTTTGGGGACCATCCTTCTTCTCGGAGCTCATTTTCACCACGATGCCAAGGTCGGGATAATTCCACTCCTGCACCCACTCGCCGATCGCATCCAACATCTCCAGCTCGCCTTTCGATTTGGGCTCGCCATAGGCCCTGATCAGATCCTCCGCCTTCTGGTCGTGGCGGACTTTCCCGAGCGACTCGGAGGCGAGCAGCTTGAAATCATTGTCCTGATCCGCCACGGGAGCATCCGGAATCTTCTCTTCCGCTCCACGAAGCAAGGGAGTGATACCGGATAGAACAAGGAGCGAGAGACCGACTAGAAGTGGTGAGGCTTTCATGGATCGGGACATGGGTTATCGGCCTGAACAAGCGGCTATCCCATAACCCTCTCCCACCCGGAGAGCAACACCTTGCTTCAGACGAAGAGATTCCGATCCAAGGTGCGGTATTGGATGGCTTCCAGCACGTCGTCGGGACGAATCGTCTCGCTTCCGCCGAGATCCGCAATCGTGCGCGCAACCTTCAGGATCCGGTCGTGGGCACGGGCGGAGAAATTCATCTGCTCCATCGAATGCTCCAGGTAGGCCGCGCCCATATTGTCGAGCTTGCAGTGATCGCGAACCTGCCGCGGCGTCATGGCCGAGTTGGTTCTGGCACTCTTGCCCTTGAAGCGCCGTTGCTGCAGCTCGCGAGCGGTGCCGACACGGTCCCGGATCACGGCGGAGGATTCACCGCTAGCGGCCGAAGAAGAGAGCTCGCGGTAATCAACCAGCGGCACATCGACATGCAGGTCGATGCGATCCAGCAGCGGACCGCTGATCCGCTGGCGGTAGTTCTCGATCTGACGGCTGCTGCAACGGCAAGCGCGCTTCGCATCCCCATAGTAGCCGCAAGGGTGCGGTTTCGGTTTGGGGAGATCCTCAGCATGAAGGAGCCTACTCTTTGATGTTCAGCACATTGGTTTGAGCAAGCCACGCGGCTCCGACTTTCAGGAGTTCCGAGGGCCGCGTCTAGGTAACGCTAAATGGAATATCCCCATTCGAGACTGGTCGGTTCCAAAGGTCCCCCGGCCTTTTCGAGCGTGCAGAACAGGCTGTTCCGCCTCCTTCACCCCGTCGACCACCATGTTGGCCGTTTACCACCGTGTTGGCCGTTTACCACCATGTTGGCCGTTTACTTCGCTGCCAGATTCGGACGGAAAGGAACGGTCGTCTCAAACTATGCCCAGAATCCTATCGCACTCTGCGATTACGTAGTCGGGAACGATTTCAAACTCAGATGGATCCAACTGCATTATATAATCGTTCTCGATGTGGAAGACCTCGTTGATAAACTTATCAATCACGTCGTCTCCCGATAAAATGCCATCCTTGTGAATGCGAAAAATCTGGAGCTTTTCGTAGTTCGACCGCGCTGCGCTATAGGCCGCCAGCATGAACGTCTCGTCAGTGAACTCGGTTAGGGCGGTAGCGTAGCTGAACCCGGGAATGTAAGTTGCGATGCGATTGGTCGCGTCCGTGACGTCTGCCGCGTCCATTAGTGGGGCAGTATCCGCTGCTCCCATGCGCGGATTTGCGCGCTTGTGAAATAGGTTCGAAAGCAAATGATACACGGCGTCCTTTTCACCGCCAATCTCGACGAAGCGTCGCAAGAAAATCACTTTCACCAATACATTTGGGGCCGAATCAATGTTCTCGCGGCAAACCACTTGGAAAGTTTTGATGTCCTCCGAAGCGACAACCTTTTCTGTTAGGACGCCATTTCGGTTCCTCAGGAAGGTGATGAACGGCTCGTGGGGATGCGAAAATTTGTTCTTAAGAGTGTATCCTATATCAATCACCGGCTCGAAATCATGAGTCAACATAAGAACAGCTCGGCCTTTCAGGCATCGGTCGCCCCGGAAAAGCATATTCAGCACAGCGTATTTCTTGTTCTTGTCGAACGATGAAATGGGATCATCCAAAACAATAAGCCCTGGATTTCTCGCCAAACATTCATACATGAAGAGAACCAATGAGAAGGCGTTCTTCTCCCCGTAACTCAGGTGCTTAGCCCCGCTCACAATAGGCGCAGCGTGATCCACATGCCGGAGCCGCATCTTATAACTCGCGTCGCCCTCATCTACATCCACCTCGTATTTATAGCCCGCCGTCTTAAGGAATTCGTTAATCTCTTTTTTGTTTCGCTGGATCGTCTGCCGGATGTTTGATTTTTGCTTTCCCACTGCGGCCTTCAGTGGGGTAATCTTTCTCATGATGCCGTCGATGGCGACATTGATAGGATCAGTGATGTCTTTGGTTTTTTGGCTTTCCAAGTGACTTAGAAAGCTAATGTCTATCTTCATGCTGGAAAACATGTCCTCAAGTTTTCCGACGTCTTTCATGGAGACGAATCCTAAGAATTTTAGAGATTTTAGCTTCTCCAGCAGAATCACACCCTGATCTTTCACTTCGAGGAGGAAGTTGTAATGCTCATCTTCAAGCTGATCGGGACTCTTAATAACCTGTTCGATTTTCGCTTCAGTCGGACTGGAGAAATAGTCTCGCAAGCGCTCCATTACCTTAGTGAGTTGGGTGATATGACCAATGTAATTTGCGTCATAGACCTCCCCGACTTTCATGATCGTGTCCTTCATCTCCTCCGTCGAGGAGGTGCAATAGGGACAGTGTCCAGGATTCTGATCGAAGGAGTGTCCGTCGAGCTGCCACTTTATCCACTTGGTGTTTGCATCGCTTTGGAGATACAAGGAGTATCCTTCAAGGCCGGAAGGAATATGTTGAATTTTATTTCCTTTCCCTGGGCCTCTAGCCATCGGGCTATTTTCCGCATAACCTTTTTTCTTGGTCGGTTTTCCGAAAGAGGCGATGAGGGCTTCCATGTCAGAGATAATCTCGTCCAATTCTGAGGACTGATGGAAGGTCTTCCGGATATCTGCGATCGCCTGCTCGATTTCGTCTGTAAGAGCAACAAAGCTCTCGGTTTTAACGAAAATCTCGAAGCTGTTGGTGAGGACCTCGTCGGCCTTGAAAACGAACTGACTCACATATTCATCATTGAACAACATAATCGATCCGGGAGCGAGGCCGGCTACTGAAGGTTCATTAGCCGTGTCCGAAGAATCCCGGTATTTGAATGGCTTTAACTCCGCCAAACTGGTGCCCTTCATTGTCAGCTCGATTGCCTTGGCCACAGTACTTTTGCCAGTACCGTTGATGGCGTATTTGACGTTGAGAACTTCTGGCAGGATACTAATGCTGCCGTTATCGATGCTGTTACAATTATTGATCAGAATCATGGTTAGGGAGGGTTCATGCCCTCACATAGGGTTTACAGTCGGTGGGTCAAGAAGTTCCGCGCCCTGGCAGCCACTGATTCTCCGCCTCCGCTGGGTTTCTGCTGCCACTCGCGCCCCCAGTTTGGACGCGCTTTGAAATGGGTCGGGCAGTTCCTTCAAGCCGCTGCTGGCTGCTTCCGTAGTCCTTCCGCTTGGGTATATCGAGGATGCGCAGTAAAGAAGCGCGCCGAGCCGGCTGCGCTGCTGCGCAAAAGCCGCTCGTGGCCTCGCCACTTCGCACGGCACCAGTTCTCTTCTTTTCTTTCCGGAAAGAGCGCGCACGAACGCCTTAGGGGCAGGATTCTCGGGTCGTGTTCCTGATCTTCCTTCCCAAGCATCCCGGTAGGTTCCCTTGGCAAGCCTACTTCGGTACGTCGGGGCGTCGAAAGACTGTGATATCGCGAGAAATGTCCGAAAATCCAACCTTTCCGACGGTTTGCTCTTCCTCGGCCTCCTCGAATTCCTGCCAAACTTCGAGAATGATTTTCCGTGTGAGTGCCTCCAAATTCGATTCTCTCGATCTCGCTTGCCCCAAGAGGGATCTGGGCCAAGTCGTATTGGAAAAGCTCAGGATTGAGCCCTGATGCTCCAGAACGATAGCGACATCCTCAGATTCCTCGAAATCGCTTCGGAACTCTCTAGGATGAACATCGTCCTTGTCCTCATCAAAGTGGAACTCCCCATCGAAACTGATTGCGATTTCCGTGACCTGAATGAGCCGCGCCTTAAATTCGTCGGTGGCAAGCCAAGAACCACCCCATCGTATAAACTTCAGCGCTCCGATATCACCGCCGCACTCAAGGACGACCTCAGCAGAGAGAGCCTGGCGCTCCTCATCTTCCACTTCAGCGGCGATAAGTTCTGCCTGTTTGGAAGCCCAGAAGGCCAGCGCTTCCCTCGTCACTAGAGGTTGAGCAGCATCACGCGAGGCGGTAAGAGCTTCGCCTACAAAAATTCCTTCTACGTTACTGAGGCGAGCAGCTCGCAAGCCAGAAATCGTAACCCAGCCGGCGCTTGGCGAGGAGGAGTACCGAGTTGGTGATATGAAGGCTCTGCCAAAGATCTGACCATCCTCCTCCTGAACTGATCGCATGAGCTTGCCCTCGCTCTTGGAGTAAGAGTGGCCCCCCTTAGAGGCCGGATTCAAACGAGAGGTTAGCTCTGAATCACTGATTTGCAGCCAGTCTCCCGGATGAACGACCCTAACAGCTTCCTCTGCCTCCGTTGTCTCAATCGCAACGTCGAGGTTAGGGGCAACCGCGGCCACTAGGGCAGCGAGGGGGATGGTTTCCTTGGAGTAAGCTCCCATGCTCAAAAGCCCACCAGCCTCATATGGATTGCGCTTTAGCAACACCTCAACACGCGTTCCCCCGTCAATCGGAACGGGTTCTCCAGCTTCGGGCGATAGAATCGGGCGGCTACTTGTGCCACCCCGGAATTCAAGAAGACGGCCCGAGTCGCTGCCTCGATCACAACGTCGCGAATAGACTCTAACAACGGGGCCAAGCATGAAGATCGAAAAGAATCCGATACCGAATCGTCCAACAGCATGCATTCCTGCCGCCATCAATCCAGGGAACTCTTCCATCGCCTGCGGCGATCTCCAAAACGATGTTCCGAAATCAAGCAATGGGCCGGTTAGCACAGATTCCGACATGCCGATGCCGCTGTCCTCCACCACCAGCCAATGCTCATTCTCATTCCGAATAGCGATACTGACCTTGATTAGACCCCAGTCAGAAGCTCGGCTTTGGAATCTTCGCCTGGCTTGGACCGCATCTGCCGCGTTCTGTATGAGTTCGCGAAGCGGGACACTAGGATCGTTTCCATATAGTTTCGAACCGCCCAAGGTCTCGACTATGCGCGGCACGTCAGAAACCTGAAGTCGAGCATCGACAGGACGCCAACCGCGGGTTTGAACCGTCCTGGCGAGAATCTCGGACGAGCCCGCGCCCTTTATACGCCTAGCTTTCAACACCTCCCTACCACGTGCTTGCAGAAGAAGGTCCACGTCGCGTAGTTCGCGATCAACGGCGTTGAGGGTATCATTTGCAAGCCACCAAGCTTCTGCATCCTCCTTGCCGAAAGGTTGACCGGTTGTGAAGACCACTGCATCGAGCTCGATGTGAGGTCGGGCGAGGCGCTCCTGAAATGCCCAATGGAGCGCAGATACTCCGGTCGGATTTGTTATTTCTCGCAGGAATCGCGGGGCGCGGCGACTATCTAGATGCAAAGCATCCGCCACACGCAAAAGGCAGGCTAGTTTTACTCGGTCCACGCGATTCACAGTGCGGCTCGGAAGCGCGCCAAGGTCCTCGGAGAACTCTTGATCAATCTTCTGAACTGGCCACCAGTGACTATGCGCTATTTGGCCTATTGTTGGTCCGTAGAAACGCCGCAACTCAGAGTCTTCAATCAGGTATACGCGCGAGCCGCCCGGGCCTACCCAGCTCTGTTCCGCCAATTCCTCTGCTCGTTCTGCATGCAGACGCCTAAGAACCTCCGGGAGAATGCGGCTCTCAATCTCCTCTGGCGACGGTGCTTGGCTCCCAATTTGCACATTCCGGTCCTCATCTACTAATGCGAGCCGCGCCACAGCATCCTTCCAGGCAACGGTTGCCTTAATCTGAGCTAATCCGCCCGGAAACGCTGCAATACTCATGGCCGCGTCGTGCAGAAGAATGCTCGCACCAAGAACAAAAGCTTCGGCGGGATTGACGTTTACCGCCCCCTCCGCAACCGAAGAGGCGGTCTCCCAGAGGGCGTCAAGGTGTGTGACGTCATGGACTGTCATTCCGGGTAAGTCCACCGCGATGCGCGACACGAGGTGGGCTGCCCTCTCACGAATCGAAAGATACTGCGTTCTAAAAAACTCCTGCTCGTCCGTAGTGCTGTCTGAACGCGGGTTCTGGAAGGCCTGACGCCAGAGCCACGTCTGCCGAAAATCTGGTCCAATAACTGCCATTGTCGTGTGAGGTCTAATCCCGCCGTTTGGTTCCCGTTGCCAGCCGGGGCGACCGACAAATCCCCCTTGAGACCTTGATCATTTCCAAATCAGGTCTGAATCTCCTCACATGGCTAGCAAGAAAGCATCGAAGGGAAAGCGCTATTCCACCGAAGAGAAGCAGCAAGTGGTGGACTTCGTGAACCAGCACAACGCGGCAAACGGTCGGGGTGGAGCTGCCGCCGCCTCCAAGAAGTTCGGTGTTAGCCAGCTCACGGTCGCGTCTTGGCTGAAAAACAGCGGTGGTGCTTCGGTAGGCAAGGGCCACAAAGGCAAGGCGGTGGGAGCCGGTAGTCGAACCGGAGTCTTGGCTGAGCTGTCAAAGCTCGACGGAGTGATCGCAGCCAAGCGGAAGGAGCTGGACGCCTTGGAAGCTCGATTCCAAAAGCTGAAAGGAAGCCTCTAGTTTACTTGATTCGGCGGTTCCCATTGCTTCTTCGGTCAATCATATGAGCAGTCCAATCTGTGAGGCGCTTTTGGAAATGCACTATTTCCGGGCTTTGGTTCGTCATTTTAAATCCATACTGGGAGCTGATCAGCTGCAAATATTGAAACCAACGCAGCAGCGGGAGAAGTGGCTAGGTTTTGATCAGGGTTTCGTGCGTGGACCGCGGGCGGGCCGAGCATTGGAGGGAGAGCTAAAGGATTTCATTCATAGCAATGTTCGGCCTTTATCCGTGTTCCGCGCATTTTTCCTTCAGTTCAAAGTTGTCGATCAGCGCCGATCTCGCCGCGGGGCTCCCGCTGGCTGGACCAAGCCGTGGTATTCCGCCGATTTGAGCACGAGTCCCGACAAGGACACGAAAATTTCTCAGCACGAAACGCTGGTGCGCCTTTCGCAGCTACCAAATACCGAAGTGGCGTATGCTTGTCCGATGTTATTCGGTCTTGGTGATCTTGTCGATGAGCCAGATCCAGCAACGCTTAGAACCGTTGATGTCCGATCCGCCCCATCCGGTTGGCTCACCTCGGGAGGCCACCGATTGGCCTTCCAAGATCCGGTGGCACAAGCTTTTTGGTGCAGTGAACCGATTCCGGCGAAAGACTGGAATTTCACCGAAGCCCTTGAACGTCTTCCCAGGCTGGATGAGGAGCACCTTCGCAAGTTTATGGGCGAAGTTCGGGGTCTGGTATGGGAAGATACGGATCGTCCATTTCGGCGAAAAGTGCTTCCTCCGTCGTTGATAGTGGTCGGAACAAATCGCTAAGACCACTGGGACGGAGCTTCGTACACACAACGCCTGTGTCGGGCTCTTTGGGTGACGCTCCACTCGTTGGAACTCGCCCATCTCAGCGCCGTGATCCGGCGGCAGGCCGACCGGCAACAATCGTTCATCCGGAGCGAGATCCGTTGCGACAAATCTAACTTTTAACCTCCTGCCTCAGTGCGAAGCCTGACGAGGGGGCGTCGATTGCCGAGAAGCACTCCCAGCCGTTCCACTGGTGATGAACGGCTATTATCCAATCTTTGGCATCAGGAATCTCCTTCCGAATCGACCCCAATGCTGCCCTGACTACCTCTTCCTCGCCGAAAGACCCGAAGAGGCGATCTCCTGGAAGGAGTAAGACGCCGGACTGAAGTCTGGCGATCGAAGCTTTTCCGAACTTCCGCTTGGCAGCGCCAATGATCGAGTCATACACGGTATTGTTGGCGTCCTCAACGGCCTCATAGATATCGGCTCCAGCTGGCCCATACATCCAATTTTTAGCCTCGTCGGCATTCCGCGGCTTTTGCGAAATCGGGATGTCGTAGCGCCCGCGATTTCCTCCCTCCTTCCGGTGCAGGGCGTCCGACTGTTTCACGTGTCCAGGGGTGATGGAGCAAACCTCGATAGGAATATCGTTCGAGCCGAAGTGTCCGACTGCATCGGGCGGATCGTCGGGGTTGCTTAGATGGCTGGTTCCGTTGAGCGGCCCGAACCTTGATTGGAAGTGGTCGTTCCAGATAGAAAGGAATTGAACGACCTGCACCGATTCAAGCCATCCCTTCTCGTCCAACGCCGTGCGGGCCTCGTTAATCACACCTTGGACGCTCGTGTGGCAATTCCAGTCAATGCGGACGATCACCCTTGCAGCCTAGCAAAACCGGCGAATGGCGTCGAGCGAGCAGCTTGTACTTGGTAATTCGCCTCTCGTCCTACCCCCACGATGAGGATGACTTAGGAAATGACCGCCCCAAGTAGCGCCTTGGTGAAGGCGTGGACGTTGGGCGACGTGCTGGCGCGAGATCCCGCGACATTCAGAGCCAACGGTTCGCGGTCTTCTAACCAAGTGCGAACCTCGTCAATCTGCAAGTCGGTCGGCTGTTCCGCTCCCGCCGCGAACACCACAAGCACCGGTTTCTGCCTCTTCTCTGCGTGCGTTACCGTTAACTTCGAGCCGCCGGTGAGCTTGGAGTCGCCGACGATAACGAGCGTTGCGTCCGAGGTCTCGACGTTCAGCTTCGTCCGCTCTGGGTATTTGTCGGTCTTGGTTTCCAGCAGAGCATAGGAAGTTGGGATCGGCCCGTCCTCGGCCAGCCTTCCCATCGGGCAGAACCCACCGTGGGGAATCTGATTCTCGATGGCCCAGTCCAATGCTGCGCGATCTGCGCCGGTTTGGCCGCCCGAGATGATCTTGCGAATCGCCATGAAGGAACTAATCAGAACACGGCTGTCAAATTGGGGACACGTCCGCGTCGCTACCAGAGGCGAAAGGCCGCGAGGGCTACGAAAAGAAGGGCGGCTTTCGTAGCCAGGAAGAGCCAGGAAGCCCACTGGAGAAACGCTCCGTAACCTTTCCCTTTGGGTATATCAGAGGCGCGAGGCTACGGCCGGGAAAAAGCGGCTGCTCTGTTGCCCCCCGGGGTGCGCCGCTCAGAAGAGCTGCTCCACGTCCAGGTACCGAAGGTTCTTCTGGTTCCAACGAATGCCTGACACCACCCCGGGGATGCTTCCTTGCTTAATCGGCGTTGGCTTACCGAACGAGATCGAAGCCCGGGTGGCGGCTCCCTTCATGTCGGACGCGACTACCGACTCGATTGGTGCGGCGAACGCCTGGGTGCCGTCGCTTTTGACCACGATGATCTGCCCGCAGGAGTTGGCCCGTTTTATTGAGGCGATGAACCCGGGAGCAACCCTTTCCGTTTTGATCTGCTCATAGGAAATCTTGCCCTGTGCCAGCACCTTTGGCCGTTCGCTCGGCCGTACCACAATCGTCTTCACGGCCGCGCTCTAACAAAACGCGACGCGCCGTCAACGAATCAACGTGTTCAGGCGGCTTTCGAGCCCTTCCCCAGCCAGCGGGAGACGGTTGCAGCCGAGACCCCCAACTCTCGGGCGACAGCGGCCTGCGAGAGCCCTTTCCCAGCCAACTCCAGAGCTTTCGCGCGCTTTGCCCCGGCTTCGGGGTTCGCGGCCACGGGAAGGGCCTTCCCGGCCAAAGGAAGCACCTTGCGTTGCGGCTTCCGCTTTGCCGGGGCAGCTGGGCGCTCCGGGCCGAGTTGGCGGAGCAGCGACTCGAACGCGAGAAACAGGAGGATTGGCGGCGCTGCGGCGATGGCGGAAGGGACCAGGCCCTTCTCGGCGTGGGCGATGTTGAAACATACCGAGCAAAGGCTGATCGCCACCACCAACGAGAAATGCCAACGCCGGTCGCTCTCCGCACCAACCGCCGACGCCCGGAAAGCACTCAACGAGAAAATGATCGCCGCGCCATCCACCAAGATTGGGAAAATCCACGCGGATTTTGGGGGCAGGGCCCCGGTGCGGACCGCGAGATCGCGAAGCGCCTCGAACGACAGCGCGAAGGAGGCCACGCCCAGCAACGCAACCATCACGGCTGTCGCGCGACCGATGAGGTCGACCGGGCGGAGCGTTGAAACCAGGGCGGGCTCGGTAACTGGTGCATCGTTCATTCACCGGAAGTAAAACATGCGGTACAAGTTTCGGTCCCGCTTCCGTGATCCCGGCAATGTGCCGGCAGGATAACCTGCCGGCACATTGATGGCCGATCAGGCCGAGTCCGCGAGGTCCGACCATAGCGTCAGCTGCCGGGGGTCGGCTCCTGCCAGTTCGGCATGAAGGTCTTTATTGTATTCGAGCGGGTCGCTTCCGAGCACCATCAGCTCCTCGGGATCGAACGTAGGAAATCGGGATTTCAGCAAAGAGATCGCGTGGTTCACCTCCGGGGTCGGGCGGAGGCATCCTTCAATGACCTGAAACCGGACAGCATTCTCCACGTCCGATACCTTGACCTTGAAGCCCAGTTCCGAGATCGCCTTCGCGAGCTTGTCGTTCGATAGAGCCCGGTCGAGTCCGAGTCGGCTCCTCACGTAGCCGCGAAGGAACATCCGCAGCAACACGGTCACCCCGGTGGTGCCTTTCCGTGGCTTCGCCAAGCCAGGCTTTCGCATCACTCCAAGGTATCGCTCAAATCCATGGAGATCTTCCTCGGTCTTCAAGAACGTCTCCCTACCCTTGCTGAAGTTCGTCCATTCGTGGCGGAGCAGCGCATAGGATTCCGCGGAAGGAAGAGCGATCGTGGAAAAGAAGACGTGGTCTGTGCCGCGGATGGGACGGGTTCCTACCGACCCCGGGGCGTGGGAACAGACCCGCTTCCAGTCGAAGTCCATCCGGTTCGCGATGAAGAGCAGCTTCATGTTGAAGTCCACCCGTCCTCTCGCCTCGTAGATTTCGCGGAGACCACGCCCCCTCACTACTTCATCCTTCGGGGCTGCTGGATCGCGCTCGATGAACTTCTCGATGATAAAGCTGTTTGGATCTTCGTACCCACGGGGAACCGAAATCCCGGCCTTGGCGAGGAGAATGCCATCTACGTCCTCCACTTCGCCGCGCTTCATAGTCGCCT
This sequence comes from Luteolibacter rhizosphaerae, assembly GCF_025950095.1. NCBI lineage: Bacteria > Pseudomonadati > Verrucomicrobiota > Verrucomicrobiia > Verrucomicrobiales > Verrucomicrobiaceae > Neoluteolibacter > Neoluteolibacter rhizosphaerae. The sequence continues at coordinate 642,947 of NZ_JAPDDR010000002.1, read as the reverse complement.
GCCCTCTGGTCCGCCAGGCGAGAACCTGACGAACCAGATGCTTCAGCTTGATGATCGCCTTGGATTTTGGGTCGAACCTATGCCTAGCTTCCATCAGGTAGGTGGACAGGCGACCTTGGGCGGCAGCAAGCACCTCCGGGATAGGTGCGTTGGTAATGAACCCGTCCGTGGTGGCGGACACCACCTGGTATTCCCGGGGGATTGCGTTGAGGATTTCGGCGAGTACCGCCCGGATCAGGCCAGTCACGTGCGACGCCATGTAGGGGTTGGTGATCTTCGACGCCGGGATTTCGGTCATCAGTGCGGCCCTGGTGTCAAAGACACGACGGCGGCGCAGGCCCTGCGCGAGTTTACCGTATGCCGAGTTACCGATCGTCTTGATCATCTTCTCGGGCGCGGAATCCTGGCCGAGCTGTGCCTCAAGCTCCGCACGTCGGTCCGTGACGAGCTGCGACAGAAGCTCGAACGGACGGGCCTCCTTCATCGGCATGATGTAGGCGATGTCGTTGAGGATGCGCATCCGCGCGCCCAGACGCAGAGCCAGCTCGATCTCAGGAGCCGTTGCCATTGAGACACCTTGGAGAGGAAAGATCAGCGAGTTCTCTCCGCGTACTGGCAAGCAAGGGAAGCGGGTGTCCGCGGGGAACGAGAACTTCACCGACGCCGCCCCATAGGTGTCGGGACCAAACTCGTGCAACGAACGAGGCTTGCGAATCCTTTCCCAGTCCGGAATTCCGAGGGTGCTAAGAGCGGTCACGTAGGCACCCACCAGGTCCCAGTCGCACCAGTCGTCCTCCGCGGTGGCCCCGAAGAAGTAAGTCTCGTTACGTCCGCCATGAAACGCGCTACGGGCATCGTTCTCATAGGCCTCGCGATTGGCCTGGAATCGCTCCTGCCATTTTCCGGTCTCGTCCTTGAAGCGTTCGAGCCCGAGCACCTCTAGCCGATCGATGTCGTTCGTTTCCCAGAGTTTGAGCACCAGATTGGTCGCAATGCTCCCCAAGGTAAGCGGAGGCACATCGGTACCCAACAATTCGTTCGCGATGCTGGTGGTGAATACCAGCCACTTGGCGGCAATCCGGGCATCGGCCAATCCATACTCGCGAAACAATTCAGGGTCTTCCTCCGAGAACTTCCGCATGTTCTCAATCGCGCCATCCGGAATCTCCACCTTCTTGTCGCCGAGCATTTCGCCGAGCACTTCAAGCTTGCGCTCGTCGGGGGCAAGGAGGGTGGTGTCGAACAAGCTGAGTTCAATCTCCCGCTTATTGTTGTTCCGGTCCCAGAAGTAGAAGCAGTGAGGCTCCTGAACCGACGCGTAGGTTTTCCGCAGCCCGTCGAAGACGGTCTTGAGCGCGTCGAAGTTGCTGAACGAGGTGAGGTCGGCAAGGCTCCAGTGGACAGCCAGGTGAACCCGCTTCGGCCAAACCTTGAGGGTCCGGTCCTCCATCCCCTTGGAAAGGACCTCCTTGATCAATCCCCCCAGAGTCATTCGTTGGCCCGGTTCCATCAGCTTGAACCAGTCGTAGGTTCCACCCGCGGAGATCACGTGCGCCTGATAGGACACCACGTCGTTCTTCTTCCGCACGATGGGTTTGGGCTCCTTGATTTTCGGCAGCTCTTCTCCTTTCGAGCCGAGGAGTTGCTTGATGAATTGCTTCTTCTTTCCCGCGTTCCAAGCTTGTTGCTTGGCTTCGCGAGCGGACAGTCCAACATCGAGCGCCGCAGCGACGTATTCGGAGTCGAAGCCGATGATCACAGAAGTTCCGTCGGCGTAGTGGTCGGTAAGGTTGAATTCCATAAGGCCGCCACCATGTGCCGACCGGCCGCATTGTCCTACGGGGCCATCCTCGTCCTTCAGGGGCAATCCTCAGCTTTCCCCGGGTGGCCCGAGGTCTACCTTCGAACTGGAATTCCCCCGAACCCTTGACAGCCATGTTGTATAGGTCCTAACAATGTCTGCTAAACGTAAATCCGCCCCAAGTCCCGCGCTCACCCCGGCAGGATCAACCATGGATCTTCTGACGTATACCCCCTATGAGGTCGTCGCCGGAAAGGTGCTTTCAAATCAAGCTACCGGCAGCGATGCCGATCTAGCGCTCTGTTTTGGTTCCGACGAGATTCTGCGAATGGAAGCACGTTGGCGGCTGAAGTCAGCGGCTTTCACCTCTGCCCTTGTAGGGATCGTCCAAGAGATGGCACGAAAGAGGATAGAACGCGAGGACTTTGCAAAACCTGAAATTCGAGCCAATCTCCAGAAGGCTCTGGAGCCCTACCATCTTGGCGAGTCCGGATTTTTGGATTGCGATGATCTACTCGAAGAATGCTGGAAGGAAGCTGAGGAACTGGCTCGGGATTTCCATGCTCGGAGCCCAATGATCCAAATCGTCAGAAGGGCGGACGGAGGCAATGACGGGTCCATCGCGTCTATTCTCAACCGCTATGGGTTAGGCGGGGTAAATAAGGGACCGGTAAAGGACTCGGCCCTCATCGTTCGCCCCTTGGTGATTCGAGCCATTGACGCTGCCCGTGTACTCCGCGAACACGGGCAGGAAAAGCTAGCTCCAGAAGTCGACAGCATGTTGAACGTGCTAATCGACCTGGATGTCAGGATCCTTCCCGCCCCAAAGTTCAAGCAAATGGCTTCAGAGTGGACGATCACAGAGTTGCGCGAGATCCATGACAATTTTGGTCGCGAGTTTCTGGGACTTGTCGCTGGATCAGGGAATCTGAAGGAGGTCACCGGGAATGTTGGCGGCCTGGGAGAAAGGCTGGCAACATTGTTACCGGTCCGCATTGAAAGGATCTGCGACCTCGACTACAGCGCCACAGTGGTCTCTGAGGCTGTTGAACGGATCATCAATGCCGATGGAGCGGAGGTTCTGCGCAAGGTTAGAGCAGAGCTGGAACCGAAGATTGTAGGTGCCCACGCCTGGTCGCGATCAGCGATTGAACGATACACTACCAAGGCGAAAGCCAAATTCCAGGAATCACAGAGTGACGGCTTCTTACGGAAGGCGCGAGAAAGAGTTACAGCAGTCTCGGCCGGCACTTACACGTCGCGTGAAGATTACGTGTATGAGCTTCAAGTCGGTGACTATCGTGCGATAATGGCCAAAATTGAGAAGGAGCTTCGTAAGGAGTGCGAAACCCAAGCCACAGGGGGTACCGCTGCATCTCCCGAGGGAGCTACCACCGCAACTTCTAAGGGAAAGTGGGTGAGCCTTGCGAAGCAGAAGCAGATCCAGAATGACGGGTATGATCCCGCTCTCATCGACTGGGCACGGATCGTGGACGAGGAGATCCAGCGAATTAGCCGAGTTGGTGTGCGTCGCGACTTCGAGAAATTGGTCGAATTGATTTGGGACCTGATCGTGGTCATTTCCGAAACCAGCTTTGCTTCCATCGGCTCCGCTTTTTACCGGGTAAGCGACAACTTCACCTACGCACGATATCGTCGCTTCGGCGATGCCCTTGCCAGCCTTGGCGATAATATGCGGCGGGTTCGCGACGGTACACTTACCAAGGGCGACAAACTACCGCCCAAGTCAGCGCCAAGTAATAACGTCCTAGTGCTGGACGCAATCCGCCGTACTTGGGCTGACCGCCAGGCCGACCTTGATCACATGGCCGCGATCAACGGTATGCAGATGAGGAATGCCCCAGGTGGCGGGGGTATGGCCCAATAGGCCGCTGCGCCAATGACGGACATGCTCCCTCCATGTATATTGGAGGAACTTGTGCGCCATGTTTTCCTGGAAGTTTGACGCAGCCAGCGGCGAACCAACCAGCACCCCAACCCGGACGACCGAGAGCCTGCTCGTTCGTCCGGGTTTCTACCCAGGAACAGGCCGAGGACGGACGCGCCGGTTTGCTCCGCCAGCGGGAGGAGGTGGCCCGAGTGATCCGATCCAAGGGCTACGAGTTGGTCCATCAGATCGAGCTGATCGATGTTTCGGGGACTGCGACGCTGCACGCGCCCGAGGTTCAGGATCTCCTGGTTCGGATCGAGCGTAAGGAGTTGGACGTCGTGGTCACGGCGGAGATGTCGCGTCTCCTGCGTCCCGACGACCTGTCCAGCTTCTCGCTTTTGCAGACCTGCAAGCAGAACGGCGTCTTGATCGACGTCGGCGGGTCCGCTCAGGATCTCAACAGTCCCGAGGGTTTCGTGTTGAGCGGGATATTGGCGCTCATGTCGGGGAGCGAGAGAATGACAATGCGTCGGCGGCTCGAAGCGTCCCGCGAGGCGAAGAGAGCCGCCGGTCTCTGTCCCAGTCCGCGCATCACGTTGCCCACCGGCGTTGAGTTCCTGAGAGGAAACGAGAATCGGTGGATCTACACCACAGACGTTGCGCCGGTCGTTGAGGCATTTCGGATCGTGGACGAAGAGGGCGTCAGGAACCTCTCTGAAGTTGCGCGTAGGACCGGACTTCATCCCCGGAATGTGCGTCACCTGCTCGCCAACACGATCTACAAGGGGATCAGGTCGATCACCAAGATGCGTTCGAACGAAAAGTCTGTGCGTCCGGATGGGCGTCAGAAGGACAAACGCAAGATTCCGAGACCATCCGACCGTTGCCTTTACGTTCGCGTGTTCAGCCCGGAGGATCAGGCCGTTTCCGACGCAAGGTTCGATCGCGTTCAACGCGTTCTCGCGTCGATTAAGGAAGCTCACGAGATCTTCGTCGAGGAAAGGCATCGCGGGTCCATGTTGAGCGGTGTGGGTCGGTGCGCTTGTTGCTCGGATCGCCTCTATGCCAAGACTCGGAGCTACAAGCTGGCGGACGGCAGGAAGCATTCGGGCCACTATCTGTGTGCGACCCACCACGAAAGTCGCCAGAAGGACCCGGCGAACCGGAAGTGCGGCAATGGTTGGGTGACGAAAACCGCTTTGGACTCGCTCGCATCTGCCTTTATTGAACGTTTCCTGGGAGACCAGGAGTTCGTCACCGCAGTCCTTTCGTTCGCCCGCTCCAAGCAGTCGAACATCGTCGGGTTCGCTGTCGAGGAAGCGACCAAGGCGAAGCTTGATGATCTTTCCCGCCGGGACGCCCGGATCTTGTCGGCGATTGAGGCGGGAGCGATGGAGATTCACGAGGGAAAGCAGGCACGACTCCGGATTCAGGAGCAACGGAAGGCCCTCCTCGCTTCCATGGATCACGCAGCGCCACTGGAAGACGACGTGGAACTCCGTGGCATTGCCGGACGACTCGCCTTGGGACCCGACGAGTGGAAGCGCCTCCAGACACCGAAGGAGCAGAAGGCATTCATCGCCGGACTGTTCACCGAGATCTACTTCCGCCGGGATGAGATTACCGCATTCCGGCTGGCCCCCTCGCTAGTCGGACCTGCGAACGGAGCATGGGCGTTCGCCGCCAACATGCCCGTGATTCTCGAAACGCCCTTCAGGATCACCGAACCCGAACCCGGGGTGCCGGAGGGAATGAAGGCATGCACAAGGTGCCGTCAGATACGCCCCCTCGATCAGTACTATCGCCACAAGGCCATTTGCCGCTCCTGCAACAGCGAACTTTACAAAGAGCGTTATCGGCGGAAGCGGGATCGAGAACGCGGGCAAGAGGCGTGAGCCTGCTGCGATTGAGAGGGCGGTGTCGGGCGTGTTCCGACACCGCCCTTTTCTGTTTCTAAGGGTTTTGTGCCTTTTCGAGTGGGCCCGAATCCAGCCTTTTGAGGAGGAGGAAAGTGTTACGGACGTGCCAGCGTCCGCCTCCGGGAGAGACGACTCCCTGCTCGTTCAGGGCGTCCCTGAAGCCGCGGACTGAGATGACGCCCGAGGAGCGGAGCTTTGCGACCTGCTCTCGGTAGTGTTCGGCGCGTTCGGTCGCCTCCCGCTTGTGTCTAGCGGCGAGAGCTCGGCCAGTCGCCCCGATATCGACGCCCCTGGCGCGGGCGGCCCGGAGGGCCTGCTTCGTGCGCTCCCCGATTAGGCGCGCTTCCTCTTCGGCCACGGCGCTGTAGACGTGGATCATAAAGCGGTTCGCGTTTGGCATATCGGCGGCCGAGAACGGAACTCCGCTGTCCATCAACGTACTAATTACCCGGACACTTCGTGCCAAGCGGTCAAGTTTCGCAATCACCAGGTGTGCCTTCCGCTTCCGGCAGATCTCCAACGCCTCCATCAGCTTCGGGCGGTTAGCTTTCCTTCCTGATTCGATCTCGGTCAGCTCCGCGATCATTTCGCCCGGCTTGTTGGCGATGAAAGCCTCTACGGTAGCTCGTTGCGCCTCCAGTCCTAGGCCCGAGCGACCTTGTTCCTGTGTACTACATCGATAGTAGCAAACCCACTTTGTCGGTTGTTCTGAACCCATCTTCGGTCATTACAACATGGGCCGCAATGTATCCGCACGAATGACCATTCGCCCGGAAACAAGGTTCCGGCGGCCCCATAATATCACGCTCATCTGACGGCCTGAACCGCTGCAAGCTCGTCGTTGCTGGGCATTCCGCACTGATCGGAAATGCCGATTCCGGGGTAGGATCAGGGCGATTCGATTATGTCGTTGATCCCTTCACCGCCCCTTGGAAAGCCCGCCATCCGGCGAGGTGCCGCAAAAGCTGCGGAATGCCCCCGCCACCTTGAGGATGGCTCAATTCCGGGAATCGGAAATGTCGGGCTCAATGTGCGAGTCAGCCGACGGCGCAGTGCCTGAGGCGACCCAAAAAAGCAAAAGCAAACCAACCGAATGGATACACAAATGAATGAGAATAGCAGCGCCACCGCGGCAACCGTCAACACCCTCCGCATTAACGCGGGTAACCTCCCGGGCTTCCGTCCGGCTACCACCAACCCCTCCCGCAAGAATTCGTCGGGCACTTCGCGCCGCCGCGTGTGGGAGGACACCATCCGCACGAATGCCGAGGCGATCATGAAGCACGTCGGGAGCGTCGGTCTGTCCGCGAGTGAGATGCTCGACGCCCTCACTGCCCTCGGCTTGAAGCCGTTTCCGATCCGCAAGGCCAACGGGCTCGGCGACGCGATGGGAATGGTCGGGCTCAACCTGCCGGTGATCGAGGGCTATGGCCGAAAGATCTACCTGCTGCTCCCGCTGGTGATGCCTGCTGCAGAGTGGGCGGCGCTGGCGTCGGATGAAAAGGCGCTCGACCTCTACGTCGCGGAGAAGACCCAGGAACTCCAGGCCAAGCCTGCGGTCACTGACACCACCGACACCACCGAAGGCCGCCTCGACGAAGCCGCTTAATCCAGCCAACCCGAAAGACGAACTTAATCACCATCTACTAAACCATGAACAACGAAAACAATAGCGGCGAAGCCCGCACCTACCGTACCCAGCCCACGATCGCGTCCTTGCAGGATCTCCTCCAGGTGATCCCCAAGGAGAACCAGGCGCTCGTCCAGAACGTGGTCGCTGAAGTCCGCGAGATCGTCACCAAGGTCCTGGCGGCCGGTGGTGTGATCTTCATCGGCGATATCGCGAAACTGGTGAAGTCCATCAAGCTCCGCCCGGACGAGGCGGCGTTGAAGGAGTTCATCGAGCTGGCCGCGGATGCGGAGTTCAGCGAAAGCGGCGTCGACATCAAGGCTGCGATCATCCACCGCACCCTCGGCACTGTTTCCCGCTACTACCTCGCCTATGGCGTGGAGGGCGAGGACGCGAAGAAGGCTCGCCGTGACTGGGCTGTCGCCTTGGAAAAGGCCCACAAGCACTTTGCGGACGAGGAGGACGGGGAGAGCGAGGGCATTGTCTCGGCGGCCATCGCCGCCTGATCCGCGCAGTGGCTGGTTAGAAGACAAAGGGGCGGACGTTGGAGACGGCGTCCGCCCCCTATCCCCCAATTCGAGTTCATGAAGCACAAACAGACCGAGAAATCGTTGAGAGATACGATCTTGAACGCCGCGTCCCTTTGGCTCGCAGAGAAGCAGTCCCCGTTTGCGGTCGTCGAGGAGTTCGCGAGCTTCGTTGGAAAGCCGCCGGTGAGAGTCCCGTTGACCGATAGCCTGCTTGCCGCGATCCTCGCGTGCGGGTTCCCGTGCGTCCGCGGTGACAAAGGCGAACGCGTTCTGTGGCTACTGCCCACGCGAAGCGGCAGTTCTTCCTGCCTCCCCTTTATTCCGTCCGAGGCAGTCCGACAGTTTGCCGCCGCTCTACCCAAAGCAGAAGCGGAGGCAGCCTAACAGCGTGGTCTTCTCTGCGCCTGGGACGGCCTTTCCCTGCGCTTTGCGGGAGGCAAGCGGGCTCGCACCCCTCGCGAAGGGGCAAACGAAAAGAAGGGCCCTCCCGTGGCCCGGAAAGGACCTAGTGGCCTCCGGCCCTAGCTGCCGCAGCTCGTCCAAGCGCCGTAGGCGCGCGCCCCTGATATACCCAAGTAGAAAAGTTACGGAAGCCCGCCGGAGAAGGCCTCGAAGCGCGGGAGGCCTACGAAGAGACCCTCGTCTTTCGTAGCTTCGCGGCTTCTTTCCAAGCTTTCTCGCCCAATCCCTAAAATCACTCCCTACAATCCATGAATGACATTCTGCTCAATAGCCCCAGTTCTTATCTTCCGGATCTCAATCGCCTTGAATGTTCTCTCCTTAGACACTCCCCGTGGGCCGATGCCCTGCGTGAGAAGGAGCGGCTATTGGAAAGCGTGGGCGTGGACGAAATGCTCCGGCAGGCGAAACGAGCAAAAATGGTGCAGAGGAAATACTTCGCGCCGTGGGTCTATCCGGAGAGCCGCCAAGTGCTCATCCCGAACAATCTCGACATCGCATTTCAGGTCCTCACGGAATGGTGGGAGAACCATCCTTTCGCGTGCGGAGGAATCGCGTTCGTCTGCGAGGGCGCAGGACTCCATCCGGGGCGGAACTTCCCGTTGGTGCCCTCTCCCCTCAATCTCATCTTTCCTAACGTTGAGTATTTTACCGACTCGCTGCACGAATTCGGATTACCCTCTCACTTTGTTGATGCTGCTAGGAAGCCCGTTTTCCCGCTATTCGGGGTGTTGGACCCCGACATCGATATGTCTCCGGACGAGGACGACTTCTTTCCTCACGATCTGCCACAAGATTTTGGTTGGGACGCAGAGCCACTCGTGAATGACCGGGCGCGGATGATCGCAACGGTTCGATATATGGCTCGCCGGGCGCGGATTGTAAGCCGATAGGTGACAAGCGAACGTGCGGGGCAATCCAACCGTCCTTATTGACAGGTGGTAAAACGCCTGGGCGGGTGCTCGTCAAGTAGACGGGCACCCTGCACCGATTGAGACAAGACCTCCAAGGTCTGAGATGCCTCCCGGTTTACCTGCGCCGGTCGTCGTGCAGCGACGTCCCAACCGAGCTTTCTCGTTCGGCGGAAGTGCTCCAACTGCCTTTGCCGGGTAATCGAGTCGGGTGGCCAACTTGACGGGAATTTTCTCGTGTGTTTCAACCGTGACCATTTCCCCATGCCCTTGATCCCAGAACATCTCCGTCAACGCCTCATCATCAACTGGGAACTCATGATCGTTGCTCCCGAAGCAGAGATCGAAACGCCGGACCTCTACCCCGAGGTGAAACTGTTCACGCCAAACGCGAACGCCATTTGGCTACTGACGGAGCTGAACCCCGACACGAACGTCGCCTACGGCTTGTGCGACCTGGGAGTGGGGCAGCCGGAGCTTGGATACGTTTCGCTCGATGAGCTGGAGTCGATCGCCACCGACGGATTCGAGATCGAAGTCGACCTTCAGTTCGACACCTACACGCCGCTTTCGAAGTATTCCGAGTTGGCGAAGGCTGCCGGTCGAATCGAGGACTGGTAGCCGCAGACAAAATGCAGATACGCGTTCCTGGTAGGTAAATCGCGGAACGATCCTAGACCAGCCCACAACGGCTTTGTAATGTGAACAGAAACGGCCGAACTTGACGAGTATTCTGCTCCAGTTTGTGAGCGAGCACACCTACTTGACCGGGGTTCGCGTCTGCGTTTCAACTCGACGATCCCGTATCCTGTGTTGCCCCCGCGTCGACTGCCCGGGCACCGAGTGTGAATGCCACTGAAGGCGAGGTTGTGACGGAAGTATTCCGGATAGGCCACGTTATCGAGCCAAGTTCAATGCTTTCGTCCAGTTCAAAGGAGTGTCTCCGGTGAAGATTGCCGGAGAAAAGCGGCACCTTAGCCTCCCGACAGATCTGCAAGAAGGGTTCGGCTCTGTTCGCGGTGGGTTCTCCTTTTCGTTGGCGATGGTCGAACATCCATTCCTGCCATTGACTTGAGAACCTGGCCCCGCAGACTCCCCGCTAAATGGGAAGCTATGCTGACGTGGAAATTGGCGGCCATTCTGTCATTTCGATGAAGTCTTATGTGACACCCGAACTAATCTCCTTCTTCGAGGAATGCGACCGCCGCATTTACAAGCGAAAATGGTCCGATGATGAGGGCTACACGGAAACGACAAGCGACGATGACCACGACGAAGACGCGGGACCCGGATATGAGTATCGGATCCAGGCGGCGAAGCTAAGGGATCGACTGGAGATTCAGGGGTTTAGTTTGAGGGCTGCCCAGGCGTCTTTTGAACATTCGGTGGCATCCAGTCTGGACCAGCTAGCTGAGGAAGGGTTTGCACCGGGATTCTACTGGCTAGAGAATGACCAGATTGAAGATTTTCTTCGGAACTACACCTTCGAGTTTTGGGTGGAGCAAGTGAGAGAATTTGTCGCATCGGGCAGGAGTCGCTATTGCGATCGGGAAGAGCAGGAAACGCTGTCCACCGCTCAGCGGATCATCCTCGATGACGACTTTGAAGATTTTTTGTGGGGCTTTCCGCTTTGCGATATTCGTCTGATACTACGTGGTTTGATCGAGGTGTTCCCCGAGACGGTAGAGGTAGTTTTGGATTACACGGAGTTAGTCTCGGCTGGCTACTATGACGGTACGGAACAATTGACCCTCTTGGCTAAGGCCGGCATCTCGCGAGAATTCGTTGTGAATTCCAAGATTGTGATCCTCACGGAGGGATCGTCTGATGCGGCTTTTCTTAGCGACTCCTTGAGAGTTCTGTATCCTCATCTGTTTCCTCTTTTCTCTTTCTTAGATTTTCATGAACCGCGGTTGGCAGGTGGCGCATCGAATCTTGTTCACGTGTTGAAGGGACTGGTTGGTGCGCAGATCGCAAACAGAGTGATCGCAATATTCGACAACGATACTGCCGCTGAGGAAGCGTTGCGGCCTTTAGACGTGGTGGCGTTGCCAGAAAGGTTCAAGGTCCTCAGATATCCCAGTATTCCGGTGGGTGAGGCATACCCGACAGTAGGTCCACAGGGGGAGGTGGAGATGGACGTCAATGGCCTAGCAGGTAGCATCGAGCTCTACTTTGGCGTAGATGTTCTGAGGGGCACCGACGGAAAGCTGGAGCCGGTCCAATGGAAGGGCTACAACCCATGTCTCAAGAAGTATCAGGGTGAGTTGATGGGTAGAAGACAGCTCGAAGAACGATTTGCGCGGAAGATTGCGGCCGCCAAGGACGGCGTCGGGGAGGCAGGGCTCGACTGGTCGGGAATGGCCGCTATTTGGGATTCTATCTTTAGAGCTTGTATCGACCAACCCGATCAAGAGGAATAGTTTGGCCAAGCCGGAACAGTCAGTCTGAATCAAAACCTCTTTATCTGGGAACCGCGGCAAGTCGGGAGCATTCGGCCGCTTGACGGGCCCCCGGACCTCGCCAATCGATGAACTCTTGCTCTCAATGCCAGCAAGGGACTCTGATATGACCTCACTTTCAGCGCGAGCGAGTCGCAGGCCTAGAGGCCACCTCTCAGAGGGAATTTTTCTTGGGCAGGTCCCAAGGCGATGCTGATATGCGGGCGATTCGTCCGAGCGCTTGCCGCGAATCGTGGAGCAGACCCATACAACCCCTTCTTATCGGAGCGGAAAAAGCACTCACCTCTTCGAATCACTCCTTCGAACTTCTGTCTTTCAGCGCGCGCACCACCTCCTCGGCCACGCGTCGGTTCCCATAGCTGTTAGGGTTGCTGCGCTTTCCCGCCAACGATCTGGCGACCGCGCTTTGCATCGCTACGATGTCTAGTGCTTGTGCAAGAGCTGGGAGATTACCGATCGAGAGAACCGTAACGCGAACTCCATACCACAAGATGGTAGCCCCCATGACGACGAAGAAGCTGACGAGGCCGCAAACGCCCAGGTTCACCACCAGCGATTCTTTGCCTTGGTAGAATGCTAGGAAGCACCCCGCGACAAGAGCGGCGGCGACGTTCGCGACGTATTGAAGCTGCCGTTCCATGATCGCCAGGATGACCAGGACCGCGATTTCGATGAGCAGACAGGCGAGCAACATGATTGGGGGAGCTTGGTGAATCAATGTCGGTTGTTTGGGCGACATGCCCCGTTCCGTTTCAAGGAGAGTGGGACGTGGGCCTTTGCGTAGAACCCTGCGTTTGCCGCGCCTTTATCGCATCCATTTGCTGGACGATAATGAAGGTGCCCACGGCTATCGCGATGAGTCCGACCGCCATCAGGATGTTAGCGACGCGGTCTCCCATCCCCGAATCGGCCTCCTGGGCGAAGGGGAGCGAATCGCCCTCGGCCGGATTGCCCAGCATTGATTCAAGCATGTCTGTCTCGCCGTTGCCTGAGGGATTTGGTGCGACCACGAGAATATGGCTGAGCGTGGTCCATTGCCCACCGCTCTCACTCCAGGCCTCGTCGTCGAGCACCAAGGAGCCGGTATCCAACATCTCCCGGATCTGGTCGGGCGAATACGGACCGTAGAGGCGGTCGCCGCGCCGGATTGTGATCGCTGCGTTCATCACTCCTGCACTTCCGGATCAAGTTCGCCGACGAGCGTCTCCAGGTGTGCCTTCTCGGCCTTTAGATCGGGCGCGCCCTTTTCCACCTCCGCGATGATGCGGGATGCCTCCATGCAGCGGTGGTAAGCGGGAGAGCCTTCCTTGACCGGCTTGGTTTTGTTCAAGGTGAGTGTGTTGATCAGATTGAGCGCGTCGGCGTGCCGCTTCCGCTCGCTTTCGATCTTCGACTTCACCGCCGCGAGATCGGCGCGAGCCTTCGCGAGGTCATTGTTCGCCTCGCTGGCCGGCTTCGATGCCTCCTCGGGGTCTTCGCCCGGCTCCGCTGCCTTCTCCGGCTTCTTATCGGCCGGTTTCGCTTTGGGGTTCCACGCCGGGTCTTGCTCCAGCTCTGCGATGTCCTTCGCCCGCTGGGCCTGCCGCTCCGCCTCTCGTGCGGCCTCTTCTGCCTTTTCCTTGGCCTTCTCTTGCGCTTCCCGGTCGGCTTGGGCGTCAGTGTAGGGTTTCAGCTCCTCGGCGGAAGCGCGGGCCGTTCCCGGCGCTTCGAAGTCCAGGTAACCCTTGCTGGTCAGCATCCCGAACACGATCATTGCGGGAATCCGGCGGGGCGCGCCGTCGACGGTCTCCATCTGCTCAGGTCCTGCATAAACGCCGACCAGCTGCGCGATGGAGGTTCCCTCGGTCAGCGCGATGTCATCCAGCGCACGGGGGTTGTCTGGGTGGAGCACCCACTGCTCCCGGCTGGCGGTATGGGACGCCATGATGAAGCCATCGCCGACCTGGTCGACCACTAGCCGCCCCGGGAGGATTGCGAGCTTCCCTTTCCGCTCCTGCGCGGAGAACATGATCTGACTAGCTCCAAGCGCCTTCGCGTAGTAGGCGAACGCCACCTCCCAGTCCGAAGATCCGGAACGCTTGATCGGCTTCCCGTAGATCTGATCCGCCAGATTCGGGGCTTCGGAGCTTCCTCCGCGGGCAGACGCCGCCCCGTCCGCATCCGAGGAGGCCTTTACCGTCCCGCTCGCTCCGTCACCGCCCCGGAGTATCGAGAACGCTCCTACGCTCAAGACAACGACCAACGCGACCGCCGCCAGCTTCGGGAGCGCCGAGGCCTCCTTGGCCCTGGCGGCGGGAACCAGAATTGGGGTCGAACAGCCGGGGCAGGCAACCTGCGAGCCAACGGCGTCCAGAGGCGCAGCAAGCTGTTTGCGGCATGAGGGACAGGCGAACTTGGTGGAGGAGGAAGAGGCTGCCATCGCCGGAATTACAACATCCCGGAGAATTCCGGTCAATTGGACATTGTCCGCTTTCGGACACCCATGTCCTCTCTCGGACATACCCGGATCAGCTCGTTCGTCGTTAGCTGAGATCTTTCTTGAAGCAGAAAGATCCAGACGAATTCACCAAGGGCCTGGGGGCAGTATTCCGTGCCGAAAGGGAGCGGCAGAAGCTTTCCCAGAACCAACTTTCCCGCGTCGCCGGAGTAGGTAGGACAGGCGTGATTATGTTTGAACGGGGTGACCGTATTCCCACCGTGTTCGTCTGCAAGGCTCTCGCAAACGCGCTGGGAGTAAAATTGAGCACTTTGGTCCGCAGGGCCGAAGAAAGCGAAGCCCGTTCCTCCGGCGACACCGCCTAGGGGTTTCCGCCTTTTTTTTGCCAGGGCCAAGGGCGAGGGGTAGCGAACCTACCCACACAGTTCGGGGCCTACGAAGCTTGCTCCGCTTTTCGTAGCCCCCTTAGGCCCGCGAAAGGCCCGAGAACCTCGGAAGAACGGCCTTTCTGCCGCGTTCCGTAAAGGTTCCGTTTGGGTATATCAGAGCGTCGGGGCTACGGCGCTCGCGCCTTTGCGGAAAGAGCCGAAGCCCGGCTTGCGCCCCATGTTGTATTAGGCGCTCCGATGCCTGAATCTCCCTTCCGCCCCGTTGTCCTTCCTCCGCGTTTCCCCGGCCGACTGTATCTGACCGAGATGCCCGGATACTGGAGAACTGCCGAATTCCACACGGAGTTCTGGCTGAAACTGACCAAGGGCAACTCGGAGGGCTGGGTGGTCTGCCTGGCCGGGGAAGCGGAGAGGAAGCGAAAGGCTCCCGACTACCCGGAATTCTTGGAGGCCGCGGGGCTCCGCGAGCGCTGGCTGGAGTTTCCGATTCACGACCGGTCGGTTCCAGACGATCTAACGGCGTTCATAGCTCTGCTGGACCGGATGATCATGCTCCTTCAGCGGCCGACAACTGTTCTCGCTTTCCACTGCGCTGCCGGTGTTGGGAGAACCGGAACCGTCGCATCTTCGTTGCTGGTTCGCATGGGCCTCCGCACAGACGACGCCCTTACCATCATTGAGCATGCTGGTAGTGAGCCGGAGACCGCGCGGCAGCTAGCATTCGTTCAGGAGATCATCCCGACCTCAGGCCGACATCCAGCCGATGATCAGCCACTTTAGCGCCAGAGCCAACAATGGTCGGGACGACGGCAAGGATTCGCCACTGCCTGGCCCCAACGCTCGGGCGCTTACGAAACCTGTTGAGGTCGTCGTAGCTTCCCGCCTTGCTGAAGGGCCCGAGACGGTGGGTCCTCCCGTCCGTACTCTTAGAATTGCGTCTCGGGCCATACCAGCGAACCAACTCCAGGACGGGGTGCCCCCCTCAGCTCCACCTCTTATACCGCGGAGGCCTCTTTCGAGAGCCCTGCATCAACCAAGGCCTCGCAGGCGTGAGCATCGAGATCGACCGACTGGTCCGAATTGATGATCCGAAGGACGGTGCGGGGTTCGGGGCTTGGCTGCCACATCACGAGGGGCGACGACGGATGCCGTAGCACAGCCCTCGCTGCGTCGTTCCTGAGGCCTTCAGGGATGCGATGTTCGTTGAGGATCACGACAGCGCGCTCGACCTTTGGACGTAAGGACGCCGTCTGTCTCTCGCTCCAGTTTGCGATTGAGGAATCGTACTTCGTTGCAGTCTTGGACACGGTGGAACCACCCGTTGCTTAAAACCAAGCGTGGGCGACTTTCCGGACCGGTGGGCGCAGTGACTCGCTTGTCCGCCCGGCCCAGTAGGGCGGATTTGACTGACCTGAGCAAAAGCCCCGCCTCCCCGAGGACGGTCGTCAGGCATGCGGCGGCGGGAGTAGGTCGCCCCGGACCTTCTCTTCCGGCAAGGCCCTCATGCGTCTCGCGACTCCCTGCCACCAACTTTCTCCCCGCCCGCCTGTCGCCAGCAGGATTCGTGCGCTATCCAACATGTCACCCAACTGCCGGGCCCTGGATTGAGCGGCGTCGGCCGCCTCCAGGAGTTTTTTCCCGATACTTTCGGAGACCATATCCTGCTCGGAGATTGCCTTCAATTTGGATGCCAGGGTCAGCTCTGAGCGCATGGCGCGCTCCAAAATCTTATGACTCAAACGAGCTGTTTCCAGAGCCTCGTCGGCGGTGGATTTCCTCATGGGCGCGTCAATTTTCATACACGCCATACCCTTTCAAGCACGAATTCCCATCTCCGACGCCTGACGGTGAAGCGAATAAGCGGGCCCGAAAATGGAGCCTCAACCATGGGCCCGGACGGCGTGCGTGACGCTTGCGGAGAGCGATCGAAAGCCGCAGGCTCCGAGCCTATGAACCAATACTTCTCCGCTCTGGATGCGTTGTTGGATGCCGTCGACCCAGCCGATCAGGTAGGGAACCTGAAGATCTTCGCCGCCGTCGATTCCCTTACCCGCACGATTGAAGAAAGCTTGGATCTTCCTCCGCGAGTGGTGGAAAAGCTCCGGAAGTTTCGCTGGGAAACGCTGTATGCGATCGTCCCCGGAGAGCAGATGAGGCATCTCCCTTCTGCTCACTACATCTCCGAAGCGCGGTTTGCCCTCAGACAGGCCGCGGAAGAATTTGTGCGAGATATGTAACGGCCGTCCAAGGCGTTCCCTTGCTCCTTCTCGCTTGACGAGTCATCAGGTAGGGGGCATCGGGAATTATGGATCCTGACCCGGCTGACTACTGGTGGGGGCTCTTCTTCGGGGCCGCCGCGCTTCTTGTGGTCGCACTCATAATCGCGATCGCCTACCACATCGAGAGGGAAGCTTTCTTGCCGTTCCGAAAGCACCCGCTGCAGGTCAGCCCTTAGTGACTGGCGACATGGAAGCTTGATAATCTTCCTAGCGCCATTTTCTGGTCCACGTCGCGTCGCAATGTCGGAATCCTCCCGCGCAATGAACAAGCTGAGCGGGGTCTCCTTCGAACCATGTTGGATTGCGCGATTTCTTCCACGTTCTCGCCTATTTGCGAAGCTGGTAGATACGGCCTCCACGTCGGCAGTGAGTGAAAACGACACTGTTAGTGCGAAGGCCGATTTCAGGAACGCGGGTTGAGGCGCAATGCCGGAAGACAGATCAGGACTGGAGCCCCGGGCAGCTTCGGCGCGAACGACCTCATCACGAGTGTCCGTGGCATCAAGCCGGAAATCCCCTCGGCGAAGATGGCAGCCGCATTGTTCGCTTCCAGCTATTCGAAAAGAATGCAGATCCCGTCGCTCACCAATGAAATGAAGCGCAGCGAAACCCCGAAGGACTTGAACATGCCTCCTGAGCTGCATCGTGGTCATGAAAAACCCTGTCGCACTAGTCGCACAGTATCCGATTCAACACCACCCACCCGGAACGAACCATCATCATGAGTGACAACAATGGGCTTTTAGGGCTTGCTCCGCCCGGAAGACAGAAGATCCCCAAGATCGCAACCCCTCCGGCTTGCAGTTGTCCTTGCAGGGCTCAACAGCTACGGGTCGCTGCCATGGCTATGGCCCCAGAAGGGAGTAATAACGTCTTGGCACGCTGATTATCGAAACCTAAACGGTTGAAGATGATTTGGAACGACGCTCAAAGCAACGGACAGAATCGATATCGTCCCCTTCACTTTTCTACTGATCCGGGCGGCGGGCCTCGGTTCGGCGGCTTTCCTCCAGAAGGGGTCCTGCCACCCGTCCTCAATCCCTTCACGCGCTTTCTGCTGAGTGTTCCGCTGGCAGACGGTCTGGAACTCTCCTTGTTCTCGTCATTTGATATGAGCGGCGATGGAAACCTGAGCCCTTATAACAAGGCATTCGAGCTTATGGGCGAAGACGAGAAGATCATCCAATTCGTCGTTCATCCTCCCACCGCTACGAGTGCCTCGTCACCGGAATGGAGCGGGTTCCCGCCCTGCGCTCTCGTAATGGGAAACGTTACCCCGGAGAGGGAGGGTAATCCCTACGAGCACCACAAAATCGGAGGCAGGCCTCACTTTGAGAAGGATTTCGGAATGGCGCAGGCAGTGGAAACCATGGTCGATTATGTCCACCTGCTCCAACTCGCTTTCCCAGTGGGGCCCGGGGACGCGACCCTGAATATCACATGGCCGTTCGGGACTTGGGTGTTTCACGTGTTCGGCCGTAAGAAACTGGACGAATGGTCATTCGCTTATTGCTGGAGCTAGCCTGCCCGCCCAGAAATAGCTCCGGTTCAGGGTGGGAGGTCGGGACCCGCAAGTCCACCCCGTGTGCAACAGCACCCGCGAGGTTTTGACCCCGTTCTGTCCATAAACTCGCCTGCGCTCTCATGCGGCTCCCGGTGGTAGTTGCCGAGCAGGCCTCCAGGCGCTTCCGGGCTCCCTGTCTACTCTAGCGGAGGACAAGCTACATCGGGACCCATCCAGCGCGAGCCTGGCCTACATCGATACTTCTCGGCACGCCACCGCGCATGTCCGCCGCGAGATGGCCCACTCGTCGACCTCCGTCTCGAAGGCCTGCACGTCCGCCGGCACCTTTGCCCCACCGAGCAACGCGCCGCCGCGAGCCTCCCGTGGCCGGCCACGATAAACCCTCCGCGCGGGGAGACGACGATAGGATTTCGCCATCCTGATGCCGGATGATCCAGACAAGAAGCTCGATCTGCGTCTGCGGTGGCGGTTTGGGTTCCGCGGGTGCTCCACCAGCATAGCGTAATCGCGGAGTTTGATGGGTGCAGTGGATGGGCGGGGGACGGCGACGAGAAACGGTGCGCACGAGCAATTTGTCAGCCTTGCGAAAGCCAGCCAGAATTCGATTTGGTCCTGCTCCACCAACACTTTGCTTGAATGCGAGAGCTTGGTGGGGTAGCCCGCTGGGACCATCCAATCGAACACATGACGCTCCCCCCTCTTGGTGTCGCAATTCTCGCGTCCGCTTTGCTCCTTCCGTCTGGAGCAACGGCCGCAGTCTCAGCGTTCCTCAATCGCGCAGCATTTGAAACCACTGTCTCCTTCCAACAATCTTGGGACTTCGAAAACTTGGAGACCGGCACCCAACACATCCAGGTCTCCGATCCGGGTGGTTCGATCACGATTCCATTTGCGTTGGCCAATCCTCTCCCCGCGTCCGCAGTTCCACCGGCGACGACCCTATCCGGCACCGTCATTTACTTCAATCCTCAGGGGGCGAAAGCCTTCGAGTTCACCCCCCAAGTCTCCGCATTTGGCATTTCGATCATCTGGTCTCCAACTCAGAATCCCGACGGAGTCGGACTCGAGCTCTTCGACTCGAACGGAGGGCTCTTGGCAACCGTTACGACGAACGTAGCGGACTCTCTCAGCGGGCCGTTTACCACGAGTGCCGGAGATACCTACGAAGGCTTCCTAGGCTTCACTTCGGACACCCCCGTTTCCTCGATCCGATTCAACCATCTCGAAGGCTCGATAATGTTCGACAACCCCGCTTGGACATCCGTTCCAGAACCGTCGCAAGCGGCTTTGCTTTCGGCCGGTCTAATCGGGTTTTTGATGCGTCGCCGCAGGTAGCGGCGCCCCGGGCTGTAATCGGCCTTTGCGCTGCCAGCACTGGCTCAGTTCGTCGCCCTGACGACTGGGTCGATCGTTACCGGTGGGTCTTGGCAAGGAATGGATGGACGGCGTGACCGGATCAACGGTCTGTCCAAATGCCCCAAGGCGGGCTGCCCGATGCGGTTGCCGGGGTAGTGCCAACACGAGGATCCCAAGGGACACCAATCCATCCAGGTGGGAGAAAGCCTTCAAGGGTTGTCGTCTGGATTTTGAACCATCCAGACTACGCCCGGCGGCGGCGGAACAGGCCTGCCGCACCAAGCGCGCCCAGCAGCGCGGCGGATGACTCCGGAACCGCAATCCCGCTGATGATGACATTGTCAATGCGGTCGAAGCCGGAGGCGTCCACCTCCATACCGGTGGTAACCGAAGCAGTACCAACCTGCGTAAGCCGGAAATAGATCGTGGTAGCGTTGTCCAAGGCTCCAATTGCAGACAGGTCGAAAGATATCCCCGACGAACGGGGCGTGGTGGGATTCCAAAGGTTTCCGGGAGCGTGCTGCTGGATGGAGTATGGCGAGCCGAAATTGAAGAATTCCGCGCCATTGAGGCTAACGGAGAATCGCCAATCACGGGGAGAGCGCCCGGTGCCGATTTGATCGAAACTCACGGTAATATCTTTGTATCCGACCGAGGATGTGGAAAATTGGTAGTAATCCCCGGCGGTCCACATGTCAGCTCCCAGGGCATTGAATGACCCGTTGCCAACCTGGGTCTCCCATACCGATGCGCCCGAAGCGTGGAACCCGGAGAGGCTTCCTGAACCTATCTCCGCGCCCACAATAGGACCCGCCGAGCCGGCGACACCGGCGGGCGTATTGGTTTCAAAATTCCAGCCTGCCAAAACGGCGGCGTGAACAGGGCTTGTGAGGAACGAACCGAGGACGGCGAGGGCGGGCAGGAGGAGTTGCATGGCTGCGGGGTATCACAGCAGTCCGCGAACGGTAGTTCAAAGTTCACGGTGCCCACCGGAACTTTTACGCAGAAGCGAGGATTGGAACGTATCCCGTACCTGGCCTATTGTTCCGAATGAAGGTTGTCCTGAATTCGAGAGTCCGGATGGAGAGCAGCACGAGGTCGCCGAGGCCTTCTTCGGCAGATGGAATGGCGCTCCCCGCGACGTCGAATGGGAGATGAGCCCCTCCGCCCGATGTGCGTCTCGATTGAACAACCGCCCGGCCTACGCGCGATCTTCGGGGGCATAGCGAACACTGCACCAAGCGGGACGGTTTCCGCAACCCAGCTGTCCGCGGTAAGGGACCTGCGGTCCCAACTGGCGACTGTCCCCTTTTGAAGGGGAGGACAGTTCCAAGAGTGAAGCGGGGAACTTGCCTCCCGATTTGGTGAGCGACCGGCGATAAAGTTGGCGTGCGCCGATTAAAAGATCCGCACTTGAACGACCGCATGTGCTCTCTGCAAACCCATGCGTCGCATCATGCAGGTGAATTCCATGCACAGATGGCTGCGAACCGTCGGGTTTACGGCCTCGGACAGCTTAGGCATGCTGGTAGTGAGCCGGAAACCGCGCGGCAGCTAGAACTTGTCCGGAAAGATCATATCGGCCTCAGGCAGACATCCAGTCAATGATCAGCTTTAACAGCGCGAGGCAGCCAATGATGATGAGGACGACTCCAAGAATCACCCCACCAATCAGGAGAATCGCGAAGCTGCCTGCGTGTCGAATAGCCTTCTCGCGCTCGGCAGGCGACATTTGGGCTGATATGGCTTTCTGGAGCAGGTCGTGATTCCTGCGGTTGGATTTGAACCAGACCGAAAAGAGGTCGCCAACCACCGGAACAGAACCAACTGCCGCATTCGCGAGAATGTTGAGTGCCATCGCGATCAGAATCTTCCGGGAGACGCCCCGCCGACCGGCTTCATTGATAATGGCTAGGCCTACAAGCGAGGCGACCGTATCTCCCAGACCCGGAAAAAGTCCCAAGATCGGGTCTAGGCCGATCCTGATGTCGGTCCCCGGAATCCTGATGAAATCGTCCATCAGGGATGCGACAAATCCAGAGGTGGAGCGCTCGTTGTCGCCCGTCTTGGCTTCATCCTTGTCAATTTGGCCTGGAGTGATGTTTCTCATCTGCCTTGTGTGGAAGGTGCGCGGGCCAGACGCCCTGACCGCTACGTGCAACAGGAACGCAGATCGACCCAAACGCAACCGGGCAACCATGGTAGCCATACACTGCGCCGCCGGAGGCGGAGTAGGGGGGGGTAGGGTGTTGCCGACAACTTCCAGTCGCTGGCCCGGGGACACCTTCTCCGGCCGACAGTAGAACACCCGCGACCGCCGGTCTCAGGCTACCGAAGGTAACTATCCACAGCGAGCGGAGAAGAAGGTGCCGTCTCGAAAGGGTCTTCGTTGGTTGGCCGGAAATCCCTCAACTGGGCGTCCTTGCTGACTTCAAGGGTCGAAAGCCACACCTCACGTCCCACGTGGAGTTCAACACAAATACCGTCGCAGGCGTGTAATTCTTCAAGGGTCACCTCCCATGCTAGAACAGCAAAGGCCCCGTTGCCACTCCGCTGACACCGTGCTGCCGTCGATCAGGTGTACTCCTGTTAGGCAACCTCCGTCCGTAATTAGCCCGGTTACAGCGGTCTCATAGACTTGAACGCCGCGATGATCAAGGTCCCGGGCCAGTTTCTCATCGGCGAGGGGTTCTGTTAGGAAGGCCGACACGTCCCCACTCCAAAGTCCGAGTTCCAGCGCGAGGTTAGCGCCCTCCCTCCCGGAACCGTATGCGCCGAGCTTGCGTCCTGTGTTTTCCCAGCCGTCGCAGTAGGGACACGGGAAAACGCTCTTACCGTATAAAGGAGCCAAGCCTGGAATGTCCGGAAGCCGGTCGATCAAGCCAGTGGCAACAATCAGTGAGCGTGACCGCAACTCTTGGCCTGATTTCAGAACAATGTTGAAGTAGCGGTCGTCGCGGGAAGCCTCCTCCACCCGCTGATCAAAAAAGGTGACGTTCGGATAATCCGATAGCTGAAGCCGTCCGATGGCAAGCAACTCCCGGGGGGCAACCTTCCGGGCCCCGAGAAACCCGTTCACCCTTCGGGACATCTCGTTCCTAGGCCTTCCTTCATCGCAAATGGCCACACTACGCCGGCATCGCCCCAGGAGAAGCGCCGCGCTCAATCCTGCTGGCCCCCCGCCGATGATGATCACGTCGAGCATTTCAAGCCTCCTTTCATGAACCGGTCTTGGAGTTGGGCTCCTCCACGTCCTTGCTCTCGGGCGACCCTTCCTGGCGCAGGAAGATACTGAGCACGACTATTGAGAGCACGGCGAGGAACTCGCTCTGCCAGTTCTGGAAGGATTGGAACCAGAACTCTGACCCGCTGAGGAATTCACCCATGCTTTCAGCTGGCTGACCGTGCTCCGACCTCTCTTGGTTGCTCTCCCGGAGGCCGCCCAGGGCGTGGACAATGAACGCCAACATAAACAGCCCGAGGAATGCCAGCGAGAGCGAGTTACGGTAGAGCCAGCTGCCGCGCCTTCTCCGGCGTTTTGCAGCAAGCTCCTCCGCTTCGTCAGGGTCGTTGGACTCTGCCGAGCCCCTTTGGAACAGAAAGGTTGTGAGGATAACGTAGAACCCCATCTGAAGGAACTCGCTCTCCCAGTTTTCGCCGGTCGCCTGCCAGAAATGCCCACTGGAAAGATATTTGTTGTAAGACAGGAGCGGGCCGCCGTGGAGTTCCTGCTCATTATTATAAACGTGAAAACCCGCAACCGATTGGGCAATCCAAAACACCACAAACAGGAACAACAGGACGATCGAAAGGCCGTTGTTCTTGAAAAGGCGCTTCATGCCTCATCTCCAAGTTCTACGCCAAACGACCCGGAAGCGATATCGCCGAGCTTTGCGGTGAAGGCCACCTCCTGCTGAAGGATTTCGCCCAACCGCTCGGCTTCTTCCGGGAAGCCGCAACTCTTTGCCATCCCCAGCGTGAAGCTAGTTGCCGCCAGGAGGTAATGGCCAAGCCTTAGATTGTGCGCTATCAGCAGGTGATCGCGCACGGAAGCGTTGGAGGCCATTTCGATGTGATTGTTGCCGCCATCAATCAACCCTGCCACGGCCTTGCACACGTCGTCCCCGGCCGGCTTGGAATGTTCCTGGAAGATTGTTAGGATGATCTGCAGGCTGCTCAGCGCGTCGTGCAGGCAGTCCTGTAACGTTTCCCGCAACTGGCTGTCGCTTGCCCAGCCAATCAGGTCGGGCAACGTATCGATCCTCTGTTCGGTGGCGCTTTTCAGATCTTTGAGCTGATCGAAGAAAATGTCGGTCGAACTTGCGATGGTCATATGTTGAGCGCAATTGCACGCGGTGTGCCATGAACCCTATGGTCAGACTTGGCCCACGGGTTGAATAGGAAACATTCACGCGGGGGTAGACGGCGAGCAAGCTTTGCAAATTGCCTTGCCGCGCTGTCAAATTGCAAACATCGAAGTCCTTTTACGAGAGGCATTTGCCAATGGCAGCAAGAAAACCCACCCATCCAATGCGGCATGCCTCCTGCGAAAGATGACATCGCCAACCAATCAGAACCATGCCGAAACTCGTTTCACTCAACGTCCTACTCGCCCAAGAAATCAAGGACCTCTACAGCGCCGAAAATCAACTGATCAAAGCTTTACCCAAAATGGCTAAAGCTTCGGCAACCACTGAACTCAAGGAGGCCTTTCAAACGCATCTCGAAGAAACCAAGGGTCATGCGGGGCGACTGGAAGAGGTAGCCAGATTACTGGAAATCACCCCCAAGGGAAAAGTCTGCAAGGCCATGCAAGGCTTGGTCGAGGAAGGTTCAGAGGTGATCGATGAAGAGGGTGATGTAACGGTGAAAGATCTGGCGCTGATCGGTGCCGCTCAGAAGGTCGAACACTATGAGATCGCCAGCTACGGAACCGCTAGGGCATTGGCGGAAGCCCTCGGCCTGCAAGAAGTCGTAGAGATACTCCAAACCACACTGGACGAGGAGGGCAACACCGATAAGATCCTTACTTCACTTGCGGAGGCTCTGACGCCCTCGGCTATCGAGGCTGCCTCCGCGGAATAGCAGTCAGACTCTCTAGAGCAATCAGGATTTCACGGGGTTCAGAGGGGTTCTCGCCCCTGCACCCCGCGATGCAGTTACGAGTATGACCGCTGAACAAATCTCTGAAACCGGGGATGAAGATCTGACTTGGCTGCTGGAACGTCGGCAGCACTTCGACGAGCTTGTTGGCGGGGTCGAAGATTATGCGATCTTTATGATGTCGAAAGACGGCACGATCCTCGATTGGAACTGCGGCGCGGAGATCCTCAAAGGCTACAAGCCGGAGGAGATTGTTGGAAAATCCTTTTCCAACTTCTATTCCGACGAAGAGGTCGCTGCCAGAATTCCGGAAGAGGAGCTCGAAGTCGCTGCCGCGCATGGAAAATTCGCGACGGAAGGATGGCGCGTGCGAAAAGGCGGCGGAAAGTTCTGGGCCAGCGTGACGATCACCGCAATCAAAACGCCGGCCAAGCATGTCGCGGGCTTCCTCAAAATCACCCGTGATCTTACCGAGCGTCAGGAGAAGACGGAGGCTCTTCGCCAGAGTGAAGAGCGGCTTAGGCTGCTAATCGAAAGTGTAGCTGATTACGCCATCTTCATGCTTGACCCAAGTGGCACCGTGGTTAGTTGGAATACGGGCGCGCGAAAAATCAAAGGTTATGAAGCGGAGGAGATCTTAGGGCAACACTTCTCCCGTTTTTACCCCGACGATGCTGTCGCTTCTGGAATACCAAGGGGTCTGCTCCAGCGGGCCTTGAAGGAAGGCAGCGCCGAAGATGAAGGCTGGCGGATTAAAAAGTCTGGTGAGCGGTTCTGGGCCAGCGTCCTGATCACTCCTGTTACCGACGAAGTAGGGGAGCATCGGGGGTTTGTCAAAATCACGCGGGACCTAACCGAGCGGAGAAAAAGTCTGGAGCTTATCCAGGCGAGTGAGAGAAAAGACACGTTCCTCGCGATGCTTGCCCATGAGCTTAGGAACCCATTGGCTCCCATGGCACCCGGGGTCGAGATGATTCTCAAGTCACCGCATGACACGGGTCGCGTCATTCAAATTGCCTCCATGCTGCGGCGGCAGGTCGGTTTGATGTCGCGGCTGATCGAAGATCTCGTTGATCTATCCCGCATCACCACAGGCAAAATACATCTCCGACGGGACCGGCTCGCGTTGCCCGAAGTGCTCGAAACAGCCATCGAGTCCACGCGCCCTCTTCTTGAATCGAAAGGCCACCGCCTGATACTCCGGTTGCCGCCGACATTGGTGGAGATCGATGGCGACCTGCATCGATTGGTACAGGCAGTTGTAAACCTTCTCACGAACGCCGCGAAATATACACCTCCAAACGGACAGGTTGAGCTTGCAGCAGAAGCAACGGGCGACCGGCTTCTAGAACTTGTGGTTCGCGATAACGGCAGCGGAATTCCTGGACATCGCCTGGAATCCATATTCGATTTGTTTGACCAAGGAGGGCTCGCTTCTACCGACGGCCTGGGTATCGGGCTTACTCTGGTGCGCACGATCGTTGAACTACATGGCGGCAGTGTCGTTGCACGCAGCGCGGGGGAAAATCAGGGTAGCGAGTTCCGGATACGCCTGCCTATCGTAGCGAATTCGTCTGTCGCTCAGCTGGCCGCTACCCTTACGCCCATAATTAAAGAGCGGTGCCGCGTTTTGGTTGCTGATGACTCCACGACCAGTGCCGACACCCTCGCCCTTTGGTTCGAGTCGGAAGGTTTTGATTCAGCCGTTGCTTACGATGGGAAGCAGGCGATTGAAGTGGCCAAGGAAACGGTGCCCCAGGTGGTCTGCCTGGACATTGGAATGCCTGTGATGAATGGAATTGAAGCAGCTTCTGAGATCCGTAAGATCGCACCAGACGCATTTATAATTGCCATTACCGGGTGGGGGACAGAGGAAGACCGATCCAAAACGCGCCTCGCCGGCTTCGATCTTCATTTGGTAAAACCCGTCCGCATCGAGGATCTGAACGCTGCGATCATGAAGAGGTTTCCCAAGTGCTACGGTTGACAGCTCTCCAATCTATTGGGACGACCAATCCTTCGGAACCGCCGGTTCAATTTCGGGTGCTCGCTCGCGAATCTTGGCCAGATTGGTTGCGTGGCGGTTCAGCTAAATCGCAATTTCCAGCGCCGTAGGCCTTCATTCTTGGCGTGGGGTGGAGGCTACCGGTCGAATCGCGCCCCCCCCCCCCCCCCCCGCATCGACATCCGTTGCAAATCTGGGTTGAAGGTACACTATCTCAGAAACTCATGAGCTTGAAGCCCCGGGCTGCGGCCCCTCTCCCTCGCAGCCTTCTTGTGGGCCTCTTCCTAACAGCGCTCGCAATCGCTTGCCGCTGGCTGCTACATCCATGGCTTGAGGACCGCCTGACTTTGGTCACCCTGTTCCCCGCCGCGGCGGCTGCTGTGTGGATGGCTGGTTATCGAGCCGGCCTCATTCCCGCTGTCCTGGGCTATTTGATCTGCTCTGCACTCTTCATGAGCGACGGGTGGACCAGCGCACCGCGACTTGTATCTTTAATCACTTTTGCCGTCGCGGTCGGCTTTGTTATCGCGGCAGGAGAGTCCATGCGGCGTCACCGGGCTTTGGCCGAAGCCCGGAAAAACCTCTTGCTGGTTACACTGCGTAGCATCGGAGACGGAGTTATTACCACGGACGCTAAAGGAATGGTAACCGATCTGAACGGCGTTGCTTCGAACCTAACAGGTTGGACTTTGGAAGACGCGCGGGGACGATCTGTTACTGAGGTGTTCAATATTGTGAACGAGACCTCGCGTAGCGAGGTTGCGAACCCGGTACTGAGGGCATTGGCCGAAAATCTGGTGGTGGGCCTCGCGAACCACACGGTCTTGATCTCCCGCACAGGTTGCGAAACTGCTATCGATGACAGCGCCGCTCCCATTATGGATGGAGGGGGGAGATTGCTCGGGGGAGTGCTCATTTTCCGCGACATCTCCCCGCGTCGCAAGACTGAGGCGCAGCTCTTGGAGAGTGAACGCAGGCATCGGTTCCTCGCCGAACTGGCCATGGCAACACAGCATCTGTCGGACGCTGAAGAAATCATGGCAGCAAACGCCCGCATGCTGGCGCAGTTCCTCGCTGTCGACCGATGCGCGTACGCGGTGGTGGAAGACGAGTCGATCTTCGATATCACCGGCGACTATGGCCCCGAGGCTCAAAGCATCGTAGGCCGGTGGGAGGTTGCCGCGTTCGGCCCTCAGTGTGTGCGGCAGATGCTCGCAAACGAACCCTTTGTGGTCGACGATGTTGACGTGGATTCACGGGTGGAAGGTTTTCTCCCGGCCTACCGGGCCACTGACATTCGCGCCGTTGTTTGCGTGCCATTGCATAAGGATGGCAACTTCACCGCTGCGATGGCGGTACACCAGCGAACTCCCCGCCAGTGGACACCGGATGAGGTCGACGTGGTCCGCATCGTTGTGAACCGTTGTTGGGAATCTCTTGAACGCGCGAGATCGAACCGGAAGCAAAAGACGACCGCCGAGAGGCTCACCCTGGCACTAGCTGCAGCACAACTTGGCGACTGGAGCTGGGACAAGACCACCGACCTCGTCGATTTATCACCCCGCGCTGCGGAAATCTTTGGAGTACCATCAGGCCAGCAGATTACGTGGGCGACTCTTCGGAACTTCTTGAATCCCGAAGACGCCGGCATGGCCAAGCGCAAGGTAGATAGCGCTGCGGAAGACGGCACACAATACGACGCCGAATACCGCGTGAGGAATGGGGAGCGTGAAGTGTGGGTCGCTGCCAAAGGCCGGGCCACCCACGACGAGGCGGGAAACGCCAGAGGGATGTTCGGCGTAGTGCAGGATGTCACGGCGAAAAAAGAATTGGAGGCCGCCTTGGAGCACAAGGCGAATGAGCTCGCAGCCGCCGATCGCCAGAAGGACGACTTCATCGCATTACTGGCACATGAGCTTCGCAACCCGCTGGCCCCAATCCGGACGGGTTTGGAACTGATGCGAATCGGCCCCAAAAATTCCGAGGGCGTAGAGAAGGTGCGGGGTATGATGGAGAGGCAGCTCAATCACATGGTGAGGCTGGTGGACGACCTGCTGGATGTATCCAGAATTACCCGGAACAAACTCGCGCTGGATATTGGTCCGGTAGAGATATCGAAGGCCCTTGATCTTGCGCTGGAATCGGTAAGCCCGATGTTGCAAGCTTTGAACCAGCGGGTGAGCGTGCGAATCCCTGACGAAAGTCTTCTTGTATGGGGTGACTTCACGCGGTTAAGCCAGGTTTTTGGCAACCTTCTTGCAAACGCCTCGAAATTCTCCCCCCAGGGATCGTCGATTGAAATCACAAGCCGCGTTGAAGGCCCGCACGTCAGGGTATCGGTCGAAGATCATGGTGTCGGTATTGCCGCCGCGGAACTTCCGAAAGTCTTCAACATTTTCGCGCAGGCGGAGCGCTCGCTTTCGGCGTCGAAAGGGGGCCTGGGCCTGGGCCTACACCTGGCAAGATCTCTCATGGAATTGCAAGGCGGTAGCATAGAGGCGTCGAGCGAGGGCGTGGGCCGTGGCAGCACTTTCTCGGTGACAATGCCATTGCTGGGGGCGGTGGACGCGCCAGCAAGCACAGCCACCGATCGGGCATCTAGCAAGTCCGCTCTAAGTGGTTTGAAGATCTTGGTGGCCGATGACAATGCTGATGCCTTGGAAGCCCTGTCCTTGCTTTTGGAGACGATAGGTGCCCGAGTTGTCGAAGCAGTGGGTGGGGAAGCCGCCATCGCCGCAGCTACAGAAGCCCGGCCCGATGTAATACTTATGGATATCGGCATGCCGGATTGCGACGGGCTTCAAGCGACGAGGGAAATCCGGAAGCAGCCCGTCGACAAGAGGCCGATTATAATCGCTCTGACAGGCTGGGGACGCTTGGAGGACCGCGAGGCGAGCGATGCGGCAGGAGCTGACGGCCACGTGGTGAAGCCGGTAAAGCTCGAAGAGTTGGAATCCATTTTGGTGCCAATTCTGGCAGGGCGGTCATCTTGAAGCCCAGCTAGACCTACGCCTGCTGTCTCGTACGCTAATGCAACCTTTGCGAAGATAATTCAAAATCATGGCCGAAAGCCAACGACGGCGTAAGTGGCATTCAAAGCCATCCGGTTGACCTTGGCATTGTAGGTGTATCAACGCCGCGATGCAACCGACCTGGAGGCGAGCCCCGTTTGCCGCCAGAAGCCTGAGATGACCATCCGCCAGAAAATCGTCCCGGATCGAAAATGTTTTCTCTAGGGTCTGTGATGACCTGATTGGAGAATGCGGTTCACCGAGACCTTAATTCTTGAAGGTCGAAGGGGATAGGGGGCTTCCCTCTGAGCCCCCCGAACCACGACACTTACACAACTACCGAATCGAGGGGCTTCAGAAGTGCAATTCATCGCTACGCTTGGCGATACAAAGGAATTGCAAAAGACCCCGTCGACTTGGATTATTTTCCGACATGAGGAACATCCCCTCGCTTTTGCGATTCTTGAGGACCGCCGCCTTCGGCACCTTGCTGCTGGCTGGCTGCAAGCAGAAGACGACCCAGGCGGAGAAAACCGCCGACGGGCTTACCAAGATCAAGGTCGGCTACATCGGCCTGACCTGCGAGGCACCGCTCTACATCGCCAAGGAGAAGGGCTATTTCAAGGAGCAGGGTCTGGACGTGGAGATGGTCAAATGCGAGTGGGGCCAATTCAAGGATCTGGTCGGTCTCGGAACGATCCACGTGGTGCACCAGCCGATAATGGCCTTCCTCAAGCCTATCGAAGAGGGGCTGGATGTGAAGCTCACCGCCGGCATCCACCGCGGGTGCCTGCGCATTCAAGCTCCGCTGGGCGGCAATCTCAAGACCGTGCAGGATCTCAAGGGCAAGCGGATCGGCGTGCCCGGCATGGGCACGCCCCCCTTCATCTTCGCAAACCGCGTGCTGGGGGACAACGGGATTGATCCCCGCAATGACGTCCAGTGGAAGGTTTTCCCCTCCTCCGAACTCGGCTTGGCCCTTGAGAAGGGCGAAGTGGACGCGATCGCGAACTCCGAGCCGATCGGCCTGCTGCTGCTGGCGGACAAGAAGGTCCAGAATATCTCCGACCAAACCCTCGATGAGCCCTATGCCTCGGAGTACTGCTGCGGTGTGATCGTCAACGGCAAGTATGCCGAGGCGAATCCTGATGCGACGGCGGCAGTAACCAAGGCAATCATGAAGGGAGCCAAGTGGGTCGAGACGAATCCCCGTGCCGCCGCCATCCTTTCGGTCGAGAAGAAATACATCCTTTCCAACCCGGAACTGAATGCCGAGGCGCTCGGTCGCCTGCGCTACATCCCGAGCATCGCCGGGGGCAAGGAGGCGATCCGCGGTGCCGCTGAAGGCATGAAGCGTGCCGGCATCCTCAAGCCGGACATGGACATCGACCAGTCGATCAAGAAGATCTACCGCGAGTATCCCGGTGTGAACGACGAGTG
Source organism: Luteolibacter rhizosphaerae (assembly GCF_025950095.1). Taxonomy (NCBI): domain Bacteria; kingdom Pseudomonadati; phylum Verrucomicrobiota; class Verrucomicrobiia; order Verrucomicrobiales; family Verrucomicrobiaceae; genus Neoluteolibacter; species Neoluteolibacter rhizosphaerae. Next base: position 611,799 of record NZ_JAPDDR010000002.1, on the reverse strand, counting down.
GCTGAAAAGCCAGGAAATCGAGCACGTCGCGATGGGCCAGATCCAGAATAACCAATGGGACCTCATCCAACAGGAACTGGCCACGATCGGTCGGCCGACGGAAATCAAGACCTGCTGCTCCGCAAGCAGCAAGGCAGCAGTGGCAGCCGTGAGCACTCCTTGAAAATGGCTTCGCCCGTTCCTGTCGCCGCCGCCAGCTCCGAACCGACCACAGCCCAGCCCGCTTTTCGCAGGGGCTGGCTGGTGAAGCTCGGTTTCCCCCTCGCCGTGGCCATCGCCTACGGCATCCATGCCGCCCTCTCCCACGAGGAGCCGGCGCTGGAGACGCGCCATTACTCGATCATGCTGGCCGGGCTCGGCGGGCTCGGTCTCATGGCCGCGGTCTTGCAGTTCTTCCTGGGCGGCCTCCGCCGCTGGATGCATGACATGTGGCCGATCCTGTCCGCGGCCGTGCTCCTGTTCGCCGGGCTCGAAGTCATCACCACCGGCCTGCGGCTGTTGCCCATGCCCTACTTTCCCAGCCCGCCGAAGATCCTGCAAAGCGCGATCGATGACCGCGTGCTGATCTGGGAGAGCACCTACCACTCGCTGTTCCTGCTCGCCCGCGGATACCTGCTGGGCGTGCTGGCCGGACTCGTGACCGGCGTCTGCATCGGCTGGTTCCGCACTGCCCGCTACTGGGGCATGCCGGTGATGAAGATCGTTGGCCCAATCCCCGCCACCGCGTGGATTCCGCTGGCCCTGATCGTCTCGCCCTCGGCCACGCTCTCGGCGATCGGCCTGATCGCGATCGCGGTGTGGTTCCCGGTGACGATGCTGACCTCCTCCGGCATCGCGAACACCCGCGCCTCATATCTGGACGTGGCGAAGACCCTGGGCGCGAAGCCTTCCTACCTGATCTTCCGGGTGGCGATCCCGGCGGCGATGCCGAACATTTTCCTCGGCCTCTTCATGGGCCTGGGTGCCGCCTTCCTGACCCTGGTGGTGGCGGAAACGGTCGGTGTGAAGTCCGGTCTCGGGTGGTATCTCGGCTGGTCGCGGGAGTGGGCCGAGTATGGCAAGGTCTTCGCCGCGCTGGGGATCATGGCGATCTTCTTCTCGACGATCATGACCGGCCTCTTCGCGCTGCGCGACCGGGTGCTGGTGTGGCAGAAAGGAACGATCAAATGGTAAGCAGGCCCAATCAACTCGCGGAGGGTGCCGCGCTGCGTGTCAATGGCGTGAGCAAGCGCTTCATCTCGCCGGACCGCAGCGAGTTCACGGCGCTGGAGTCCGTTTCCCTATCGGTGAAAGCGGGCGAACTGATCTCGCTGGTGGGTCCCAGCGGCTGTGGGAAGTCCACCCTGCTGCGGATGATCGCGGGTCTTGAAACCCCGGACAGCGGCGAGCTGCTGGTGGGCACGAAAAAGATCACGGCACCCTGCGCGAGCCGTGGTTTGGTTTTCCAGGATCCCAATCTCTTCCCTTGGCTGACCGTCCGGAAGAACATCCAGGCCGGGCCGCTCGCCCGTGGAGTGCTGGGCGAGAGCCGCAAGGAAGTGGAGGAATTCCTCCATCTCGTCGGGCTGGAGAACTTCGCGGATGCCTTTCCCCATCACCTCTCCGGCGGCATGGCGCAACGCGTCGCCCTGGCCCGCGCGCTGATCAATCACCCGGAGATCCTGCTGCTCGACGAACCCCTCGGCGCTCTCGATGCCTTCACGCGGATGCGCATGCAGGATGAAGTGCTGCGTCTCTGGCGAGCCCGCGGCACGACCATGCTGTTCGTGACCCACGACATCGACGAGGCGATCTACATGAGCGACTCGATCGTAATCATGACGCCGTGTCCGGGGAAAATCGAGGAGATCATTCCGGTGGAGCTGGACCGACCGCGTGATCGTAGCTCCGAAGCATTCCTCGCGTTGCGTGGGCGGATCTTGAAAATGTTACACTTTGCGAAGGACCAACAGGGTCTCTAAAGCGCCGAAGGCTCTCGCCACGGGGTGTGCGGTAGAAGAGTTCAAAACCGATCTAACGGAGAGAGATCTCCGCAAGAAAATCGGCATCAGACAAACAATCCAAATGCCAAGCATACAATCCAAATAAGCGGCGATCTTTGCGAAGGCTAGCGGGTATTTTGACGGTTCGGCTGTTTGGTAAGAGGGGTGCTGGTGGCAACGGACCAGCGCGACGCGCCCCTAGACGCTTCCGAGCTTCTGGTGGGACGGGACCGGCATCGACTTCGTCTGCTGCTCCCATGACCGGAGAACGTCATGCTGCCCGTCTCCCCAAAGCGAATCCCTGCGGATGCGGATTCCGCTTGGGGAGATCCTCAGCATGATGTTACAACAATCTAAGCATTAATAGCCGTGAGGGATTTCTACCCCCGGTTTCACTTGTCGGGCTGGACCGACTGGAGCCTGGGACGCACCAAGCGTGCGTTCACATAGTTTGTTTCTCCACGAAGTGCCTTGGAAGTTCGAGATGACTCTGGTGGTCGATGAACAAGGAGGCCAGGAGGTATCTTTTCATCGAGCGACGCACCCGGAGTTCCAAGGTGTCTCCAGCCAGGTAATAATCCATACGCAGGGCCTCGCGCCGGGCGTCACTTAGCTCTGGATTGATCCGAAGCGTCACCGACTCGAAAGTGTCCCAGTCTTGATCCGCCGGTAAATCTCCAAAGCTTTTCGCGGGCCAGGTAGCTTCGGACATCCGACCCAACACGAAGTCGCGCCAATCCTCTCTCGCTCCACACCAAGCCCTCACATGCCAACGGGTACCATCCCAGGCCAACCCGGTTGGAGACAGTTCCCGCAATCCAACGCTCCCAGAACTCAGCGAATGGTATCGCACTTGGAGAGTTCGCCGTTCCAGCAGAGCGATGAGAACGCGACGAGCAATTCCTATGTCCAATCGCCTCAGTGGGAGCTGGATCATCGATAGTCGAGAGTCTGACACCTCTCTCTGGGGCATGCTGCCGCTGAACTGCCCATTTCCGAGGAACATCCTCACAGCTTCTTCGAATGAAGGCTCATGCAGGATACAGGTCATTCCCTCAGCCGATTCATAACGCTTCCGGCTTGTCTGGTAGATCATCGCGCCCGGGTTCAGCCCGGCGTAACGTTGTAAATCCCCCGACGCTTGAGCCGGTGAGATTCCGAAGGATTCCAACAAATCTTGCCTGCCTATCCACCCCCGCCACCAGAGCAGGAACTCCACGCGTCGTAGGCGCTCGCGCGTGGCCCAGTTTTCATCATTGGTCAGGAAAGACATTGGAATTTAGTTCTGATTTCCTGATTATCTACCATCCAGGATCTACTTTGTCATCATTTTCCATGGTGCATCTACTTTTTCGCTTGATCATTATTGTTGAACTGGTATTCTGCGGGCATCGGTTGCGGAAAGCGGCCGATTCTGAGGCCTCCAATGGCTTCCAGCATTTCTGGGGAATCTTAACGCCAACCGTAACCATAGAATTATGAAGCCAGTGAAAGTAACCGATGAGTCGGATTCCGGACGTAATCAGCGATTCCTCGATCCCAATCGCGGAGCGGAAATGACCCGTCCTCAATTCGTCAGGGAAATCGAACGGGGGAACTACCCTGACTACCATGTCCGGGAAATCAATGGGCTCAAGACGCCCTGTTCGAACCCGAACGCAAGCGAAGGCGACAATCTCGGCTGAGGTAACCCCGGATACGGTGCTGGGCCAAGCCCCCACTCGCTCGGTCAGCCAGGTTGAACAAGAATGCGGACCTGGGCTGCCCCTCCCTCCAGCACCTCTCATCAGTCCGCCGCCATGGTGATTCGAAAATGCCCGATCACGCCACCACATCAAAATCATGCCTCAATACATCATCAACAAGAACCAGCAACCCAATGGGGATTATGAAGTTCATGATAAGACCAATGGTTGCACCTACATGCCGAAAACGGAGAACCAGATCGACCTGGGCTATCATGCCTCTTGTCACGGCGCGGTAGCGGAGGCGAAGAAGCGCTGGCCTAAGGAAAGAATCAATGGCTGCTACCATTGTTGTAAACCCTGTCACACCTCCTGAACCCTCTAGCGAACCGAAATCGACTATGGCCACAAATCCACCAACCGGTGACGGAGCGCGCAAAGGTGCGGTGCGGAACCGTTCTCAGACCTTCAACCCTCAAACCGAGCGCTGGACGAAGCGCGATACCGACTCCGGCCGATTCATCGATCAGAAGTCCGACAACAATCCATTCAAGGGAGTTCGAAAGGAGAAACGGAAGTGAACGAAAAACCACAGCCTACACCGCCGCGTCCCCCTCCGCCCCCGACGAACAATCCGGGAACCCGCAGCTACCCTTAGGTGCCCCCATGAAAGGTCAGGAGCTTTGGAGACAATACCAGCATCATACGCGTGACATCACCGAGCACGGGAGGAAACTGGGTTTTGCGGGTGCTGCCATTTGTTGGTTCTTCCGTGACTCAAGCTTCACCTTCCCACCCGCAATCCTCTGGGCACTTGCGCTGTTCGTCGGCTACTTTGTACTCGATCTTCTCCATGGATTCGTCGGGGCAATTCAGATCAAGTCCTTCACCGAGGAGCAAGAGGGGAGGATGTGGGCTGAAACCCGGTCCCTCAACGGCGAAATTGAAGTGCCCCGTTCGTTGGTCAGACCTGCATTCTCGCTGTTCCTCGCGAAGGTTGCATTTCTGCTAGCCGGGTTTGTCGCGGTCGCAATCGAGATTGTCATTCGCATCCGCTCTCATGGCTAATCTGAAACGCGAACGGTAGGGCACCCCGGGGCCAATTGGGGTGGAGAACATTTGGGCCGGCCGGTCGATTTCCAATATCGGCTCGTTGCTGTAATCGACTTGAGACTAGCCGCCTGTTAGTAGGTCACCTTCAGTATCAATCCTCCTCAACCTCCATGTATCTCACGAAATCCGACTTCAATGTGGCGCGAGAGTGTCCGACAAAGCTCTACTACAAGAAGCTCCGATACCCGTCTCTCCTAAACGAAAACCCGTTTATGGAGTTCTTGGCCGACGGCGGTTACATGGTGGAAAAGATGGCCAAGCTGCTCTTTCCCGATGGTCGGGAGATGGAATGCAGCGGAGCCAACCCTGAAGAGGCGTTTAGTGCTGCAAAGAGAATCCTCGAAGAAGCGGAGAATGTCGTCTTGTTTGAGCCCACGATATTGGCCGGCAGGCTTTCAGCCCGCATTGACATCCTTGAGAAGCGCGGAAACGTCGTCCGACTCATTGAAGTTAAGTCTACGTCAGTGGATACCGCTGCGGACGGGCCGAACCCTTTCCGAGGGAGTCAAGGTCGAATCAAAGCGGATAAAAGGTCGTATCTAGAAGACGTCACCTTCCAGGTAATGGTTTTTCAACGCGCCTTTCCGGACTGGCAAATATCGCCCGTCCTCTGTGTCGTCGACAAGGCTAGGCTCGCCACCGAGAATTCCACTACCGACAAGTTCCACTTGGAGAAGCAAGGTGGTTCGCGAATGGCGTCTGACGTCGTTTACACCGGAATTCCCGAGGCACTCGGCTCAGAGCATGTCCTCGCGCTTGTGGATGTTGCCACAGAAGTAGGCCAACTCTTGCCCGAGATTACAACCGCGGCAGATGAACTTGCCTCGTCGGTGGACTCTGAGGCACCCGTTAGGATCGCACCCCTTCTGCGCAAGGGATGCAAGGACTGCGAGTACCGCGTCGCCCGATCCGAGCAACGGAATGGCTTCAGGGAATGCTGGGGACCTCTCGCCGAGGTCGAGCCTCACGTATTGGACTTCTACCGATTGGGAAATCTTCGTCCGCCTGCTGGTGCTGATCCAGTCACATTCCTTGTCAACCAGGGTAAGGCTGGCCTCCTGGATATCCCGGAATCCTGGCTGTCAGGCTCGTATGCGCCCCGGCAGAAGATCCAGCTTGAGCACACCGACCCTCCACAAGAATACCTTAACGCCCAAATCAGGGAGGTTCTGAGGTCCCATCAATACCCTCTGCACTTCATCGATTTCGAAGCGAGCAGGGCAGCCTTGCCATACCATGAAGGAATGCACCCGTATCAGCAAGCGGCGTTCCAGTGGAGCTGCCATACAATTGCCGAGCCGGGTGGGGAAGTAATCCATACGGAGTGGATCAACGTCGAACAGGCCTTCAGCAATTTTCAATTCGCCCGCTCTTTGCGGGATGTCATCGGCACTAGCGGAACGGTTTACGTCTGGTCCTCCTTCGAGCAGACAGCCTTGAGAGATATCCGCGAGCATCTTGACGCTATGGGCGAAGATGATCCCGATCTCGCGCAGTGGCTAAGGGACCTCGGCGACCGAGACAATCCTCGTGTGGTTGACATGGAAAAGCTGACTAAGGACTACCACTTTCATCCACGAATGGGCGGACGCACGTCCATCAAGGTCGTGCTTCCTGCCGTATGGGAAAATAATTCAGCCCTTTGGGAACATCCCCTCTTTGCGAAGTATTTCCGGCAAGACAAGAACGGCAAACCGATTGACCCTTACAAAACGCTGGAGGCCTTCTCTGATTCGGATTCAGGAGAGGATTTTGATTTGGTGCAAGAGGGCACCGCAGCGGTCCGAGCTTACCAGGATTTGGTTTTTGGACGAGGGGCCGAGAACGATGACGCCAGGAACGCCCTAAAGCAGCAGTTGCTTCAATACTGCGAACTCGATACAGCCGCGATGGTTATGATCTGGATGCATTGGACCGGATCCGCTCAAGGGGGCTGCTGAAAATCGCTCTAGGCACCTTTGGGAGAAGCTTTTATCGACGACTAGCGCAAATAATCCCTATGGGAAGCAGCAACATTCCACTTTATGCGCAGGGCTCTTACGACCGGGAGCTGAATTACAAACTTTGGTCGACCTACAAGAGCCGATTCAACGCGGCGGCGAGAAACCGACGAAAGAACGAATTGTCCACTCGTGCAGTGGCCATCCTTTCCGCGTACGTCATGATCTTCTCGCTGATTACGACGATGTTGCCGCAATTCTCTACCCAGGGAACGAGCCAGATCATCTTGTTTATCAGCTCGGCGCTATCGATCATCATCCTTGTCGTCAGCCAACTTGAAGCCTCCCAGAATTACGGACTGAGGGCGCACACCTACCATCAAAGCGGACTTCAGATAGCCGAGCTATACAACGAACTCAGGGCTCTCAAGACTCGCTTTGCCGACAAGAAGGGCGAGGAATTCATCGGAAAGGTGGAGGAGATCGCAAAACGGTATGACGACATCCTCAAGCGCTCTGAGAACCATGAGGATATTGACTTCGCATGCTTTCGGGCGTCGAAACCCAAGTATGAAGATCACAATCTGAAAAAGTGGGACCTCTTTTGCATTCAAGTTCGACTCCTAGTCGGTCAATACCTCTTCTACTACCTGTGCATCTCTTTGCCGCCGATCGTGTTTGGAATTTTCGCTGTGGCAACGCGGTGACGCATATGGTGAATTCCCTCTTCACCTTCCCAGGGACACACCGTCGTTCCAGAAACTTCGCGCGCCGCCGCTGGAATATTAGGGTCGCCGGGCGACGAGTCGGGGCCTCCACTTCGTAAGGCCGCCCATTTAAGAAGCCCGCTCGCTCGCCGCTTCCGTAACTCTTCCACTTGGGTATATCAAAGGAGCGCGGGAGCGGAGCGCTCCCAGCCGATCGCGCTCTGCTCGCCTGCGAAAAAGCCACCCGCGCTCGGCCGCCTCTGCCCACCTTCGTCGGCACCCGTAGTGGCCTTCTGATGCCAGAGGAACGCTTTCGAAGCGGGAGAGCCCATAGGAGCGCCAGGAGTCCAGCGGGCTACCGCCTGGCCGCCGAAGCGCTAGCAGGCAGGTCGATCAATGCCTTGAGTTCGGTCGCTGAAAGTCGTTAGAGTCACGCACTCCCAATCTTGCCGAATGAGACTTTTCGCCTTCGCCACTGTCGCCGTCCTGTCGTTCGTCCAACCTCTATTCGCCGACCCGGTAGCGGATATCCCGAAAATCGCCGGCAAAGAGCCTGCCGCGGTGGAGAAGCTCCTCGGCAAGCCGACCGAAGGAGAGAAAACCAAGTACGGCAAGACGCTCGTCTATCAGAAGGGCAAGGTTGAGATCGTCTACATCAAGGGGGAGGCTGACTGGATCACGATCAACGACCTGAAGGACGTGACCTTCGACGAAACTGCAACCAAGGCGCTCGGAATCGATGCCGCCAAGCCGACCTTCAAGGGGCCAACGGTGATCCGGTGGGAGCCGGCCGGAAAGCTGACCTCCGTCGCCGTCTTCGAACTCGAAGGAAAGGTCGATTACGCGTACGTGAAGGTCGCGACGAAGTAGGACATCAGACGCAAGGTTCGTTCAGCCCTTCCACCACGAACGATTTCATGAAAAAGCGACGGATCATTCTCTTGGCGCTACTCGCTTTCACGGTGTGTTTCGTTTTCGTTCGCAGCTTTTGCGGAATCTTCGTGATCCAGCCAATTGGGGCACTTCCGGAAGGTGCAACCATCGTGTATTGGCGCAACGGCTTGAATCTTCCATTCATTGCGTCGGCGGATGGAATTCTCGGCGAATCCGAAGCTGGGGTATCTCTTCTGGGAAGAGCCGTGGTGATCGCTGGCGTTGCCGAGCCGATCATGGAAAGAAAGATCGTGAAGCTCGGATATTCCGAAACGCTCTACCTCTGGTCCACTGGCGGCCGGACGTATGAAAAGTGAGGTCCTGCTTGCTCCACCGGCCCGTCACTCGTCGGTAGCGACTACGACCACCAGCCCGTGAGCCTGTCGGTCGAATTGACGTCGATACCCAAAGCCAGCGCGTCGGCCCGCCTGACGTCATCAAGGTCGATGTCGCAATTTCAACCGAATGGAGGCCATGGAAGCCCGAATTCACTTACCGCCACCCAAGCTAGATCTCCCTTGGACGCGATTGCGCTCCCTCTGAATATTCGCCCGCCGGCTTCCTTCCATTTTTTGCGCAAGCTTGCCGGAAGGCTGCCTGAAAACCTGCTCATCTTGAGCGCCGGATAGGCTTCCCGGATATCTGGATCCATGCCGTTATTCCACTGGACGTAACCGAACGAAAGGCCAACCGCCAAATCCCAGATCCACCAGAGTTCATCAACGGTTTTACGCGGATTGATGCCGGCAGCATCGGCGTAGGATAGCATTTCATCGGTGAAACGGGGTCGCTCCATGCCCCTGCCACCTTGTTCGTCGCTGTCCGATCGGCAGGCCAACCGCTGGATGATCCGCCGGGCCGCCTCCTCGCGGAAAACGGACGCTTCCTCTGAGCCAGCAGGCACGCCGATCATGTCGAATAGACGGCTACTGTGCCTGGCAAACCAATCAAAAGATGCTGTTGCTTGCTCATTCATTCCTCACTCCTTCACGACTTGCCGTTGTCCTTACCGTGAGCCCCGCTTCCGTGTAAACGGGTTCACGTTTCCGCTGGAACTGAAGTTGTTCGTCCTGCTCGCATCACCGGTCGTTCGGTAGTAGCCTTGAACAGCCGATCCGTTACTACGCTGATGGCCTTCGACGTATTGGACCGAAGGGTTGGTTGCGCCTGAAGGGGGTGGCGTAGTGCGTGCCCCCATTCTTGCCGCAAGTTCGGGCGATACCGAAACGGAATCCGATTGGCCGCCGCGTGCCTTCTCGTCGCTTTCGGCGAGCCGGGTGTCTCCACTCCCGCGAGATTTCAGCACATTGCTGTGGTCCTCCCACCCGGTGACCTTACCACCGCGAAATGCCACGGTGGAAAACCTGTAGTTCCAAATTTCGATCTCCCCGCCCGACTTCGTTCGCACGTTGTCCGGTTGTCCCATCGCCAATATGACCGCATCATTTGAAGATCCGATCGAGAAGGTGTCTGTCCCGGTCTTGCGCTCTCTGACAGGGTGTGATGAAGCCACTTGAATCTCGCTGGCCCGTTTCCCTACGGACTGTTGTCCAGGCTGGTTGGAGCATGCGGTGGAGAAGATCGCGATGAACACGAGAGCGCGAGGGGGGAGGTTCACGAGCCACATACTGCGACGTCACAAGGTCCGCTTGCAAGTTCTCCGGCAGCGGCGGGGTTTCGAGGCTGCGGCCATGCTGCTACTGGAGGAGATCCAGATCCATCTTAGCTTGCGCCAACTCAGTGGAGATCTTCTCCAGTTCGCCAGCAAGTGCAGCCCGGCGGCTCAAAATGGATTGCCGGATTTGCTGAAGAATAGCGGGTCCTACACGAAGTTTCTTCTCCAATTCCGTACGTTTGATCGCAATCGCCCGATCAAGTGCCAACACTTCTCCTCGATCAACCTCGGAAGCCGGGTTGAACCGGAATCTTCGTGCCACTTCGTGTCGCCATTCCATCAGCTGCGATGCCAGTGCGATACCGAAACCCGGAACCTGTAGAACAGCCTGAAGATTTACGTCTGCGGCAGTCTCGATCCCGTAAGACTCAAGCATGTCAGTCCGCACCGGTCCAATTCCTGAGATCCCAGCACGGTCAATCCGATGCTTATCCAAGTGCCGATCCAAGGCATGTTTCTCGCGGTTTTTGACCAATTCCTGATACCGACGCTGCCGCTCAGAAGCCAAGTCTCCATGCTCCATGTGGACTCGGGTGAGTTCGTTCACCTTAGAGTCGAACGCACCCACTTCACCTTTCGCGGTATACTGTTCAATCAGCTCGGCCTTCCGATTTGCGAGCTGTGCGTGAACCTCAAGAAACTGCTCGATGCCTCCGTTAGCCGAGTTCGCGATCCAGAACCCAGCAATCGATGCGACAATAATCCAAAGCAGCCACATCGAACCGGCGACCGAAGCACCGGCAAAGAACACTACCACACCAACAACCAATCCAACTGAGCGCCGCTCGTTTCGCTTTCCTTTTGCTGTCGTTGCTTTTGACGACGGCTTGATTCCGATCGTCGGCCCAGACCACGACCACGACGAGAATCCTGGATTTTGCACCCCTTGAATTTGCTTCCAAAGGGCCTCAACATTTACCCCGCCCCCACCATTTCCATTGATCGAAACGCCGAAGAGAATAATGCCGATGCTCTCGATTGGGCACCATGGGCAACTTCCATTTCCCTGGAAGAAGAAATGAGTCGGGTTCGCTGAGCACTGGGAGAAACTCTTCTCTAGTCGCGACAGCGCGGCAACCCAGTCAGCTGCAACTGGCCGGCCATTAACCGCTGCGCCTGAACGCCCAAATGCCTGCTCCCAAAGTTTGGCCAGCTCTGGAGACGCAGCATGCGGCTTTGCCGTGTGGGGCGGCGGCTCCATGTTGGTGAGCGAGGTGTTACTAGAATAGGCGTAGCGAAACTGACCAATAGCCTTCGGAATGGGCATCTCCTCCGGCCCCCGATATCGCCCGGCAAAGGGATGTCTTCCCATTTGCAGCAAATAAAAAATCAATACTGCCAATCCAAAATTGTCATGATTGGGGGTGCGTGCCGTTTGCCGAAATGACCTCTGCTGGAGTTCTGGTGGCGTGAACTGATCTGTCCCCACCTCGCAAAGATAGACCCTGCCACCGCGCGTGATTTGGAAGCTGTCGCAATCAATGATCTTGATCGTTCCGTCTGCGGCGACACGTATGCCTCCATGGTTCACATCGGCGACCAAGCAACCGGCCTGGTGAAGAACGTGAAATGCCCTCGAAAGATTCAGCGCTGATCTTACCAGTAATCGCCAATCGGCGTGCGGGAACTCAGTCAACCTGCTCTTAGGCCCATAGAGGGAATGGATGTCCTTTGAGGTGCCCATCCTGTCCATCAGGAATCCCCCGATGCGTCCGTTGTCCTTGTAAAGAATCTCCTTTGGCCATGCAGTCAGCCGAGCGATCTCCGGCGTCAGCAGACCCGGCATGATTTTGAGTTTGTCCTCCCGCTCCTTGCTAACCTCAGCAAGGTAGACTTTGGCGACAGTATTTGAGTCTCCGGCGAGAGTATAAACCTCCCCCTCGCCGCCCTTTCCGAGCAGGCTCCCGAGACGGATCGTTCCGTTTCGACCTCGCAAAGCCATGGTGGATCTATAGGTGTGACTTCTCAGCAAATGCAACGGGCTCCTCGGCAACAGGCTCTGCCTTGGTCGCCAAGAGCAATGTTTTGTCGTCGTCTGTACGCTCGCACACCAACGGCAAAGCAAGATAGCTCTGGAGCTTCGCGGAAAGCTCTTCGCTTAGCCCAATCGATTCAAGATTTCGAACTGGCTGGAAGATCCGGTCGAAGAATGGAGAGTGAACGGACTGCGAGGCGTAGTGAAGGACCAATGGTTCGATTCCATCGGTGAACACGGCGACTTCTTCAATCCTCCCCTCGACCACGTCGCATTCGAGGACATCCGCGGCCGTCGCGTCGGTGATGAAATAGGTCGTGTTGATGAACTGACCATGCTGAGGCCAAAACACGTAGCTCCAGGAATCACCATTGGGTCGGACAACCATTGCTCCGTCCCCCACTTGGAAAAATGCGGAATGAGTGGGTGAGACAACCGCGGCAAGAAGCGTGCACGCGAATTCGCGTAGACCCAGATTGTGTTCGTCGGCGGCTGTTTGAAGGGCTGCTCGCACCTCCGAAAGCCATCCGAGCGCCACCTCCTTTGTAATTTGAGCTACCTCCAGCCCCTGATCAATCGCGCGCCTCAGCTCTTCCATGAGCCGACTACAAGCCAACGAGGAGCCAATCTCAGAATGCGATGCGCTGCCCGCGCCATCCGAAGCAATCAGTACAAGCGTAGATCCACCATCGCCGACTAGAGCTGCCAGATGAGAATCTTGGCACGGCGCACCTGTCCGTTCGTGGGACGTTCCTGCTACGGAAGCCGCTGCGATTCGCCAGACGGAATTCATCCCACGGTTGCCCAGCCCTCCGGTGCAGTCGGGTTCGCAAGTGGGATCGCATCACCTGGAGAAGATCGAGAAACCGCTCCCATTGAATTCGAAAGCCACTGAAACAACTCTCGAAACTGGAGTCCCTTCAGTTTGAGCGGAGAACGGGCCGAAATTTGGCCGAGGATGTCCATGTTCGCGCCTTCCACCCCAACGGCAAAGAACTGAAAGCTCTTCGTCGTTTCGCCCTCGCGAACGAGTTGGGCAGCTTGCTCCCAGGAATCCGTTGGGGCTCCATCCGTGATGAGGAAGACCCACGGTCTGTAATAGGCTATGCCATTCTGTCTGTATACTTCCTTCCGCTGGCGAATCATTTCGAGCCCCTTCTTGATCGCCGCACCCATAGGAGTGTCCCCGGTTGTTGTAAGCTTGGGAGGAAAGAATGCGTCGGCGGTCGTAAACTCCGTGGCGACTTGAACTGGACCAAACGTCACGATGCCAACCTCCACCCGCTTTGCCGCCATCGAGTCAGCAGTGAGTTCGTCTTTGAACTGGGAAAGCCCCGCATTGAGTTCGTTGATTGGAGCGCCATGCATCGATCCGGAAGTATCCAGAAGAAGTAGGCATGGACACCGGTTCTCGGGATTCTCCGCAAAATCAGCAGCTGCGTTGAATGGAACCTGCTCAAATTCGTTTGTCATGGGCGATTGTGGGGTTGTGGAAAGTGTTCAGTTTCGCCGAGGCCTTTGATTACTTGAAGAGTCGCATGATGAAGCGAAACAGCTTCATCGGCTCAGAGTAGTAACCGGCCTTCCGTTTGAGGCGCGTCTTTGCATTCTTGGGTGCATTGAGGATCTTTGTTACCTCGTAAATGCCGAGATCTCGTTTGATCCGCCTCTTCGCTTTCGTGATTCCGAGAAGCGAATTCAGACTTGGTCTGCGGTAGCGCATGGGGGGCTGCTCTGAGGTCTCACTTGCAGGTCCCGCACTTGCCACCGGACTTGCAGTGTCCACACCGGCTGCAATTGGTGCACACCTTGCAGGGTGTAGCACCCGAGCAAGCTGCCGATTCGGCGTCACCGCAGCATGACCCGCTGGACGAAGCGGTAGCTCGCTGAATTCCGAATCCAGCGGTTCCAATCACCACAACTGAAGCAAAAATGAGGAGGGACTTCATCGGCAGAAGTCTATTGAGATCGGTTAGCCCCGTCCATGAGATTCCTTGAAACTGGCGCACGCGATGACGTAATCTCGCGAGGTGAAACACCTCCCCCTCCTCCTTGCCGCTGCTCTGGCGGCGCTCTGTCCACTCGCCGCCCAGCAACCCGCCGAGGCTAAGCGCGAGCCGGTGAAGCTTTCGCTGGTCAGTGGCGACTCGATCACTGGCACGGTGAGCGGCGTGAAGGGCGGGGAACTCAGCCTAATCACCGACTACGGGGTGATCCGGGTCCCGGTTGCCAAGCTGACCGAGGATTCCCGCAAGAAGCTCGGGATCTCGGCCGATGCGAATGTCGCCCAGCTAGAGAAGCGGGTCGCCGAGCTGGAGGCTCTCGTGGAACGGCTCCGGGCCGAGAACGCACAACTTCGCCGCCAGCCCCTACCCACCCCTACACCAACCCAGGTCCAGCCCCTGACCGGCGGGGGAACGAACAAGGTCACCCCGAGCCAGCCGGCACAGGCGGGCGGCTACTGGATCAGCTCGACCGGCAAACGCCATAATGCTCGGTGTAGGTTCTACGCTACCAGCAAGGGGCGATCAGGCTCGGCATCCGACGGCGTGGCGTGTAAGGTCTGCGGCGGATGAGGACGCTCCTGTTATTCGCCCTGCTCGGTTGGGCCTGCCCGCTGATGGCGGAGCCAGCCCAGACGCTCCGGGTCGTGACCTGGAACCTCCAGTGGTTCTCGGGCGGTCGGATGGGTGCGCCGAAAGACGAGCAGACCAAGCACATCGAACTGGTCCGAGAAGAGATCCGGAAGCTCAACCCGGACATCCTGCTGCTTCAGGAGGTCGGCTCGCAGGCAGCGCTGGAAGAGACGCTTCAGCCGCTCGGGAAGGAATGGAAGGTCGCTGTGGTCTCGCGGTTCATGCAGGGCAACTTCTTGTCCGGCCAGCAGCTTGCGATAGCAGCGAAGATTCCCGCGGATGCGGCTTGGTCGGAGCCTTGGCAACGAGGCTGGGCTGGCGCTCCTCGCGGCTACGCCTTCGCGTCGTTCCTGATCGGCCAGAAGCGGCTCGGGGTCTATTGCCTTCACCTCAAATCCAACCTCGGCAACCCACCCGAGAACACGTCCAAGCGCGAGGACGCGATTGAGCAACTGATCGCCCATACTGAATCCAAGGACGGGCGCGTGGTGAAGCCCGACGCAATGGTAGTTGGCGGTGATTTCAACACCGATGATCCGGACACGCCAGCCGCCCAGTCACCTAGCGAGCGGACGTTCAGCTTCCTCCGGAAAGCCGGCTTCTACTGGAGCTTCGAGTGCATCGAGCACCAGAACCGGATCACCTGCCCTGCCAAGGGGCGATATCCCGCCGCCTGCTTCGACTACTTCTGGACGAAGGGGCTCGGAAAGCCACTATCATCGGTGAAATCTTCGAAAGGTTCGGACCATCTACCGGCCGGGATCGAAATCTCACTGTAATCACCCTCCCTAACATGCCTCGCTACTTAGCAATCGCCTGCTTGGGCCTTCTCGCCCTGCTGCCGTCCTGTGCGCCACAAAAACCAATTGATTTCAGTTCCGGCCGCACCTCGGATTCGTCTTCTTCGACCGGCAGCACGTCTGGCTCGTCTTACTCGGCTCGCTCCAGCTACAGCCGCACCTCCGTACAGTGCTCTGCTTACACCAAGAAAGGTAACAGATGCCAGCGGATGACCACTTCCGCCAACGGCCGTTGCTACCAGCACGGCGGATAATCCAAACTCTTCCCTCCCCGGCATGAGTTTCTACCTCAGGAAAAGCGTCAAGGTTGGCCCGATAAGGTTCAACGTCTCGAAGTCAGGCATCGGCGTTTCAACCGGTTTCAAGGGCTTCCGCATCGGAACCGGTCCCCGTGGTAACTACGTCCACATGGGCGCTGGCGGGATCTACTACCGGAAAACCCTTCCTCTCGGGGGACGCCCCAAGGGAACCAACGGGCTATCGGGATCGGGAGGAGCAATTCCCCGTCCGGTCCCCGGACCAGGAGGCGGCATGCCACCCGAGATTCCGCCGGTGCGGATTGCCGAGATCGAATCTGCGGACGTTTCGCAAATGGTGCACAGTTCCTCGGCGGAACTGCTCGAAGAACTGAACACCAAGAAGGCTCTCGCCCGGTGGTGGCCGGGGGTCGGGATCGGCTGCACGGTGTTGCTGCTTGCCATGATGGTCGGGGGCATTTCACCCGTCTTTTCATTCCTTTGGTTCCTGCTTTCAATTGCTGCCGTCATTTGGGCTTACAGGCGCGACGTGCTGAGAAAGACGGTTGTCCTACTATACGACTTCGACCCTGCCTTGGAACAGGCTTACGGAGATCTTCACCGGGCCGCATCCATCCTTTCGAAGTGTTCGGCATGCTGGCACATCTCGGCTTCAGGTAAGGTTCACGACGGGCGTTACCACGCCGGTGCATCGAGCCTCGTCAGCCGTAAGGACACCACGATCAAGGCCAAGTTGCCTGATTTCCTGAAAACCAACATCGAGACCATCGCCATCGATGTGGGTAGGCAAACCCTCTACTTTTTCCCGGACCGCTTGCTGGTCTATGACGAGGGACGAATCGGAGCAGTCGGTTACGACGCCATCAACGTTCAAGTGAAACAGACGCGTTTCATCGAAGACACCACGCCCCCACGCGACGCCCGCATTGTCGATCACACGTGGCGTTACGTGAACAAGAACGGCACGCCGGACAAACGGTTCGCCAACAAAACGCAGCTTCCAATCTGCCTCTATGATGAGATCCATTTCAGCAGCTCGTCCGGCCTGAACGAAATCATCCAAACCTCCCAATGCGGCACTGGGATTTCATTCTCTGAAGCGATCCAGTCGTTCGGCAGGGTCGCCCGACAGAGTGGGCCGAACAATGGCGCGGCGACTCCGACTCGAAATCCGAGCGCGAAGGCTGCTCAACCGGCTCCTGCTGCCGCGCATCCGGAACGCTCACCGATGGAACAGCGCTTTGCGCAAGGTTTCGTCTCTCCGCCTCCCGTTCCAGCAAGCCCTCCTCCGGTTCCGAAAGCTCCACCTCCACCTCCACCACCAGAGCCGACAGCCGAGTTGTACGGGAGAGACGAAGTCTTCACGCCACTCTGGATGCCAAAGCCGCCTCCGGCTGAGGCTCGCCTTCCTCAGCCGCCGCCGGCCGTCACCCCGCCTCCACTTCAGCCGAAACCGGCTCCGACGCCTACTCCGGAGCCTCCGCCACGGCGACCGGACGTTGTTTCGTCTGCACGTCCACCAAAGGGCGAGCGGATGCAATGGGTCATTCCCGGGACACCGGTTCAGGTCTCCGGGCGAACCCTACAAGGAATGGTCTACATTACGGACACGGCACTTGGTTGGGGCAGCGAGCCTTCAGCGATTTGCAGGACCGCAAGCGTGGATCACCGACCATCTGACCGCGAGGATCTCTCCTACTATCCCAGCTATTCGACGCTCACACCATCACAACGAGCGTTCTACCTCGACTGGCTTGCCCGGGGTCGGCGGGACGCGAACCCGGAGCACCTTCCAACAGGCTACCTGTTCCTGTTCTTCTACGGGATCGAGCGAAGAATGCTGGCCGAAGGCGACTTCGACCCCGCCTTGTGGTTCGAGGTTTTCGAGTTGCTGCGGATTTACGGGCTCACCCGCAAAAGCCGTTCGCTGGTTTCATACTTTGGAGACTTCCTCCATTTCACCTCCTACTCGCAGGGACCGGCTGGATATTCGAACGTCAGCCAGACTCTCCTGGACTTGCAGGGTCGGCGGATCAGCGAACTGGCTCTCACCCTCACACTCGCCAACCATTACAGGATGGGTAAACCGATTGATTGGGCAATCGGGCATCTGGTTGCGATGAACCTCGAAGATTCGAGGCGGAGCGTGGTGACCGAGCGCACGGGCGACGCGTTCAAGGGAATGTTCAGGAAACGATTCGAAGCCCTCCACCCCGAAGGCCTGGTGCTCAAGGCATCGAAGCGCGATCAAACCGTCCAGTATCAGACAGGCAACATCACGCTTAGCACGAATGCCGCGAAGATGCTCAAGGTGCCGGGCGTGATGGGGATCAAAAGCCAGTTCAAGGACCTGTCCGCAATCTGGAACCAGTGCATTGAAGACCTCTCGGGTTATTCGCGAGCCGTTGCGAAGCTTTCATCCGCTTCGGTTTCGAATCAGGACAGGCTGAAAGCCCACCTGGCGCTACCCGCCGAGATCCGCAGGGACCATGCACACCCGCTGGCCGAGATTTTCGCGGAAGCCCTGCAAGCTTGTCCGGAAGCCAACGGCGTTCGTTTCATGCCGGTTGCGGTCCTGGCCGGTTTGCTAGGTATTGGAGAGCGCGCGACCCTGACCCAGGGTCAGAGCGAGGACCTTGCATCGCTAGTCGAAAGCTTGGGCTACACGATGGCTCCCCATCCGCAGATTCTGAACCTGCCGCTTGCTTGGGGCCAGGAAGTGGCTCTTGCCGCATGCCAGGAAAGCAGCCAAGCCTCAAACGACCTCGGAGGACTTCTTCGGCTCCTCTATCTTGCGGTGCTAGTGGCCTCTGCCGACGGAGTCGTGGACGAAACGGAGCTTGAGGTCTTCCACCGGGCGTCCGGCATCAACGACGGATACGCCCGCGTCCAAGTGATGGCTACGGAAGCGGCGCTTACGCGAGACACGCATGTTGCGACCAAGCAGCTCCAACGGATCGCAAAATCCGTTCATCAGGGCGAGCGAATGCCGGTCTTCAAGCTACTCGTTCACATCGCCTGTTCCGACGAGGTGCTATCGAGTGACGAGAACCGGTTGCTACGCCGGATCGCCAAGGCATTCCAGCTCGGAGACGAAGCACTCGACGACGTGTTGTCCGAAGACTCGACCTTCCAGACGGTGACCGTTTCACGCGGGAAGACCCGAACCGGCGGCGAAGCCATTCCGCAGCGGGCACAGGACACTTCACCGGGCTTCTCCCTCGACATGAATCGGATCGCGGCGCTGACAGCCGAGACAGCAGAGGTTGTTTCGATCCTGTCGAAAGCCTTGGCGGAGGAATCCCACGAAGACCCGGTTCCCGTCGCCGTCGAGTCGCCAGCGTCTGTACCATCATCGGTACCGGAATGGATGGAGGCACTGGAATCCCGCTACCAGCCTGCGCTTCTGGAGATCATCGCTGCCGCCAACGGCCATCCCGTCGATTTGAGCGCGATTGCCGCGAAACATCATCTGATGGCCGACGACCTTGCCGACGGAATCAACGCGTGGTCCGACGAGGCACTCGGGGACTTCCTGCTCGAAGTGGCGGAAGACGGCCAGGCAACGATTCAACGCGAACTACTTCCCACCAACTGAACGACCATGCAGATCAAGCGACGCGAACGAGACTCCGTTCTTCAATCTCTCCAGGCCGGACTCGTCCCACGGCAGGGGTTGCACCTCATCCAAGTCGGACGCAAGTCGGAGACCGAGGCCCTTCTGCAGGACATTTCCAGAATCCGCGACGGGGGCTCGTCGTTCCGATTGGTGGTCGGACGATTTGGTAGCGGGAAGAGTTTCTTCCTCAACCTCGTCCGGCACGTTGCGCTCCAGCAGAATCTCGTGATCGTCCAGGCGGACTTCACGATGGAACGCCGGCTTCAGGCCACGGGAGGAGAAGCCCGATCCCTCTACTCGGAGCTGATGCGAAACATGGCAACCCGCGCGAAACCCGAAGGCGGCGCTCTCGCTTCGGTCTGCACAAAATGGATCAGCGGTCTCCAGCAAGAGATTGTGGGATCCGGAGGTGACACTGCGGATGTCGAGGCACGGATCACCGAGGATCTCCGCGATCTTCAGGAATACGTCGGGGGATTCGAGTTCGCTCAAGTCCTTCGCGCCTACTACAGGGGCACGGTCAATGGCAACGAAGCCGAGAAGGCCGCGGCCCTCCGGTGGCTTCGGGGAGAATATCAGACCAAGACCGAGGCCCGTCAGGATCTCGGTGTGAGGCGCATCATTGATGACGACACCTTCTACGACAGCCTGAAGCTGATGGCCGGGTTCTGCCGCAAGGCCGGGTTCGATGGCATGCTCGTGCTGTTCGACGAACTGGTCGTCCTCAGCCACCGGCTCCCCAGTTCCCGCTCACGAGTCGCAAACTTCGAGGCAATCCTGACAATCCTCAATGACGCGGTGCAAGGAAGTGCCCAGGGAGTGGGCTTCGTATTTGCCGGCACCGACGAGAGCCTCGAAGACCGCCGCCGAGGCCTCTTCTCCTATGAGGCGCTCCGCTCGCGCCTCGCCGAGAACCAGCTCGCCACTGGCGGACTCGTGGACCTGTCCGGCCCTGTTGTCCGCCTCCAGGCGCTTTCGCCTGAGGACCTGTTCGTCCTCCTGAGGAACATTTCGGTCGTTCACGCCAGTGGTGATCAGGCTGCTCGCCTGGTCCCGGACGAAGGCATTGCGGCGCTGCTCCACAAGGCGAACGACACCCTCGGGGCCGACTTCTTCCGGACACCTCGTGACGTAATCCGTTCGTTCGTCGGGCTCTTGAACTTGATTGAACAGAATCCCGGCAAGACTTGGAACGACATCCTTGGACTCGACGGAATCCTCAGCAAGCCAGCGTCCCCGATGTCGGTTGAGGAGGAGATTGCCGTAAACCCAGCCGCCACGAGCGAGGAAGACGACGACCTCGCCAGCTTCAAGCTCTAGCCCGGACCAGAATGAGCAGCGCGTTCGAACGTTTGCATCCCGGAATCCAGCGGGCGCTCTGGGACATGCGCTGGAAAGAGCTTCGGACGCTTCAGGTTGAGGCGATCAACGCCTTCTTCACTTCTGATGCACCACTGATCCTCTCCGCATCCACGGCTTCGGGCAAGACGGAGGCGGCATTCCTTCCGGTCCTTTCCGCGATTGCGGGGGTGCCGGAAGGTTCCGTTCGTGCCATGTATGTCGGCCCCCTGAAGGCCTTGATCAACGATCAGTTCATTCGGTTGGAGGATTTGTGCCGCCATGCGGACATTCCCGTTCATCGCTGGCACGGCGATGTGACTGGCACGGCCAAGAAGCAGTTCCGGGAGTCCCCGGGCGGAGTGCTACTCATCACACCCGAGTCCCTTGAATCAGCCTTCATCAATTACGGCAACCAGATCCCCCGGATCTTCGGAGGACTGGAACACGTGGTGATCGACGAACTTCACTCGTTCGTTGCGGACGTGCGTGGCGTTCACCTTAAGAGCCTCCTTGCACGCTTGTCCCTGGTGATCGGGAAGACTCCACGGCTCCTAGGGCTTTCGGCGACCCTCGCCGACTTCGATTCTGCCAAACGCTTCCTCGATCGCGGTGAGCCGGAGCGGGTAAAGGTGATTGCCGATGAGGAAGCTACCAGGTCGATCCGAATCGGCGTGCGTGCATTCCCTCGCCCGAGTTCGTCCGAACCAATGGAGGACAACGACTCCAAGCCCTCGCCTCGTCTGGCGACAACAGCTTTGGAAGCGCACCGGGATCTGATGGCGATCACCGAAGGAGTTGCCCAATGGCAGCAGTCCGGAACGGACGTCGATGAAATGACGGCACTCCGGAACCTCGCCCTCGATTTGGCATCGGTCTTTCGAAGCAAGGCCAACTTGATCTTCACCAACAGCCGGGGGCTCGCCGAAATGTTGGCGGACGAACTGAACCAGATCGCAGGCGAGCAGCATTGGCCAAGAAACCCATTCCTTCTTCACCACGGATCGCTATCGAAGGACGTCCGCGAGGATGTTGAACAACGCTTGAAGAGCAAGGAGCCGCTCTCGGTGTTCTGCACGAGCACCTTGGAAATGGGTATTGATATCGGCAGCGTTCATTCCGTCGGCCAGCTCTCACCGCCTTGGAGCGTGGCGTCCTTGGTCCAACGTCTGGGGCGTTCCGGACGGCGCGAGGGCGAATCCTCGATTCTCCGCCTCTACGCCCTGGACTCACCTCCAGGGCCGGATTCCAAGATCGAGGATCTGCTTTGCCCCCAGTTGCTTCGCTCGATTGCCTTGGTCGAGCTGATGCTGGAGCGATGGCTGGAGCCCTTCGACAACGATCCGTTCCACTTCAGCACGTTCATTCACCAGATCCTGAGTCTGCTCCGCCAAACCGGAGGAACTTCGGCTGAACGGATACATGAGACGCTCGTCACCAAAGGCGCATTCCCGACGATCAGCGTGCGCCAGCTCGGATCGGTTCTCCGTAGCTTGTCAGCCGAACAACTGATCGAGCAGATCCCAACTGGCGAGTTGATCCTCGCTCCGGCCGGTGAGGCTGTAACGCATGGGAAGGATTTCTATGCGGCTTTCGCTGGGAGCGCCGACTACCTGATCCGCTATAATCAGGACGCGTTGGGCAAGCTGCCCATTGAATCGGTTCCGCCCGAGGGTGAACATCTTCTTCTAAACGGGCGAAGGTGGAAGGTGGAGCTGATCGACGCCCGTTCGATGACCGTGGAGGTCTCTCCTGCAAAGGGCCGAAAGAAGCCGGTGTTCCTCGGTAGCGGTGGGTCCATCCACGCGAGGATCGTCGGGAAGATGCGGGACGTGTTGTCCGGGGACCAGTACCCACCTTACCTGCACCAGGACGCTGCGAAGCTTCTGGAGGCTGCCCGGAACTACGCCACGAAAGCAGGCATCTTCAGCAAGCCATGGCTCAACATCGGAGGCAACTGCCTGGCCTTTCCCTGGACCGGAACGAATGGAATGAAAGCGCTCAAACTTTGCGCCGAGCAAGACGGGATCGAGTTCGAGGCCGGTGCCCTCAGCATCCTCTACCACGCCGATAGTGATGCGCTGGAAGTACATCTCACCCGAGTGGCGGAACGGATGTTTGATTCGATCTCGCTCGCGGCTGTGCTGAAGACCCGACACTGCGACAAGTTTGATGAGTTCGTTCCTGCTGACTTGCTGGACGCATCGAACGCCCTCCGGACGATTTCGATTGATGACGCAGCCGAAGCCGCAACCGCTATCCTAAGGCGCTGATCCCGCTGCCAAAGATTCGAGGACACCCGACCCTTAACCCCAGCCAATAGCATTGAAGTCTTTTGCCTCCAGCCCGGTTGCCAATCGGAAACGCTTACTTGTATAATTACAGAAAGGGGCGACAGACTCACCTCATGGCCGCCAAGAAAACAACCAAAGGGAAACGGTACACTGCTGAAGAAAAGCAATCCGTTGTCGACTTCGTGAATTCTCACAACGAAGCGAACGGCCGCGGAGGAGTGACCGCCGCGGTAAAGAAGTTTGGAACAAGTGCCCTCACGATCTCCGCATGGGTAAAGAGCAGCGGCGGAGCTTCAGTGGGCAACGGCCGCAAGGGAGCTAAGTCCGCGGCTGGCGGGCGAAGCGGAGTCCTGGCGGAGCTGTCGAAGCTCGATGGGGTTATCGCAGCTAAGCGGAAGGAACTGGATGCTTTCGAAGCTCGGTTTCAAAAGCTGAAGGCAAGCCTCTAGCCCGGCTCGGCCGGAAGGGCTGCCGCCAGCTGATCAAGGTCGGTCCACTCTAGCGCGCCGGTAGGGGCTGCTGCGTCGCTTGACAGAGCTGCCAACAAATCCTTCACCCGACGGAGAGATACTTGGTCCGTTCTCAGCCGGGCTACCGCGCTGAAGGGCTTTTCTCCCTTGGAGACATAATCCAGGTATGCCTCCTCAAAGTTGGGCACCGATGCGAATAGACGGACTGCAACACCGTCGGGCGCGGCACTTATAGTGTCACGAATCGTCTGGTTGTAGGTCCACGCCCCATTGGCCATTGTTGTGCCGTCCCTCCGCTTGCAGGTAGGGCGATCGCTGTCGTGTAAGACGGCGTATGGTTTACCAAACTGGTTGAGGATTTTTGCGAGGCCCGAGATGGCAGCCTTTCCTCTCGCTCGGACAACATGCAAGTTCCGGAACTCCTCGGGGAAAGCCGACATGACGTAGTTGAATGCGGCGTGTTCAGTATCGCCCTCTACCAAGATTGTCCGGCCTCCAAAAAAGAACTCGGCCAAGTAAGGATCGCACAGATTTGAGAGCTTTAATGCCTCCTTCTCATCCGGTGTGAACTGGTCCGCTTGCGGTCGGAAAATCGTGGTTCCGTAAACTTGCCCGTCTTCTCCGCGAAACACGCGGGCAATCTTGGTGTGGGGCTTCTCAAAATCAATGAAGCACGGTGAATGGGTAGTCACCATCACCTGCCAGTTTCCCGTCCGCGCTGGAAGG
The DNA here is from genome assembly GCF_025950095.1 of Luteolibacter rhizosphaerae. Taxonomy (NCBI): domain Bacteria; kingdom Pseudomonadati; phylum Verrucomicrobiota; class Verrucomicrobiia; order Verrucomicrobiales; family Verrucomicrobiaceae; genus Neoluteolibacter; species Neoluteolibacter rhizosphaerae. The sequence goes on along the minus strand of NZ_JAPDDR010000002.1, from coordinate 587,649 downwards.
TCGTAGAGAAGGTCGCGTGCGCCCCGAACCGCGTTCGGGTGGAGACAAATCTCCGGCTCATCGAGTAGGAGCACTTGGGGGGATCCGGTCCTCGATTTCCGGTCCTTTAGCAGTCTAAGCGCCGTCCACAGAAGCGTGCGGCAAGCCCCGCCTCCTTGTCGCTCGATCCCGGATTTGTGGCCATCAGAGGGCCCGATAAGAAGCTGGGAGCCCGCTTTGAAGAACGTGAGTGCTTTCTCCAGAGCGGTCTCGGGCTGAGCATCGAACTCCACGACGTATCCAGGGAACACTTTCGCGATCTGCTCCGAAAACTCCGCCTCGACGGCGGCAATACTGTCCCTCGTTTCCGTGGCAACGCGCCGTTGCAATTCACCTATTGAAGCGAGGAGCTTCTGGTAGGCATTAGGCTGTTGGTCATCACGGGCAACAGCCTGTTCCGCTGCTAGCCGATCCTTAACGATCTGTTCAAGCAATGCGATGATCTCGGACGCGCTATCTTTCGGGGATGCGAAAGCCCCCACACTATGCACCTGAGGACGGCGGGAGCTTGCCACGACCCCCCACGGTCCTCTCTCGGGATCATTGTTGTTAGCCCAACGATTCTGTGCGTGAAGGAATCCGACCCTCTCGCCTTTCCCCGGCTGCTCCCAAACCCAACGCTCCTTCACTAGACCTGTTTCGTCGACCCATTCTTCTCCGGGTGCATTGACCGTAACGTATGTGTGGAGCTCGATCTCCGGAAGATTGGCTTCGTCAATCCGGCGTCCTGGGAAATCGTCTATGGCAAGCTCCGCCTTGCCGGCCGACATGATCACCTCATAGGCCCTGAGAATGGAGGACTTTCCCGCATTGTTCGCACCAACGAGAATCACGATGTCGTCAAGTTCGATCTCAACAGGCCTACTTCCGATACAACGGAAGTTCCTGATGACTAGCTTGTGTAGCCGGGCACGGTTTTCCCGGGTCTCTATCACCTCGGGTTGGGCTGCGGCTTTCTTGGCTGCCTTCTTCGCTGCTTTTTTGGCGGGCATGGGAGGATGCTGGGTTGACGCGTAGACTGTTCTAGGCAGATACTACGTCAAGATCAGGCTTATCTTCAGGAATCTCTTGAAATATCCTTGAGCCTAGGCTTCCCACCGCTTGTGAAGTCGGTCGAGGACCCTTCGCCGTTTCATTTCTCCCGCTTCCTCATGCCAGCAGGGATCTCCATTCGAACCCCGCCAAGCACGCTCTTGCTGTCTCAGGAGAAACCACCGCTATGTTATCTACGTGCATCCGCGAAGTATTCCCGGTGAATTCGATCCGGATGATCACGGTTACTGCGAGAGTCGTGTATTCCTGCCGCACCGAGTTAGTGGTCTCCGGACATTCCAGGAGCACTTTCCTCACCAGCGTGTCGCCATTTCATGCCCGGGTCCTCGCATCAAACACCCCGTTGCCAATTCCACCCCCCTTGGCCTGAAGCAAGGCTCGTCTCCGGCCGCTTTGGTGCGGAGGCAACCCCTACGAAGCACACCTGTGCGTTCGTAACCTCCAGAGGCTTCTCCACCTCCTCCCGCGAGGCTTCCGTAACTTTGCCACTTGGGTATATCAGGGGCGCGGAGCGACGGAGAGGCAGCGCTCGCCCCCCTTCTTCGCCCAGGCCGGGGTTCTCGACCGAGGCTGCCGCTGGCTCGGTTCTGTTGTCGTAGAGGTTTCCTTTGCTTTCGGTGGTCTCTCCGAGCGCTTCCGACGAAGGAGAAGGGTCTCAGGTCGCCGCCTGGGCCGTAACAGGCAAGAAGGGCTCTCGGAGGCCGCGAGAGAAGTAGTCTAGTGAAAGGGGCCGTGGTAGCCTTCCCCCTCTCTCGAATTGACCAGAATCCACCAGTGTTAGATAAACAAGTGTGGTCCGGAAGAACTACATTTTTATAGACCGGGAGAACGTCCGCGAAGAGGAGTTTGATCGCATCGGAGGAAAGCCCGCCTACCTCACCATCCTATTCGGCCCGAATCAGAAGTCGGTTCCGTTACCAGTGGTCCGGCTCATTCGGGATCACGCCGAGCGGATCGAGATTATCGAAACTCCCGTCCAGGGGAAGAACGCCCTGGACTTCATCCTCGCCTACGAAATCGGCCGCCGAGCCGAACAGGATCCGAGCGGCTACTTCCACATCATTGCCAAGGATGGAGGCTATGACGCCCTTCTACTCCACCTAAAGAGCCGGAAGATCCATGCTTCTAGGAGAGCGTCCCTTGCTGAGATTCCGCTATTCATGAACCGAAGCGAGCGGGCTTCTTACGTTGTATCTCACTTCCGTTCCGTCAATTCGGCTAGACCCGGGAAGCGCAAAGCCCTGGAGAACGCTCTTCAGGCTCTCTTCGCGCGGACTCTCGACGACGAAGAACTTCAATACCTCGTCGACCGGCTAGTTCACGCCAAGGTCCTTACGATCGGGGAGAAAGACCAGGTCACCTACAGCACCGCCAGATGATCCCACGTGGCCTATCAAGACCATCCTGGAAACAACGCTTCGAACTGGGCCAGATCGGCCGAAGCCCCAAAAGCTGCGTTCTCCGGATGCATCAGGTAGTGGCAGCGGATGCAAAGGGCTTGGAGGTTGAAGATACTGTTATTTGCCTTGTGATGGTCCCGGTGATGCGCGTGAAGCAAATGCTTGTGATCTGATAGGTTCCGGTAGCAACGTTCGCAGGTCCACCCCCTGAGCGACTTGAAGCTGGCACTGATCTGGGGCCAGGCGGCGCTGTAGACATTCGGAACCAGGTCAAAATCCGAGGTTGTCGAGACGCCACGGAAGAGCCCGCCAACAGTGTGCGAGGCAAGGAACTCGCGAACATCAAAGCGGCTCGGTTCGGCGACCACTCCAATCGCTGAAAGCATTTTGGCGCAGACTCGGCAGAGGTGCAGGGGCCTGCCTCCGTCGCGCAGCTCAGGACGAAACTCCCGGCCGTCACGCCAAAAAAGAGGATAGGTAAACTTGCCGTCGTTGCGGTTAGTCTTTCGAAGCCTCTTCTGCCATTGATCAACGGTCTTGCACCACAGCACATGGATCTTGTGCCATCCGCTGACAGGGTCTTCCATCAGGAGCGCTTCGGCAATGCCCCTGCCTTGATAGGGCCCTTGTGGAGCATGGACCACTACCCTGATGACATTGCCGTCGGGCAGGATGTCGAGAAGACCGCCTGGCGTGACAATCAGTTCCGCTCGGCTGCTGATAATTTCACCGTCCCACAATACCGAGAGCCGATCTCGGGTCTGTTCGTCCCAGTCGACACCAAGCTGCTCCACGACGAGACGCAGCTTCGCAAAGTCTGTCAGCGAGCTGCTCATTTCTCAGGCTGCTCGTCGCCAGCCTCAAGGATCTTGAGGATCCGGTCCCGCGTCTTGGTAACGACCCTAAACTCAACTCGCTGAGACCGATCTTCCTCTTCCTTGCCTTGTGGATTGAATATCGGACGAGCGAACGACAATCCATTTGCGCGAAGGTCCCGAATCAGCAAGTCGCGTTGGTCCGTCGATTGATCTAGGCCGAAGCAGAAATCCAAGACCTGTAGGGCGCGAGACTGCGACAGCTGCGCGTTCTTTAGGTAACGATCCTGCTTCGACGTCGCGTCCTTCCAAACAGAGCTGGTATGTCCTTCGATTCGGATCTCGTCGATCTCGTCTCGGAACTGTCCCTTGTAAATGATCTTGAGGTAGCGCGGAAAGAAGTCCTTCAGGATGGTCTGGAATCGGGGGCGAATGTCGGCTTGACCGGTTTGGAATAGAACTTCGGGTTCATTAAACCGAATGGTGTTGTCTCTTTCCAAAGTGGCATTCCAGCGGGGTAGATCCGCACGAAACTCCGCCTGAAGGTCGGTATAGAGGGAATTCTGGATCTCGGAGTAGGTAGCCGCGATCTCCTTTATCTTCTCGTTGGTGCGGAGCAGTTCGCCCTTTTGCTCTTCGAGCTGGCGGTTCAGATCTTCAGAACGCTGGCGTTCTTCTGACACGGAGGTTAGGGCGACTTGGAGATCGTCGGCTCTCTTCTCTGCCACTGCCTGCCCAGAGCGAACCTCGATCATATAGCTGACCGCTATGAAGAGAAACACAATCATCAGACCTGCCATGAGATCAGACACGCTGCTGAGGTAGCTGCTTTGCCTCGACATACCGATTAGTTCGATGCGCCAGTGAGCTTCCTCATGCCGTCAAGGTAGGACCTGTAAGCTCGTCCGAAATCCGCGGTGAGGGACGTAAGCGCAGTTTCAAGCTGGCGTAGAGACTGACCGAGATGCCCCTGCAGCTCGGTGTTGCCGGATCCCAGCTTGCGGACAACGTCATCAATGTTCTCCGACACCGCCTTGTGACCGCGGGCGTGTTCAAGCAACATAGCTTCTACCCCTCTGCGCGATTCTTCAACCTTTGCTGACAACTGCGCGTATGCGCCTAGCATTTCCTGATTCTTGGCTGATACGGCACTAGCCTCCGATCTCACGTGTTCGCCAGCTTTGGTAACTTCCCCCTGAATCTGAACCAAGCCTGCGTGAAGCTTCTCGATCACGAATTCCTGCTGGCTTGAAATAGAGGCAAGGCGGTCGTTGAGTGCAGCCAGCGCCTTGACGCTCAGCCCTACGTTTTCGACCACCCCGAGAAACTCTTGCTGTTTTGGAAGGGCGGCCTCGAATTGCTCACGACAAGCTACAATCGCCGATCGCGATGCATCTATGGCTTGGGTTGCAGAGATCACCGAGTCTCGGAAGTCCTTCTGCCACACAACCAGCTGCAAGCAAGCCTCGTTGAGTTGCTTGAAATTCTCTCCAAACTGCTCAGTAAGGTTGCGGTTGAAGTCCCGGATCACATCCTCTAGCGCTTTGATAATCTCCTCGGTCGCCCCCTTCGAAAGCTTCTCAAGCGCACTCTCCATTACTTGGCGGACGGCGCGGGCTTCGTCCCGCATCTCAGTACGAAGGCCCGCGACATTGTTGGCAACACTTTCGTTGGCAGTCTTTGCCGCGGCGATTAGCTCCGAAAGATCCAGCATGTGCTGGTTGATGGAGTCTGCCACCGGGTCGCCCAGCTTTGCACGCTTAGCGGGAAAGGCCCGCTCTACCACTTCGGTGAATACAGAAGCGAGGATACCAGCTACCGACGTGGCAAATGAGACCTTCAGCCCCTCCAGAAGCGGCCCAATACTCCGGCCGATGTTCGAGGTGTCAAAATCTTGAAGACCCACTACCACGCCGAAGAATGTTCCCAGGATTCCCAGTCCTGTCATGAGGCCCGTGAATTGCCTATGGTGGCGGCCCTCCTTGACGTAGTGGGTTGTCAGGTCGGCGAGGCAGAGGATGATGATAGCAACGGTGAAGGGCCAACTGAGGGGGATCCACAGGGTTTGCCATACCTTATAAACTGCGTCCATGGGGAGGAGTGACTGGGGAGGTTGCGACCTGAAACCGAGATTCCCTCTTCGGATTGGACGAATTGGAGCTTCGGAGCGCTCGCATTTGGGTCACGGTTCGGGGGATGTTTGATGCCACATCCGCCGAGGGAACACAATCCCTAGATCGCGTAGGATTGATGCCGTTTGGCTTGGCGTGCTTTATCTGCGAGAGCCATACCCGCGTGGCGGTTACGGTGGCCCCACCGCTGGAGGTGCCGGAGGTCCGCAAGGAAGTCGCGCTTCTGGTTGTTGCACTGGGGGTGCGCGAGCACGAAATTGTGCCCGAGATCGATCGGATACCGTGACCTGGAAATGAAGCGATCCACCTCGGGCACGCCGTTCATGCGGCGGTCACAGTAGAAGCAATTCAGCCCATCGACCTCCCGCAGAACTTCTCGGAATCCATCCAGGGCTTTGCGGCCGGTGCCGAACAGGAAGCCTTCCAGGTCCGCTTCCGCGCCGATGATCGGCTGGTTAGATTTCACGGTCCGCTCTCGCTCCAGCCACCGGCCGCGGACGAGCCTCAGGACCAGCCCGTGAAAGCTCCGGAAGTGCGAGGCCACCCCGGGAAGAAGGATTATCGCGCCATCCTTGAAGTCGGCTTGCCGATACAGGAATTCCTCGGGCTTGCCGGCAACGACCTGGAGCTTCCAGAGCGGCATTTCGCGCACGACGGACGAGACCTTCCGTACGGTCTGCTGCCACAGCCGCCCGTTCTGGCGAGCCAGTTGCAGCTTCCCTCCAAATGCCAACCGGAGCTGGACGAGTTCACGGAGAATCGAGGCCTGCTGACCGGTGTTCTGTTGGAGAATCCCGTCAGAACCGTTGAATGGTCGGAATGGTACCACCTGCGGCCAGTAATACCCGATGAACTTCTCGGCGATCCGGTCCAGCGGGACCACCAGTTCTCCTCCACTATCTGGCGCTCCTTCAACCGAGACATCCGCCAAGGCCTGGAGCAACGCGAACTTGTAGGTCGCCACGAAGTCGCCCTCGTCGAGCAGCCTCTGGATGTTCCGGAGGAACTGGACCTCTGACGCGGCGCTCATTCTTGCTCCCAATATCGCGCCTTGTCCGGGATCACCAACCGAATGCCTCCCCGCGGATCTGGCACGTCGCCATCGTAGCGAGGAATTACGTGGATATGGAGATGGCCAACGGTCTGGCCGGCAGCTGGGCCGTCGTTGAACCCGACGTTGAAGCCTGCCGGGTGGTGCATTCCCTGAACGATCCGCTGTACCTCCGCAATCGCCGCGGTAAGTTCCTGGCGTTCAGCTCCCGTGGCATCGCTCCATCTCGCGATGTGTCGGCGCGGAACGATCAGAGCGTGGCCAGGCGACACCGGGAAGCCGTCCCAGAGTCCCCGGACCAGGGAGGTCTCCAGAAGGACCGAGTCCGCTACGGGGTGGCAGAAGGGGCAAGGGGCTGGATCGTCCGTCATCGGTGGGGCTGGTACTGCGAGCGTCGGAGCCGAAAGTCATCCCTTTGTAGTCTGCTTCGCCATGAAGGAGAGTGGGGTCCGCGCAAACCCTGCGACAAACTCCGGCCAAGTGAAGCGATGGAGAGTCGGCGACTTTGTGGTGGCACCGGTCACAACGAACAACCGAAACGTCGGGTTGGATCCCCCACACCGAACTTCGTTAGCGGTGATCGGGAACTGCACGAGGCTGCCCGACACACCCTTCACTTCAACATGGAGGACCGATCCCCGTTTCTTCGCCTCAAGATCGTAGCCGACCTTCTCGCTCTCACGAGACGTAATCTTGTAGCCCTCCGCTTCGAGTTGGGCAGTGGCGAACTTTACGGCAGCGACTTCAACCTTCCGGTTGTTCACGGGGTCGCCGAAGCCCGCGCCGGCCTTGAAGACCACTTCGCAGTCAGTCTCCGCATCGTTGGTCCCCGCCCGGTTCCAAAGCCATTCGGCAACCTTCACCGGAGGCCGCGTTCCGCCACGCGTCGTCTTGGCCCACTTCCACTCCGGAAAACGCTTCGCGATCTCGGCCCGCGTGATCGGCCTCTCAAGCATCGCCACACTGCGGATCGCGGTCTCATAAGGCCATCGCTTTCCGACCTTGGAGGCAGCGGCTGTCTCAGCAGTCGCAACTATCGCGCTGTGTGGGCGTTGGCAGTAAATCAGAACCCTTTCGCCCGGCTGCACGTCCTTGAGCGATGACCAACGGGCGCTCTCACCGGAAGCGGCCAGCTCCTTCAGGAGTGAGAAGTCGCCGTTGGCTTTGTCCGAGCCTGCAAGTGAGACGTAGATTGGGGAAGGCATGTGGAAAATTTAGGGATAACCCGGAAGTAACACAGCAGTCAAATCGGCGACAAGTCCGCGCTGCTGCCCGAGCGAGTGGCGGGCGACGCTACGAAGAAAAGGGCTGCTTTCGTAGCTCTGAAGGGCCGAGAAGCCCCGTGGTTTGAGCCTCCGTAACCTTTCCCTTTGGGTATATCAGAGGGGCGTAGCTGCGGCCGGGAAAAGCCGGTCGCTCTCCCGGCTCCCCCGCAGACCTCCGCAGCGGGAGGGGCTCCCTCAGAAGAGCTGCTCTACGTCCAGGTACCGAAGGTTCTTCTGGTTCCAACGAATGCCTGACACCACCCCGGGGATGCTTCCTTCCTTAATCGGCGTTGGCTTACCGAACGAGATCGAAGCCCGGGTGGCGGCTCCCTTCATGTCGGACGCGACTACCGACTCGATTGGTGCGGCGAACGCCTGGGTGCCGTCGCTTTTGACCACGATGATCTGCCCGCAGGAGTTGGCCCGTGAAATTGAGGCGATGAATCCGGGAGCAACCCTTTCCGCTTTGATCTGCTCGTAGGACAGCTTGCCCTGTTCCAGCACCTTTGGTCGTTCGCTCGGCCTCACTACAATCGTGTTCACGGCCGCGCTCTAACAAACCACGGCACGCCGTCAACGAATCAACGCGTTCAGGCGGCTTTCGAGCCCTTCCCGAGCCAGCGGGAAACGGTCGCGGCCGAGACGCCCAACTCTCGCGCGATACGTGCTTGCGAGAGCCCTTCCCCGGCCAGCTCCAGGGCTTTCGCGCGCTTTGCCCCGGCTTCGGTGTTCGAGGCCAAGGGAAGGGCCTTCCTTGCCAAAGGAAGTACCTTCGGCTGCGGCTTCCGCGTTGCCGGGGTTGCCGGTCGTGCCCGTGAGTTCACTATGGTTTCTAACCGCATTCCTTCCTCAGGTGGCTCCGACCAAGGCTCCGTAACATCGGCATAAGGGTATACCATAGGCACGGATCGACTGAGCCGGTCATTCGCTCGGCACATTGGGAACGAGCCCCTCCCCCCCCCCGCTACCTCAGGTTCCGGTGCAAGCAGCCATATCGGGAGTGAGCGCCAAGTAGGCCCGTGGCTTTCTCGGTCGATAGGACGCTTCATGCCAGCCGTTCGCGAGCGTCAGGTGACCCGGGCGGACCAACTTAAATACCACAATAATGAAAAACAGGACTCATAATCTGTTCGCAAAGTACGACCCCAAGACCGCACTCGGAATGCATCATCCAGCGAAGTTCCTCTTCCTCATGTATACCCGGGAGGACTGGCAGGGAGTGATGATCATGCAGGAGGGACGCTTGGCGCAGCACGGCAACCAGAAGGTGAAAGAGCACACCAAAAAGGCGAAGAAGAAGCAGGGACGTTCCGGGGTGTTCTATCCGTCCTTCGGTCCTCCACTGAGCATTTCGGGAGACGTGGCGACTGCGATCGATTTTCTCGACGCCTGGTGGAACTATCAGCCCTACGCGTGCGGAGGAATCGCAGTAGTGCGCAGCAACGTCACCGACATCGCCGATCTTCCGATCTCCCCGTGTACGGAAAATCTCGTGTGGATTACGAGCGACGACCTCCCTAAGACGGCTCCGCTTGTGGAGCGTTACGTCGATGACGAGGGCTTCCCGCTCCAGGTCCTGTTCGGAGTAGTGGGAGAGGAGGACGGCCATGCGGGCGATCCGGTTTGGAATCCTTTTGACGAGGTCGTGAAAGGCTTTCCTCTCTACCGGCCGATGAGCTACGAGAAGGTGAAGTTTACCTCGCTGTAGCAGGAGCCTCGGCCCCCGCTCCGACTTCGGAGCGGGGGCATTTTTGGAGGAGAGGAAATGGGCGATCCTCCTCGCGGAGCGAGGTATCCGGGCCTCGTAAACTCAGGCCGATGACTTGCCTCCACCGACGGAGGTTCCCCGTGAAATGGGAGATGCCAAAAGCGGCAGCACCGCCATTTAGGCCCCTTTGGATACCAGGAGCTCTCCCCTGTATTTGCGCCCAACTCCGCCCTGCAACCCGGCACGACGCCGGGCCAGACGGATCTTCAAATCGAAATGTAAGACATGAAAAGAAAATATCCCCGCAAGACGCGGGCCCCCAAGCCACTCAGCCCGACCGAATTCTGGATCCTCCTTTATGAGAGAAACGACTGGAAAAGCCTTCTTGATGACCAGTCTGAATCGCTCGGCCGGCTCGGCGTCGCCGAATACAAGGCTAGGGCTGAGGCGGCCAAGAAGGCGCAGGAGCCATCCAGCGTCTGGTGGGTCGGAGATGGTCCGCTGGAACTCTCCACGATGGCAACTTACATCATCACCTACCTCCACGGATGGTGGGAGTTCCAGCCGCATGCGTGTGGTACGATTGCGATTGTGCCAGGAGACCCCGGGCTGATTGACTCGCTGCCGGTCTCTCCATCTGCCGAGAACATCGTGTGGGTTACAATCGATGACCCGATGTTCGGGATTCCGTTCGACGAATTCCGCGATAGCGAGGGCAGACCTCTCCAGATCGTCTTAGGAGTCAAGGAACCCGCCAACGGCCACAAGGTGGAAACGCTGGATGTCTCGCACAAGCCACCGTACCAATACGAGCCCTACGATCCCGTCGGCTACGCCAGGATCGAGGTCTCGATCCTCGACTAGCGCAATGGCCCCCTCTCCGGTCACTGGAGAGGGGGCTTTTCATTTCGGCGGCTAAGCGCGTCAGGATTGCTGCGAACACAGCGGAGAGCGATGGAGGTCGATTGCACAACCGCCTCCGCGTACCCCGGAGAGTTTGTCCTGGCAGACCGGGATCAGGCTGCACTCCGTAATTCCGTCTCCATGGTATACCCTTACCGGGGTTCTACGGTGCGCACCGTAGGAGGTTTTTGACCGGGTTCATCTGCCGAAGAAGCCACCTCGCCGTAAAATCGTACAAAGGGTATACCAATGACGGGGACCGACGGAGTCTTACCCCCGTTCAGCCCGCTTCTTTCGGTAGCGGGCTGCGGACGCCTTGTTGGTGCAGCGTTTGCATGCTGCCCACTTCCCATAGTAGTCGCTCACCGATTTCACCTCCCGGCACCTGGAGCATCGCTTCATTCCTTCTGGCACTTCGACTTCCGGTTCTGGAACCTTGAGGCAGACCGGCGGATCAATCGCGACGGGCATGTCGGCGGCGAAGCTCCACGCCCCCGAGGCGCTTCCGATGAGCCCTGGAGCCAGACGGAATGCGGTAATAGCTCCCCGCTGGAAGTAGATCTCCGAGAAGATCTTTGCGAGGAACGCCTTCTTCTCCTTCACCGTTCCTTCCACAGGCCATCCTTCGAGTCCTTTGGACACCGCCCCTGCAATCCCCTCCAGTTCCCGGACCTCGGGCTGATCTTCGCGATTCACTTGCTGCGCCTTGATCAAGCCCGCGCGCTCATCCGCAAGCCTCTGCCGCCGCTGTTTCGCCTCCGCGATCGAAAGCAAGCCTTCCTCCATTGCCTCAAGGACCCGCTTGTCGCGGCGCTCAATGTCAGCGAGTCGATCCTTCACCGACGCCCCAAGGTCGATACGCAGAACCTTGCCCGCCTGCTTCTCGCGTGCTTGCTGAAGGACCGCCTTCACAAAGCCGGGATCGGCGAGGAACTTCGTGATGAACGCTTCCGTCAGCTCATCGAGTTCCTCCTTCCGCACCCAGCCCTGTTTGCATTTGCCGTGGCCAAGCTTGCCCTTGGTCGATTCATGGGCGGACCGGCAGATGTAATGGCCCTTCGTGGGAGACTTGTTTGCAAGCCGCGGAGTCCGCCGCTTGGCATAGAGGCGCTCGGCACAGAACCCGCACCTCCCGACACCGGAAAGCAGGTTCCCTTCGTGCCGCTCGGCCACGAACACCTCATGGTTCTCGCGGATTCCGCGGAGGACCTGTTGGACTCGCTCGAACCGTTCATCCGATACGGCCTGCTCCTCGACGGTGAAGACGCGGACGCGGATCACCCGGTCGGGTGGTCGGGCGATCTTGGGACGATCACCCTGCCGACCCGTGGCCTTGATTCCCTTGCGGGACTGGTCTCGGAACTTTGAATAGACCCGTTCACCGCGGTAGATTTCGTTCCGCAGGATGTTCCTCACGTTGCATTGATGAATCCCGCAGCGACGTCCGACCTCAGACAAGTTCCGGATTCCCTCTTCGTCCACCAGACGGAACGCCTCGATCACGCTAATGATCCGCTCGTTATAGCCGTATTTCGCTGCGGCGCGGTCATAGTCGATTCCGAGTGGCAGTGTGATGCGACTCTGTGGATTCTCTCCGCGGGCTCTCTTGGCTTCCTTACTCGCCATCATCCTGCGGAGCATCTGCATGCGCTCATGACCTCCGAGGAGCGCCAGGATCCCTCCGCTGAGGAAGCCTTCGGGCGAATCGAAGTCGTGGACCGTGCCTCCGAGATCGACCACCACGCCGTGTCGGCGGCAGGTCTCCAGGAACCCGAATGACGAGAGGTCATCCGGGCGGATGATTCTCGACATCTCGCTCGCCAACAACACGTCAATCTCGCGGTTCTCGATCCTCTCGATCAGGTGTGTTACCTCCGGAGCATGGAGGATCGAGGTGCCGCTCACATCGATCAGCTCGATTGCCGAAACAACCTCGTAGCGTTTATCGGCAACGACGCGCGCGATAGCCTGCCGCTGGCGGTCGAGGCCTGCACGATCAGATCCGGCCTGTTCCTGGGTGGAGACTCGGACGAGGGTCGCGCAACGGAGCACCCTCGCGGGGCTCTGAATGAGGGGGCTTTGATGCGGGATCAACCCGACATCGCAACATGAAGAGGGAATTGCTGTCAATTTCACCCCCAAGCTTGAAGAGGATGTGTCTCGAAAACGACAGAGGCCAAACCGGACCGTACGCCCGATTTGGCCTCTGTTGGACCTCTGGCGCTTATGCGGCAGGCTCCTTGTTCCAGAAGCTCGATTCGACCTCGAAATCCTTGAGGTCGCGAAGCCATGCATCCGCGATCAAGAAGTCATTGTAGAAGACCGGCTTCGATTCTTGGGGGCTTTCGGGCGGGCCGGCGAACACATCGTCCGCCTTGGATGCGAGCTTCACGTAGCTGCGCTTGAGGCCCTTGAGGAAACTGGGAAGGAGGGACTCCTCGTTCGGCTTGTTGTTTTTGCTTTCGCGAGCCCAGAACTCGTCGCATTCGCCGAAACCAATTCCGTCGAGCGCCGGATCGCTGAGCTGCCAGCCAACAAGCAGAACCAACTCCTTGAGGTTCTCGACCGCGTTGCGACGTTCGATGCGCTCTTCGCGTGCTGCGTCCTCCTTCACGTTCAACACGAAGCCCTTCTTGCGCAGCTCTTCAAACTTGGTGGCAGCAGCCTCCCGGCGGATGCGTTCCTCCTCGGTTTCGGAGCGCGAGCCATCGAGCAACTTGTCCACGACCCCCTCGATCTGATACTTGGCGACGGCTTCCTTGGAGCAGGGCTGGAGCGAATCAATGAGAAGGCGGTTGAGGCCCTCCATGACCGGGCCCTTCAGATCACCGGTGCCGCGCTTCTTCCGTCCGGGCGTGCCACACTTCTCCAGAAGGACGAGAACCGGGATTCCGAAAGACTGGACGATCTGCTCCAACGCCACGTAGTTCCATTCGCGGGTCGACGACTCGAAAGCCTGTGGGGAAAGGGCCTCCTCGTCCTTTGCGATGAGTCCATCGATCGCCTTGTTCGCATTGGCGCTGAGCGTGAGGCGGCCGGCCTTGCGGAGGATACGAATCGCATCGACCGCGCGAATTACCGCGAAATTGTAGAAGAGCGAATCGCGGTTGAGTGCCTTCTCGCCCCCAAGGAAGCCGTAGCGGTTCGCGAATTCAATGAGTCCGCTTCCCTTCGCATTGCGCGCCTTATTCTGGCGGGCAAGGATCGTGGAGTTGAGAGCAGCCTTGTATTGTTCGTGGATAGCGCGCGCCGCGAGGAGGAATGCTTCGTCGAAGTCCACTCCCTGGAGCGGGAGAGGCAAGGAACTGTGAGACAACCCATACGGAACCTGTTTGCGAGTCGGGCCGTCGTCGCCGTCGCACTTGTCAGGCTCACCCCCGGCAAGACGATCGTTTTCATCGTCGGTGGCAGGTTCCATCTCATCGAGCTTCTCCACGAATTCACGGTTCTTCAGAACATCCGCATTGCTGGGCATGATCCCGAACAGACCATGGATGATCCCGACCAGTCCGTTTTGGACGAAAGTCTTCCGGAGATGCCATTCGGCAGCGGCCATGTCGAATCCGTCAGGATTGAACCCGCCCACGACCTCGAAACGTTGGGGGAGAAGCAGCGCGGGGGTGGAGATTTCGGAGGAGGGCTTGCGCGGAACGAATTGGGAATAATCAAGCATAATAGGGCTGCATTATATTAGCTTGTCAAGCCCTAACCAAATCGGGCTTTCGGAATCTTCATAAGTGATTGAAGTCTAACATAGGCCATTTCGGGCGGACCTGCCGGTAAGGGCCCGTCGCCGTGCAACGCGGAAACGGGTGCGTTGGCGTCGATGAAACCAACCACACGCAAGCCGTCCCGCAGCTACACACTTAACGATCTCCTGGGAGACGACCTGATCTGCGGGCTCGATTCGGAGTATGTCACCGGAGCAGAGAAGAATGATGTCGTATCCTATCAGGGCTACGTGCTGAGCAACCCGAACCCTTACGAATGGATCGAGATCATGGAGCCGGGCCGACGCCTCACGCTTGCAGAGGTTGTGGGCCGGATCATCCAGAAGGGACTCGACGAAGGATTTCTGGAGCGATGCCCGGCCCGGGTCGTCCTCGCGATCCATTGGTCCCTGGCGGAACTGACCTCGCTGCAAGACTTCAGGAAACTCAAGTCGCAGTTCGACGGGATCCGCAATACCTACGTGACACTGGGAAAGGCGTTTCGCTCCAGCTTCAAGGGCAAGGATGGAAAGCGGCGCAAGATCGAGGTGTCGGTATTCGACACCACCCTTCTGGCTCCCGATAAGCACCGCAAGCTTCAGGCCTTGGGGGATTTGCTGGGCCTCAAGAAACTCGAAGTGTCGCAGGAGGAAATCTCCAATGTGCGCGAATTTTTTGCGAACGACCCAGTGCGATTTCAAGCGTATGGAATCCGGGATGCGGAGATTGCAGCGCGCTGGTTGCAGCGCATGGGCGAATTCCGGAAGAGTCTCACTGGTTCACCTGACTTGCCACTCACGCTAGGCCAGATTGCGACCGAGTTTGTCCAGACCCGCTGGAAGCCCGCAGGCATTTCTCACCACGAGGTCCTTGGAACCGAGGAGACCGTCAACTTCAAGGGATCGCGGAAGTCGGTTCCGATGCAATCGCATCATCATTACCTCACATTGGCTACCGAGGGATTCCACGGGGGACGAAACGAGACCTACTTCTACGGAGCCTCGCCGATCGACGAGTGGGGTGACTGGGACATCAACGGAGCTTACGTGACTGCGTTGTGTGCCCTAGGGACGCCGGACTGGGATCGAATCCGAGTGCCCCGGTCGGTCGATGAGTTCACCTCGGATCACTATGGGGTGGCGCTGGTGAGATTCCGCTTTCCCGATGATGTCAGGTTCCCTTGCCTGCCCGTCAGAACCCGGACTTCGCTGATCTTCCCTCTGCAAGGGGAGAGCTTTGCGACCAGCCCGGAGATTGAGCTGGCTCGGCGGCTGGGAGCAGCGATGGAGATCGTCAACGACACCGCCTACCTGATGCCGATGCGGGAGGAACGCCCCTTTCTCGGGCTGGCGCGTGAGATCGCGGGGCTGCGCGAACGATACAGCGTTTCCGGGAACGAGTGCTTCGAGCATCTTTGCAAGACCGTCGGGAATTCCATCTACGGCAAGCTCTGCCAAGGGCTCCAGCGAAAGCGGGTGTTCGATACCCGGGAAGGGCAGATGAAAGACCTTCCGCCATCCAAGATCACCAATGCGTTCCTCGCCAACATGGTGACGGGCATGGTCCGCGCGTTCCTAGGCGAACTGATCAATCGCCTGCCGAGAACCCGAATGGTCATTTCGGCAACCACAGACGGGTTCATCAGCAATGCGACCGAAGCGGAGGTGATGGCGGCGGCGCTGGGACCACTGGGCCTGAAGTTCCGTGACTTCCGGCACAGCATTTCCGCGGACGATCATGCAGTCCTCAAGCTGAAGCACCGAGCCATGCAAGTGCTCGCTTGGCGAACCCGGGGGCAGGCCACCCTAGAGGGCTACGATGGCTTCCGGATCATCCTCGCGAAGGCTGGCATCAGCGCGCCGACTTCCGACAAAGAGGAGCAGAACGAATTCATCGTGAAGACTTTCATCGAGCGGGAGGGCAACGACCGCTATGAGATCGAGCTATTCCGGACGCTTCGTCAAATCCATGATGCTGATGGCGCTCTCGACGTGGGGAAGTACAAGCAGCATATCGCCTACCGGATGGATTTCGATTGGAAGCGTTTGCCGACCAGTGAGCGCGGAACCTCTCCTATCCTTGGTATCGATCACGTCTGGTTCCGCACGCAGCCGCTCCCGAATGCGGCCGTCTATCAGCGCCTGAGGGACAGCTGGCATGCGTTCACAAGGGAGAACCAGCGGGTGCTGAAGAGCGAATCTGATCTCGCTGACTTCGAGGGATACATGGCAATCGAGCGAACCGCGGGCTTGAAGAGATCCCGGAAAAAGGACCCCGAACAGAATGCAGTGCTCAAGTTGTTCCTTCGTGCGTATGCACACGAGGAACTCGGGCTCAAGCGAGTGCTTGCGAACCGCCAGTTGCTCGACTGCTTGGAATCGGCGGGCTTCTCGCTCAAGCTCACGGACGTGGAGAACGCCAAGCGGGCTAAATCCCAGCTCAAGCTTCATTGTCTACGACCTACCCCGGCGGTTACCGGGCTTCTGGAGAGGCTTCAGAGACTCTTCCCTACCTTCGAGGCTGATCGGCTGATCTCCAAGGCCGGGGATCTATTCGAATATGCCGCGAACAAGGCGGAGGCCCCGGAAGGCCAACTGCTGATGCCGGGGATCTAGGCGGATTCCCGAAGATACTTGCTGACGGTCGCAGCCGAAACGCCGAGCGTTTGTGCGATCTCACGACGGCTCTGTCCCTTCTTGGCGAGGGACAGAGCCTTTTCGCGCCGCTCCTCAACGTCAGACTGGCTCGGGATCGACTTCGGAACGCGCGGCCTCGCTTTCGCCTCAGCAGGGACAAAGCGGCGGCGCGCCTGAAGGAGGAGCACCTCAAGGGAGCCGTAGAGCAGCAACGGGGGGACTGCTGCAATCACCATCGCAAGCGGACGTCCGTGAGCGTGAAGCGTGTTCAGTCCCACCGACGACAGGGTAACGGCAAGCACCAGCCCCTTGATCCAGCGGACGTCTCGATGGTCACCGGCAAGCTCGGCACGCAGCGCGGAGAGGCTGAAAATGCAGATGGCTCCGTCAACGATTACCGGAAACATCAGTGAGGCCGGTCCCACAAGCCCTCCCTCGCGCTCCGCCAGCTCACGAAGAGCTTCGAAGCTCAGAACGAACGCGCTCACCGCGAGCAATGCAACCAACACAGCGGTGGTACGCCCGATCAATTTCAGCGCCTGTTCCTCGCGGGCTTCAACGGCTCCAATTGCTTCAGGGACGGGATCGAGGGAATTCATCAGCATGCATTCCAACACAGACCGGCCTCCTTTACAAGATACCCGCCGATTGACAGGAATGGCCCAAGCTGTTTTCCCACCTTACTACGTGTTCTGTAGTAATCTCGCACGCGTTGCCCCCCGTAATTCCACAGGCTTGGTATACCCTCTTACCGATTTTACGGTGAGCATCTAGTAGCCCAGCCGCTTCAACAGTCGATGGGTGTTCGGGATGTGCCACAAGCCGTCGCCTGGTGAAGGAATCCCGTGCTGATTGAGGTAATCCTTCAAATCACGCGTAGTCTTGGCCCCGGAAGCCTTGGCGAGTTCCACGACTTCCCGGTATTGCTCGGCTTTGGCAATCGCTTGCTCATGGTGTCGCTTCGCGAGAACGCGGCCGGTTTCCCCAAGCACCACTCCTCTGGCTTTTGCTGCCGCGAGAGAAGCCTTCGTGCGCTCGGAGATCAATCTGGCCTCTTCCTCTGCCATGGCGGAGTAGACGTGCAGCATGAAGCGGGTTGCGTTCGGCATGTCGGCTGCCGAGAACCCCGCTATCCATCAGGCTGCTGATCATTGCGACGCTGCGCGCCAGACGGTCCAGTTTCGCAATCACAAGGTGCGCCTTGCGCTTCCTGCAAAGACCGAGCGCCTCCTTGAGCTTCGGACGATTGGCCTTCCGGCCTGATTCGACTTCGGTGAATTCAGCAATCACCTCGCCCGGATGGCTGGCCAGAAAGTGAGCGACGGTAGAGCGCTGGGCTTCCAGGCCGAGGCCCGAGCGTCCCTGGCCTTCTGTGCTGCACCGGTAGTAACAAACCCAGTTGGTCGCGGCGGATGTCTGCATGCTGGCATTTCAACATAAGCCACAAGGTTACCGCACGAATGTCCATTCGCCCGGTAACAAGGCCCCCACTCAGTTTGGGCGGAGAACCCGTTAGCGCGAGAAGCCTTGATGGGAGCGACTTCGATCCAAGCCTGGTGACCGGAGCGATTGGAAACGCGATTCTCCCGCCCCCCGAACGAGACAATCCGCTCGGACCAACCCGATGAACATCACACTTGAACTCCGCTGCCCTGCCCGCCGCCGATACCCGAAGTCCCCGCCGGGAGTGGCACTCCGGTCACACCCATTCGCCTCTTCCGTTCGGGAACCCTGCGGGGCCGCAGCCATTATGGGAACCGGACTCCTGATGGCCCGGTGCATGGCTGCCGACAGCGAGGCTCACTGGGGCAACGCATCCGCGGTTGCGGGCGCAATAAACGCCAAAGCGATGAACTCAAATCAAAAGAATCCGTCAGCCCCAAATCTCAAGCTTCAGGAATTGGTCCCGATCCTGGGCCGCTCCTGGGCGACCATCGAAGAAATCGCCAGCCTGAACCGTCTGCCGCAACCCGAGGTGCGAGCCTTGTTGGAGCGTCTCGACCTCCCGGTCGTTCGTCTTGATGGGAAGCTCGCATTTTATCTCGGCAACCCTGCTCGCGCGGTCCGGATGAGGAGTTTGCAGGGCTTCGTGCCCTCCGAAGAACTGCGGCACTTGAGCCTGTCACCAGAAGCGTTCGCACCCTGAATGCCCACTACCACTGATCTCATCTCCCACTCAATCAACGCTCCATGAAACCACAGATTACTTCCCAGAAAATGTCCGGCCCTGCTGACGAGACTCACAAACCAAAGAAAGTCGTCGGCACTGGGTTCTCCGACAATGTCGCGGCAATCATCGCGAACCTCACCCTCAACGGCACCGAGATCATCCGGCGCACAGGAAGGCTCATGTTCACGACCCGTGAGATGTGCGAGATTGGTCGACGAACCGGCTTGCTAGGCGAATTGGACGAGAACGGGACCAACGCGGCACGCCAGATCGGTGCGGCGCTCGGACGCCGGAACCTACAGGTTCTCAGACTGCGGGGTGCTGGCGACAAATGGTTCCTTCCCTCCGTCACCATGGACGAGCATGCTCGTGAAGGCTTCTGGAAGCTTGCCTTGGAAGATCGCGTCGCTCTGTATCACCTGATTCGCGACTCGGTCGTACGAGGCACACACTTGAACGGTTACATCGGCCAACAGCCGATCGTGCTGGATGCGTCGTTCTGGAAAACGCTCGCGGACCATCGCTTCACGGTCGATGGAAAGCCCCTGTCCAAATTCATGTGTCCCGATGGGAACATCCTCAAGCGATCGAATCCAGGCGCCCGTTCACTGGCAGAGGCCATCGAACACCGTCTGATGGCGCTGATCGGTGGTCTTGGTTCGTGCGCGTCCCGTCCCCTGCCAATCGACTGGGAGAATCAGACTACCGGGGACGACGTTTCGGACGACGATTGCCTCTGTCACGTGCTCGCTCACGTTGCGGAGAAAAACAGCCACCCGGTCCTCTGCCACACGCCTCCGTACTACCGCGACGACCTGATGTGACCAATGGCACGCACGCTCGATTGGGAGCGATCGTGCGCGCCTATCGCCGCGGGCAAGAGGGGTGGTCTACTTGACGGGAACTTTCTCGTGAGTTTCAATTCGGGCCATTTTTCCCATGTCCTTGCTCCCCGAACATCTCCGTCAAAGCCTCATCGTAAACTGGGAACTCATGATCGTCGCGCCCGAAGCAGGAGTATGTCCGGACCTTTATCCTGAGGTGAAACTATTCGCGCCAAAAGGGTGCGCAATTTGGCTGCTTACGGAGCTGAACCCGGACACGAATGTAGCCTTTGGCCTCTGCGACCTGGGACTTGGACAGCCGGAGCTTGGTTACGTGGATCTAAATGAGTTGGAGGCGCTCGCTGCCACCGATGGATTTGAGATCCAGGTGGACCTTGAGTTCGACACCCACACGCCGCTTTCGAAGTATGCCGAGTTGGCAAAGACTGCCGGTCGAATTGAAGACTGGTGACCCAAGGGATAACGCAGATACGAATTCCTGTTAGGTAAGTCGCGGAACGATTCTAGGCCAGCCATCGACGGCTTTCGAAGCCGTGAACAGAACGGGGGAACTTGACGAGCAGTACTGCTCCCGTTTTCAACCGCGCACACCTACTTCACAAAGGCTCGTGCTTGTGTCTTCATTTTGATGCAGGCGCTGTTGGCAAGTTCGACGCAACTCACTCCTCTGGCTTGCTGTTGGTCAGCGCGCGCACCACCTCCTCCGCAACCCGTCGATTTCCGTAGCTGTTAGGGTTGCTACGCTTTCCCGCCAAGGATTTGGCGACCGCGCTTTGCATCGCCACGATATCGATCGCCTGGGCAAGAGCTGGGAGATTGCCGATCGAGAGAACCGCAACGCGGACTCCATGCCACAGGATGATCGCGCCCATAACGATGAAGAAGCTGATGAGGCCGCAAACGCCCAGATTCACCCCCAGGGATTCTTTTCCTTGGTAGAAGGCTAGGAAACACCCCGCGACAAGTCCCGCGCCGACGTTCGCGACGTACTGAGGCAGCCGTTGCAGGATCGCCAGTATGACCAGCACCACGATTTCGATGAGCAGACAGGCGAGCAGCATGATTAGGGGAGCTTGGTGAATCAATTTCGGTTGTTTGGGCGACATGCCCCGTTCCGTTTCAAGGAGAGTGGGACGCGGGGCTTTGCGAGGAACTCTGCGCTTGTCGCGCCTTCATCGCGTCCATGTGCTGGACGATAGTGACGGTACCCAGGACTATCGCGATGAGTCCGACCGCCATCAGGACGGTAGCAATGCGGTCTTCCATCCCAGAATCCGCTTCCTGCGCGAGGGGGCGCGAACCGCCCTCGGTCGGATCACCCAGCAGGGAGTCGAGCGCATCGGGCGGGCCGTGGCCCGTAGGATTGGGGACGGCAGCGAGCAGATGACGAAGCGTCGTCCATTGCCCATGGGTCTCGCTCCAGGCTTCATCATCGAGAACCGCTGAGCCGGTCCCTAGCATCTCCCGGATCTGGTCGGGCGAATACGGACCGTAGAGGCGGTCTCCGCGCCGGATTGTGATCGCCGCGTCCATCACTCCTGGATTTCGGGATCAAGCTCAGCTACGAGCGTCTCCAGCCGCGCCTTCTCGGCCTTCAGATCGGGCGCGCCCTTTTCCACCTCCGCGATGATTCGGGACGCCTCCATGCAGCGGTGGTAGGCAGGAGAGCCTTCTTTGACCGGCTTGGTCTTATTGAGAGTGAGTGTGTTGATAACGTTCAGCGCATCGGCGTGCCGCTTCCGTTCGCCCTCGATCTTCGACTTTACCGCCGCGAGATCGGCACGGGCCTTCGCGAGATCATTGTTCGCGGGACTGGGCTGCTTCGGGGTTTCCTCGGGCCGTTCACTGGGCTTCGAAGTCGGCGCCGGCTTACTTTCGGCTGGCTTCGCTTTCGGGTTCCACGACGGGTCCTGCTCCAGCTCCGCGATGTCCTTGGCCCGCTGGGCCTGCCGCTCCGCCTCTCGCGCGGCCTCTTCTGCCTTTTCCTTGGCCTTCTCTTGCGCTTCGCGGCTAGCCTGGGCGTCTACGTAGGGCTTCAGCTCCTCGGCGGAAGCGCGGGCCGCTCCCGGCGCTTCGAAGTCCAGGTAGCCCTTACTGGTCAGCATCCCGAACACGATCATCGCGGGAATCCGGCGGGGCGCGCCGTCGACGGTCTCCATCTGCTCAGGCCCTGCATAAACGCCGACCAGTTGCGCGATCGAAGTTCCCTCGGTCAGCGCGATCTCATCCAATGCCCGCGGATTGTCCGGATGAAGCACCCACTGCTCGCGGCTCGCAGTATGGGACGCCATGATGAAACCGTCGCCGACCTGATCGACCACCAACCGCCCCGGGAGGATTGCCAGCTTCCCTTTCCGCTCCTGCGCCGAAAACATGATCTGACTGGCTCCGAGCGCCTTCGCATAGTAGGCGAACACCACCTCCCAGTCCGCCGACCCGGAGCGCTTTATCGGCTTCCCGTAGATCTGATCCGCGAGATTGGTAGCTCGGGAGTTCCCTCCTTGGGAAAACGCCCCCTCCGAAGCCGAGGAGGCCTTTCCTGTTCCGCTTGGCCCGCTGCCGCCGCTGAGGACCGAGACCACACCTACGCCCAAGACGACGACCACCGCAACCGCTGCCAGTTTCGGGAGCGCCGAGGCCTTCTTCGCCCTAGCGGCGGGAACCAGAATTGGGGTCGAACAGCCGGGGCAGGCAACCTGAGAGCCTATGGCCTCCAAAGGCGCGGAAAGCTGTTTGCGGCATGAGGGACAGGCGAATTTCGTCGAGGAGGGAGTGGCTGCCATCGTCGAAACTACAGCACCCCGAAGGATTCAGGTCAATATTACCCGTCACAATTATGACGGCCCGTTGTCTTCCTGAAGACTGATAGCTGGATCGCTGGTGAAAGCGGAACCAGTTGAATTTGGGAAGAAACTTGGCGGTGTTTTCTTGGCGGAACGCGAACGCAAGAAGCTCTCGAAGACTCGTCTTTCGGAAATGGCAGGTGTAGCTCGGGCGGGAATCGTTCTCTTTGAGCGCGGCGACAGGATGCCGTCGATTCACATTTGCAAAGCTCTAGCCGATGCGCTGGGAGTTCCGCTCAGTCGTCTGGTGAAGCGCGCTGAAAAGCTGATGGAGGAGCTGGAGTAAGAGAATCTGAGGAGTGGTCGGCCGCGAAGTCGCCAAATCAATGCCGGAGCTGGCTTCTGCGCCCGGAGCAACTGTGCTTTTCGCCCTCGCCCGGAGTCTCTGGTGGCTACGAAACTCGGGCGTCTTTTCGTAGCCCGAGTAGCCCGAGTAGCCCGAGTAGCCCGAGTAGCCCGAGTAGCCCGAGTAGCCCGAGTAGCCCGAGTAGCCCGAGTAGCCCGAGTAGCCCGAGTAGCCCGAGTAGCCCGAGTAGCCCGGAAGGACGGGCTTCCGGGCGCGCTCCGTAAAAGTTCTCTTTGGGTATATCAAAGCGCCGGACCAACGGCTGGCGGCGGAGCCCCTTCGTCCAAAGAGCAGGAGCCCGGCTTGCGCCCCATGATGGAATGGCTGCCTATGCCCGGAGGTCGGGGCTGTTTCGCTGGACGATCCACGCCGGACCCGTGGGCCTACCGGTCGAGCGGGATCTCCACTTCGAGGCCACGAAGAGCGTCACTGACTACGCGCTGAAAGTCCTGAACGCCGAGAGAGTCACAGTCTAGGCCTTGCGGCATGCCGCGTCGTCCGGGCAGTCGTGGCGCGATCCATTCCAATCGAGGACTTCAAGGAGGCCTGCGGATTTGTAGCGGGCATACGGACAGCCGGTTTCCCATTCCCACTCGCCCCCCATGCTCTTCTTCCCGTGCTTCGAAAGAATCTGGTCCTCCTCCAACGTCACGATCACTGCCCGGCAGTGCCTAGTCAGCAATGCGTAGATGCCGTCAACGCAGAGATCGCTATCAATGATCCTCTGGGCGAGTGCGATTCGGGGAACCGTGTGCTCGTGGCGGAGACCGCGAATCGATTTCTTGCGAAGCTCCCGCGCATTTTTGGTCGCCGGTAGCATTTCAACGTCGTATTTGATAGCGTCCGGGCGGATTACGCCTTCATGCCTGCAGTAGGCGTCGGCGGTCCAACGCCAGAGTAAAAGAGAGATCTGCCACCGGGCGAACTTCCTGAACGCGTTCTTCGTGTCGTTCGCGATTGGGACGTAGCGGCGTATGAAGCGACAAAGCTCCATTCGCTCTTCCTGATTCAGGTGCCTGTAGCGAGGGGCGTCGATCACATCGGCCTGGGCAGTCATTTCATTCGGGTCATTCCGGGCGGAAGCCCGTCGTTCTTGGCTGGTGCATGCCTGTCCATGATTGAAGGGCCGGGGCCGGGCGAGAAACTCGGCAGCTGAGAATTCCCCGTGGCGGTCAGAACACCGTTCTTCTCCTCCAACGTGATAGCGGACGGAAAATAGATGAAGCCCGTCTGCCTCCATTCCGACCAAGAGGTAGTGCCTGGCTTCCAATCTCGGCAGGCGTCACAGGCCAAGCCTGCGTAATATCGCCTCGTCACTCCGTTAAGTCGGTCGGCGTCAGAAACGGGCTGCTTGGTGATTGTTCTGACCACAAGTTTCCGCCACTCTATAGGCCACTGCGACTTCTCGTGATAGGTCGAGGAAGCCGAACCATCCGGGCGGAAAATCACGTGCTTCGCTAGCAGCGTCGCGGTCGCTGTCAGCACGTCCCGCTTCTCAGAGTCCGGGACGGGAGCCAGCGTGGCGACTGCGCCCTTCAGCCCCTGTTCCAGGAGCTTCGAGACATTGGCCTGGCCGCACGCAGCGGTAGCCAGGAGAAATAGAAGGATCGGGACTCGCACTGTGATACCGTTCATAGGGCAACCGGGCAGATGCGGAAAGCCGGTAGTTGGCATCTCGCAGATTTCTTTGTCTCGCCCTCCATTCCCGTCCGTTGACATAAGATTCGTAAATCTGTCTAACAGACGAATGAAGGCCGCCGACCTCAAAAGAATCATTGATCAATTCAACAGGGAGACGCTCGCCAAGCCACTGGGAGCCGAAGGATCACTTGGCCCTGAAATTCTACCACCGGGCACAGCCTCCGTCACTCGCCCACTCGAGGCTGCTGACACCAACCGCTGCGATTGTTTCTGCGGGAAAACTCCGAAAGGCTACAAGTCCGCTCGGAATTTCGTCGATACCTGCCTCACGCTCACGGACCCCAACGCCGCAGCCAGCCAGGTAGCGGTGGGATCAGTCGCCGTTGGAGCGGTGATGGACGACACTACCGGAAGCAGCGACGACGATCTCCCGGTCGTGCTGGCAGTTGGCATCAACTACGGCCAGGGCAAAGGATATTTGAATTCGCCTGTCCCCACCGTGGATCGGACAGGAATGCGCTCGAAGCTGCAAAAACCCGCTCAACTTCTCGCCAGTCAGAACTGTGAGGCCCGAGGCCTCGATGAACCGTTCCATCTGGTAGCCGCGAACTTCTTTCCCTGGATCACGTCAGAGCCGTGGTCGTCTTACAACTTCAACAGCATCGAAGAAGCCGCCTTGGTTTCCTGCTGTGGTTACAGTGATCCCCACCAGTACATTCTGGACCTGATCGCCCTTATTAAGCCAGCAGCGGTGGTCTTCCATGGTGCAAACAACGCGGTCCCTTACATGGGGGCGGAAGTTGTCCGCCGAAGTCTCGCCGCGAATCATTCGTCAGGGTTTGAGGTGGTTTTCAGCGACAACCTGGCCGGTAGCTACCAACCGGGAGTCTGGAACGCCATTTGGCTCTGTTACCTCGATGCCAACCGTGCCGCGATGGCCGTCAGGGACTTCGACGAGTAGGACTTGCCCAGACAGACCAAGTCGCTGGGCATCACACGATGATCCCGCTCTCTCGGAACGAGAACCAAGGCTTCCGCCCGGCCAGGGGGTCACCGACGATCAGATGATCCAAGAACCGAATCTGCAACACGTCGGACGCCTCCACCAAGCGTCTGGTGCATCGGTCATCACTGATGCTCGGACTTGGATCACCTGATGGGTGATTGTGGGTGAGCACGAAGCCATACGCACCGCTCATGATCGCTGGCCGAAGGACCTCCCTTGGATGGAACGACACCTCGTTTAGAGTTCCGAGGCCGGCCAGGTGCCATCCGAAGATCTCCAGCCGGGTGTTCAGGAACAGCACAACCAGGTGCTCCTTGTCCGGCTCGTGGGCCGGGTCGGCAGCGACGACCTCGTTGAAGTAGCGGTAGATCGCTTCGGGGTTGTCGCCTTGGCTGGACGGTCGTGGTTCGCCGATACGGACCACACGATGTTCGCGGATGATGAAACGCATGCTGTGGTTCGTCGGGCCGACTCCAGCCACCGAAGTCCTAGCCCGAACCTGACGATTACAGCACACCCGGCAATAATCTGACAATCCCCCTCCCCAGCGCGATTCCAAGCTGTAGCGCCAGTGCATCCCTCCCCCGCCGAAAGACTGCCGGAGCCTACGAAACCCGAGTAGCTTTTCGTAGCCCCAGCTCTCTCCAGAAGGTCCGAAAAGCCCGGAACGACGGGACTTCCGCCGCGTTCCGTAAAAGTTCCCTTTGGGTATATCAAAGCGGCTGGCCTACGGCGCGCCCGCTTTGCGGAAAGCCCCGGAGCCAGGCTTGCGCCCCATGATGGAATGGACGTTCCCATGCTTGGTTCTCCATTCCGACCCGTAGCCCTTCCCTCCCGTTACCCCGGCCGACTATACCTGACCGAGATGCCCGGCTACTGGCGAACCGCGGGGTATCACGCCCGCTTCTGGCAACCGCTGACCGAGGGCAGTGCAGAAGGCTGGGTCCTCTGCCTGGCCGGAGAAGCTGAGAGGAAGCGCAAGGCTCCCGACTACCGGGAGTTCCTGGAGGCCGCGAAGCTTGGCGAACGCTGGCTGGAGTTCCCGATTCGTGATCGGTCTGTCCCGAGGGATCTCCAGGCGTTCCTCGGTCTACTGGATAGACTGATCGGCCTTCTTCACCGCCCGACAACCGTCCTCGCCATCCACTGTGCCGCCGGGGTCGGCCGGACCGGAACAGTCGCCGCTTCGTTGCTCGTTCGGATTGGCCTCCCGCACGATGAAGGCCTGACGCTGATTGAGGAGGCCGGTAGTGAACCCGAAACCGCGCGACAGTTTGCGTTCGCCAGAAGCATCGAAGCACTTACCCCAGATCAGCTAGCTGCCATCGCGGGGCAGTCCTCGGAGGACGCGATCCTCAGCAGGCTGCTGGAGCAACTCGACGCACCGGAGATCCGAATGCAACTGACGCATTCCGGGGTCTATCGGCCCGATGATCTGGTACCCGGCGACCAGGCACTTCCCCGGCTGATGCGGTGCATCCAGACCTCCGACCTTGACTTCCGCGGCCGGAGCTTGAACGAAATCGTGAATCAAGCGCTGGCGATCTAATGACCGGCCGAAAGGCCGCCAGGGGCACCATCGACCGAGCGAGGAACTCGCAACTGCGCCGTCGACTTCCAATCGATTCGGCTCCTGCCATTCTAGCGGCGCTCGATCTTCTCTCGGAACTTGTAGATCTTCCAGCCGTCGCTGGTCCACTGGAGTGCCAGTTCCACATTGGCCACTCCTGATGCAGACGACCTTCGCCCTGGTAAACGTAGCGGTAGGAGAAATCGAAACCAACGCGGGTAGTAGCTCCCTCGATTTCCACGACTTGAGGTTGACCAATCAACGTCAGCTTCCGACTCGGATAGCGTTGGTGAAACTTTTCTGCGCTCTTGGTGAGGTCGCGCCGAGTGGCCTTCGCCCCTTTGATATACTGGTAGTCTGACGATGCGGTGAAATGACTCGCCCATACTCCGGCATCGTTGGCGGTTTGGGATGCCCAGTAGCTCTTCCAGAAGTTATCGATGCCGGCCGCCTTGTCGGAAGCGGGCGCGGGATCGGGCCGTGGCTGGGAAGTAGCCGTCGGGCGATCGGTAGTGCCTCTCGCCCTCTCCCGTGCGGGGAGCGCCGCGGCGAGCGGCGTCACTTCCAAGTTCTTCAAGCCGTCTACCAATGACTTCAAGTGCTTCACTGAGCTAGCGAAGTTGAGCGACTGACCATCGATCCGCATGAAGGTCGCAATGCCAACGACCTCACCGGACATGTTGACCACGGGTGATCCGCTGGAGCCAGGTGAAATGGGGGCGGTGATCTGGATTTGCTCCCATGCCCCTTCAGTTCTGACAGCTGAGACAATGCCGTTCGATACGCTTTGATCGAACCCTTGGGGACTCCCTGTCACCATCACCGGCTCGCCCTTACGGATCTTCGCAGGGTCGGCGAGGACTACGGGAGGAACATCCTTTGCTCCAAATTTCAGGATGGCCAGGTCAGTTTTCTCATCGAGCGTCAGAACGCCGGAGCTAAAAAGCTGAACGCCAGTTGATGTCTTGGCCGTCACTCTTCGCCCTCCCTCTACCACATGGTAGTTCGTGGCGACTTCGCCGTTTGGCCCCACAAAGAACCCGCTGCCAAGACGCTCTCCACCTTCTGCAGTCAACACCTGGATGGAAACAACGGAAGGTGAGATTTTCTCCACCAGCTGAGGGAGATCTTGCTCAACAGCACAGGCTGCCAAGCCCGAAATGAGAAAGGCAACGCAGCTAAAGAATCTCCACATGGGTCTATGGATAGCGATGGGAGCGTGTGGAATCGAGGCGAATTCATTGATTTCACCAGAGAGCCGTGAACTTAGGGAGCCAGGAGCATGCTGCGAAGTTCGGGCCCAGCTCGCCAATTCGTCTCCTTTTCAAAAGCCTCTACCGCCGACTTCATACGGTGGTCGATTGCCGCCCCTCTGCTGCGGTTGGCAGACGAGGGCGAGAGAATGAGATTACCTGGAGAGTTCGACAGTTCGGGCGCGAACTTCACGGGAATTCGATGGTCGATATCCACCAACTCTCCAGCGTGAGGGCCATTTAGGATCTTCGGAGAACGACCGTGCCGAAGCGCATCGAGGTTCTCAGGCGAGTCGAACAGCCCCCATTCGCGGGCCAGTCGGTAGTTGGCCTCGATGTTGCTGCCCTCCAATGAGGCCGAGTGAAAGTAGCCGGGGGGAACTGGTTTGCCGAGCAACCCTCGGTAGACTTCGCCTAGAGCATCACCTGGTTTGACGCCTGCGCCTTCGACGGAATGGAGCTGATACAGCAGCTTCTTAAGCCGAGCATTCATCGCACGGTTAGACGCGAGCGTTGAGATCTTGGCTGGATCAACGAGCGAGGTGAGGCTCAGGAGCCTAGAAGATTTTGCTGCGCTGGCCGCATGCGACACCTCCAGTGCTTTTCGGGCACGCGCGGACAACGTCCCGGAATGCGCGAAGAGAGAAGTCAGCTCAGCCATGTCATCCGGCGAAGCCAGGCGAAGGACCTCGGATCTACCGACCTTTCCCGCCACCTTGGTTCCGATGGTGCGGCCAAACGTTCCAACCGAGGAGAGTGAGAGGGACGATCCTCCACTTGCTGGCGCAAGAGCGATGGACACGGTGATAATGGCGACGTCAGGTGCGAAGCTGCCAGCCACCCGCGCGCCGGTTCTGGAATCAAGCAATTGCCACGTTGCCTCCCCAAGCCGGATTGATTCTGTCCCAAAACCAGCTTCTTTGGCTTCAAGCTCCCGTTTGTCCTCCCAATACAAGTGGGCAATCCCCTGTATGGCGTCGTCTATCTGGGACGGATCCAGTCTTCGAATGACTTCCCACACACTGCTCCATGTAAGCTCGTCAATCTTTCGGCCGAGGCGTGCGAGAACCTCCGCCATGGAATTCATGAACTTCGCTCGGTATTGGGGATCCAGTGCCAACTTGTACGAACCGAGGGCGATGTCCCTTATAAGAACCGCGACCTCTTTGCCCACATCCCCGATGCCGTTAAACACCGCGACTGCGTGATCAGTCCCCGTCGAAAGCATTCCTTTCTCAAGGCCAGCGCTCACGAACGAAGCCTCGTTGAGAAATGAACGGAATCCTTCCGCGTCGCTCTCGAAGTCGAAAAGGATCGAAGGATGATTCCGAAGCTTGCCGCAGAATCGGTAGTAATTCTCCCCCGACAGGCCCGCACCCAGATCAACGAACACCGAGTCATCGCTGAAAAGGACTCGGCATTTCTCGCTAGAGTCTCCGCCGGCGGGGAACTCGGAAAGGCTTCGCGGTGGGAACAGCGGCTCAGTAAAGGCGAGATCGATCCCGAACTCGTCGGTTGCTTGAACCTCACGCTCGACCGGATTCAATTTGACCGAAGGCAGGGTCGCGAAAATGGCCACTGCCACTGCAACAAGGAGTCCTAGAAGTGCTATTCGAAAGACCATGGTTCTGGGGGGGAGAAGGTGGAGATTGCTGGCTTCTCGCTGCTGCCTCCATTACTTCTTTACGTAGGAGAGTCACCCATTTCGTCGCAGAACCTTGGCGACCATCTCAGCATCGAGCCTGCGCCCGTCGTCGCTGACATGTCGCTCGGGCTTTCCAGCCGCAAGTTCATCCCTGACCCGGAGGAGGAACCGCAGGGCGCGGGAATCGCCCTCGCGCACCCACTCGCCGGTCCTGGTCTTGAACTCCAAACCGAAGTCCAAGTGGTGGCAAAACATCCGGCGGCTGAGGCCCCAGTCGGTTTCAACCCGCGCCACGAGATCGCCATGGGTAAGCTCAATCACGGAGACCACGATTCCGGGACGCAAGCGCCCGACGTAGCCCTTCACGCGGGCCTTTCCTAACCGTGGCTCTGCTTCACGCCAAACGGCCTCCGGGCGTGCTGGATCGCCCGCCTCCATTGCCTCACGCGATGCGCCTCCAAATTGAATGTCCGCCAAGATCGTCGGCCCGCGGCGACAAGCACCGCCGGAACTCCCAGATCGGTCGGCCGTAGTCGAAGCGGGTTTCGTCGAACGGGCTCCCCCCGTGTTCACCGGGTCCCAGGGGCTGATAAAGCTGGACGCCTTCCCGTAGGCTCCACTCCCGAACAAACCGCGAGTCCTCCCAGTCCCCGACACGACATTCTTCGAGGGTCGTGCAGCGAGGAGGCGAAGGATGCAGCGCGGTCATTAGTTCATCTGAACACCATCCCCGAATGAATGTCAAGCGGTCGCTCGTCCACGCTCAGTTTTCCGGGGCAGCCTACGAAGCCGGGCTGGCACTTCGTAGGCCCTGGAGTCCTTCCCTTGGCCTTGGAGCCCCGCAGCTACGGCCTTTGGGTCACGCCCCGTAAAAGTGACCCTTGGGTATATCAGAGGGCCGGAGCTACCGGGAAGCGAGCCTGCTTCCTCTTTCTGCAGCTTCCAGCCTAATCGACTGGCGCGAGGAATCTCGCGGCAACCCAACCGGACCAGTTGCCATCTTCTACCGGCACCCACTCGGTGGTGCCATTGACCTCGGATCGCCCAGTCACAAACATCTCCGTGCCGTTGGCGACCGCAGTCACAACCGAAAAGGTGGCACCCGGACCTGAGCGAACGGAAAGCGTGTCGTTCGCTCCGACCCCGACTACACGAACCCTGACTGCGCCGTCCTTGGCGATGTTTCCGAGCTTCTTTGAAAGGTTCCCGGCCACTGCTTGCCTGAAACCGGCGTCGCCAAGCCTGAATCTGGAAAGAAAGCGGGAGAGTTCTTTTGATTCAGCCGGATTGACTTGATCGAGTGTGTTGAGCGCTGTGGTCGCCTTGGGCCAGTTCCCAAGGACAACGTTGCCGATCACAATTTGTCTCCAGGAGCCTGCCGCATCAGGTTTCAGTGCAACAGCACGCTCAAAGGCAGCTAGGGACCTCTCCGTCTGGTTCTGGTTCGCGATTGCGATTCCAAGATTGTGCCAGGTTGCAGCATCGTTCGGAAGAATCTCTAAAACCTTGAGGTATGACAACTCCGCCTGGCGGTCCAGCCTGAGAGCAGATGCGCAATAGGCGTAGTCGAAGTGAATGACCGCTGCCTTCGGATACTTCTCTACGAGCGCACCTGCGAGCTTCATTGCCTCCACCCATTCCTGCTTCTCAATTTTTGCGCGTAGCTCCCGGTAGGCCGGGTCAGCCATAGGAGCAACTTCGGACGGTTTGGAGCCCTTGTCCGGCACCTTCATTTCAGCTGTTGAATCCCCTGGCTTTGGACGTTGACGGCCGAAAAACGGCCATTGAAACCCAGTCTTTGGAATCAGTGGTTTTAGTGCTTCAACCGGAACTGCGAAATTCAGATTTTGCGGCTGAGACGCGCCATGGAGTATCATCGTCATGACCCCGATGACCCGGCCTTCGGAATCAAAGAGCGGCGAACCACTCGACCCTTGAGAAATAGGAGCGTTGGTCTGGAGCAAAACGCCTCCATTGGGCAGCAGTTGGTCCGGCAAGCGCTCCTTCAGGTCTCGCGGTGTGGCTGAGATAATCCCTTCCGAAAGCGTACCTCCCAGGCCTTGGGGACTCCCGAAAACCGCAACCCTCCTGCCAACCGGCACATCACTTGAGGCGGCGAGCTTAAGAAACGGAAGGTCCTTTGCCTCGATCTTTAGAACAGCAAGGTCAGAGGCCGGGTCTTCGGCTACGAGCTGAGCGTTGTCGAACCTTGCTCCCTGCTGGGTAATCAGCGCAAACTTCGCACCGTGCTCGACCACATGGAAATTGGTCGCCACCAGCCCGTCCGAAGAGACAGCGAAGCCGGTTCCTAAACCGATGGCTGTGCCCGCTTCGTCGACCACCTCGACACGAAAAACGCAAGGACTCACCACCTTTGCCAACTTCTCAAGATCGATCGTGTCCGTTTCTTTTGGCTCCGCAACCGGCGGAGAATCAGGTGCAGCGGATGGCGTGGCTTTGGCGGTTTCAGCTTCGGTCTCCGCCTTATCCGACGGAGGTGGTTTCGCTTCTGACGCGACCGCTGATGCAGCCTTGGGGGCAGGATCAGATTGGGGGATCAATGCTGTCTGCGTCGACGCAGGGGCAGCCGGGACCTCCCTGTCCTTGGCGTTCTGAACCGCGAACCAGATTGCGGCGGCGAGACAGACGACGGACAGAACCGCGATTGCAGCCTTCGGGGATCGGCGCTTGGGGGCGGGCGCGGGTGGCTCAGCCAATGCTGGTCCGGCTTTCGCTGGTGGTGGCGCTGGCGTCGCAGGAACTTCCACTTTTTCCCTAACGAGGAACCTATAGGGACCGGCACGGAAGTACGCGGGCGGCTCCAACTCGACGGGCTGCTCTTTTCCTTCCCGGATCAGCCAGAGGACTCCGGCCTCGTCCAGAGAGATAGCGCATTCTTCTTCGGCCAACCCCATCAAGGGCAAGGAAATCTCCATTTCCGGCGAGGAGCCGATTCGACCGAATTCGCCACGCCTCAGCGCGAACTCGATGAAAAGCCTGAGTTCGTCGCAGCTCAACGTGAAGCTCGTAGCTTCGGGGGAACCCGAAATAGGCGATGAGTCTTTTTTAGAACGGGTCAAATGTCGTGCGGCCCGGGCCTGTGCGTCACTGGCGGCTTTCGGCGCGATAAGGATCAACATGAAGCCTAAAACCGCGGCTACTCCAGCAGCACCAAACGCGAGATTCCGCGTTTCAATTCGTCCTCTGGAATACGAGTCGATTTTATCTTGGGTCTCGTTGTATCGCGATTGGCTGAAGCCATAGTGCTTTTGCCGTCCAAGGACGCCGCTCCAATAATCTTCTTCGCTCCCCGCTCTATTGCAGGCGCTCCCATAGATTCCCAGGATAACTGCCACCAAGACAGAAATGATACCGAGCTTTTTCATGGGGGGAAATCTCTAGCAGTTTGGTGCACGTGGGTCGGTCAGATCGATGCTCCCGTAGGCACTCGGGCATTATGCCCAGTTGCCTCTCCTCGACAAGAACCCACTCTGTGGTGCCATTGACCTCGGACCGCCGAATCACGAGCCATCTCCGGTCGAGGATCTCGACTGCAGGCGACGGGCGAAAAGGCGACGAGGAGCATTGATCTTCGATTTTTAAGCTGTCTCTATCCATCGCCTGCCCGCCCCGCCCATGCCTCTCTACCAATTCACCATCGGCGAGCGCTTTTCCCGAGCCGATGTGGCGGAACGTATCGGGCTTGAGCAGGAGAAAAGAAGCGGGGGTGATTGGTCTACCGGCTACTCCTTCCAAAGGGGAGCCTTCTTCATTTTCTGCAACGTCGGCACTGCGGGCAGGACCGGCCACGATTACCCGAACCGGTTCGAAGGCGACCGCCTGCGTTGGTCTGGGAAAACCGGGACTCGCCTCGATCAGCCGCAGGTTCGGCAGCTACTGTCGGGCGACCATGAAGTTTACGTCTTCTTCAGATCCGGTGATCGTGATCCCTTCGAGTTCGCCGGGATAGGAACAGCTGTGGAGCAAGAGGACGGACCGCCGATTCGAGTTCTTTGGTCGTTCGACCGCGATCCGGCTCCTCGCCCAGCCGAGACTCCCGGCGAGATCCGTGGCCAGACGTTTCGTGAGGGGGCAATGGTCCAAGTGACCGTCAATGCCTATGAACGGAACCCTGCGGCACGTCGGGCCTGCATCGATCACTACGGCTGCTCGTGCCAGGTGTGCGGGTTCGACTTCGAAGAGACCTGGGGTGATCTGGGAACGGACTTCATCCACGTCCATCACCTCAAGGAGATTTCCAGCATCGGGGATGAATACGAGGTGGACCCAATCAACGACCTGATCCCGGTTTGCCCGAACTGCCACGCGATGCTGCACCGCCGCCGACCTGCGCTTATGCTGGAAGAGCTTCGAATCAAGCAATCACGGCACGGTAGCGGCCCTTCTCTGCCGACCTAATCACCGAGAACTCCCGTCAATGAGAAAGAGTGGAATATACCTGATGCATTTAAGCTACCCGCCGATTTCCAACCAGGAAGGAGACTGGTTATATAATGATCCAAATGTTAGGGATATACTGAAGCGCAGTAAGCTATATTTTATTGGGCAAAGGGAAGAACTCTTATTTGAGGACGTTGCCCATCCAAATGGCCCGGACGGGGTCTGGGTTTTCAATCTAAAGTGTGGAGCACAGATTTGCGGACCACTCGCATTAGATTTTGGTCAACTTGATCTACCGGACAGCATACAGGTGGAGTTGGGCCCAAAGTGCTTGAAGATTCGGGCATTGCCTCTCCACGCCGATCAGGAGCCCGTCTATTGGTGCACCCCTGACATTCTCCTTTACCAACACTCTCATGGTGTAGTTCATGTCACCGGACTGGCTGACACCAAGCCACTCAGCACCTTCAAGCTGCATTACGTCGGCATTTCGAAGAAAGGGGACAGTTTCAGTCGTCTTTTTGACGGGCACGTCAACCGTAGTAAGATTCTGTCAAACGAAGGGCAAATCAAGACTGAAGCCCGTCTGACGGATGAGGTGATGCTCTTCATGTTTCACATCGATGATATATCGATTCAAACCGATATCGGAATCAGTGATATTGACGAGGCATTCGGAGGGGGGGTCGACTCTATCGAACAAATGACCATGGTTGCCGACGCGGAAAAGGCATTCGCAAACATCATGAAGACTCATTATAATCGCGAGAGCTACGACTCCTACCCTAAGAGCAAAGATGGTCTGTGGGGGAGAGGCTTGGATTCCTATGCCTTCGCAATAAACGAACAGCTCATTTTTCAAACCAATACGTGCCAAATCGCTGGAGGAGAACTATTCTCGGAGGCTGAACCCGATCTCATTCATGTAAGCGGTGAATTGGTTTCGCTCATCTCGACTCCTCGAAGGTCCGATCCACCAAAAGAACATTGATCGATGGGTCTCGGGCGTCATGACCACGCTTGGCCCTCGCACGCGCCGCCGAATGGACCCAAGATTCAGTATATACGCACCTTATGGAAGCCAAAGCATTTAGTTACTCACTTACGGTGTCGATGCCGGATCCACTATTGGGCTCTCAAATTCTCGAACTCGGAGAAGCGATTCGGACAGACGCCGCTCGCTTGGGAATTGCCAATTACCGCAACAAAGCCTCAGCGATTCATTTGAAATGGTTAAGCCTGTCGTTCCTAAGGGCAGAGATCGACGCGTTAGACGAAGCCTATGCTCACCGAAGTGCCATTAAGGAGGTGGATTTTGCATTGATTGTGTCCAAAATCGAAGCCTATCTCACGCAGGCGCGCTCCATCCTCGATATCCTGGCTTGGGGTCTCACGTTGTCTTTCACAAGTGGGTCCGGCAGGGAAAGCATCAATGATCTCAGAAAACGGGACGATCTGCCGGAAGTATTCAAAACCTATTTTGATGAAGCCTTGACCTTTGACCCAACGTACGGGCTCGCCGAGAACGGGTGGCTGACTCTGCTGGTATCCATCGACAAAGGTCCCAGATTTTCACTAAGAGATTTCGTGGTCCATAAGGGGACCTTGCGGCTTATCACCATTCAGCACGCGCATCCCGGGCCACGGTTTGGCTTTTTCCCGCTCAAGGATCATACCTCTGATTCTCCCGTTGGAGAGGTGCTTCAGAACATCTACGACGGGATTGACGAGTTTTTCGCCTTGGTGATCGCCTACCTATGGGACCTGAATGGAGGCAAACCGGACGATCACGTCACGGATTCTGCGGAGGAGTCTGACCGAGAAGGCATGAGCTTGGGGTAGGGAACACCCGAGCCTTTTCTAGGAAGGTAAGCCGCCAATTTCGTCATGCTGCCCGTCTCCCCAAAGCAAATCCTTGCGGCTAAGGTTTCCCTTACGGGCGACAGCCAGCATGGCGAGCTTAACTCTCTTTGGATCAGTAGCTTGTGTTCATGCTGAGCCGGTATGGCTACTATGGGGAGGCAGAAGCATGAACTCCAATTTATGGGCGCCAATGAGATCCCCCTTAGAAGAGCTGCGCCGCATACTCGGTGGGCTCAATCTAGATCTCCGATGCCCACAGCCCCATGGAGCGGCTTCCTGACTTTGTCGCCGACTTTGAATGAGGCGCTAACATTGCCTTGCAGGGACCTTGGTCTACTCGCTCTTGGGAAATAACGTAGGAGCCCACCCTCCACGCCGAAGCGACAGTGCTTCCCTCCCCTGCCCAAGGGCTCCCGGAGCCTACGAGGACCGCCTGGCTTTTCGTAAAGCCAGCGTGCCGGGAAACCCCCAGCAGCCCGAAATGACGGGCCTTCTAGCGCTCCGTAAAGGTTCCGCTTGGGTATAACAAAGCGTCCTGCCTCCGGTCTTCTCTCGAAGAGAGACCCCAGGGGCATGTCGGACTGACCAACGACGTGGAATTGAGGACCTTTGCCTATGGGTCAGTTCATGGCAGTGCCTTGAACTTTTACGAGAAGTAGCGAAGAGGCGCTGACGGTGGTAGCATTGCCCGCTCTGCACCCCGCAGAAATGGAACCTCATCATTACCATGCCGCTGGAACCCCGCCCTGACGCCCGGAAAGACATTCCTCCCTGCGTCCATGTTCGTGGCGCGCGGGAGAACAATCTGAAGAACGTGGATGTCGATATTCCGCGCGATGCGTTTGTTGTCTTCACCGGGGTTTCCGGTTCAGGGAAATCGTCGCTTGCCTTCGGCACGCTGTTCGCTGAAGCACAGCGACGGTATCTGGAGTCAGTCTCGCCCTACGCCCGCCGTCTGATCGACCAGGCAGGCGTTCCGGAGGTGGATACCATCAGCGGGCTGCCTCCGGCGGTGGCCTTGCAGCAGCAGCGCGGCGCAACCAACACCCGCTCCTCGGTGGGCAGCGTCACGACCATCTCCAGCCTGGTGCGAATGCTGTATTCCCGGGTCGGTGAATATCCGCCGGATCAGCCAATGCTTTACGCCGAGGATTTTTCACCCAACACGGTGCAGGGCGCCTGCCCGGCCTGCCATGGGCTGGGGCGCGTCTATGAGGCGACCGAAAAGACGATGGTGCCCGATGATTCGCTAACGATCCGCGAGCGTGCCATCGCGGCTTGGCCCCCGGCTTGGCACGGGCAGAACCTCCGCGATATCCTCGTCTCTCTGGGATACGACATCGACACGCCCTGGCGCAAACTGTCGAAGAAGGTGCGCGACTGGATACTCTTCACAGACGAACAGCCCACCGTCCCGGTCTATGCGGGCCTCACCCCGGAACAGACCCGTGTCGCCCGCAAGCGGGGCACCGAGCCCAGTTACCAGGGAACTTTCACCGGCGCGCGCCGCTATGTGCTGGAAACCTTTGCCAACACCAAGAGCGCCCTCATGAAGAAGCGGGTGTCGCGCTATCTCATAGGCCGGGACTGCCCCGTTTGCGCCGGCAAGCGATTGAAGAAAGAGGCGTTGTCGGTGAATTTTTGCGGGCTGGACGTTGCCGAATTTGGTGAACTTTCGTTCGAGGGACTCGTGGCCCTGCTCGCACCAATTGCGCGGGGCGATCTATCCCATATCAAAGACCTCTCCAGCGACCAGACCCTCGACAAGCAGGCCTGCGTCGCTGCCACCGAGCGTCGCGTCGCGGCGGGCGGTTCCGCCCACAGGGGCGCGCCTGACGTTCGCCGGACCTCTTCGGTTTCCGAGGAAAAGCGCCTCACTGCCCAGCGCCTGTGCTCGGAGCTGCTGGAGCGGTTGCATCCGCTGATCGACCTTGGATTGGGCTACCTCTCCCTGGACCGCAGCACGCCCACGCTGTCCCCTGGCGAGCTGCAACGCCTCCGGTTGGCCACCCAGGTGTTCTCCCAACTCTTCGGCGTGATTTACGTGCTGG
The DNA here is from genome assembly GCF_025950095.1 of Luteolibacter rhizosphaerae. Taxonomy (NCBI): domain Bacteria; kingdom Pseudomonadati; phylum Verrucomicrobiota; class Verrucomicrobiia; order Verrucomicrobiales; family Verrucomicrobiaceae; genus Neoluteolibacter; species Neoluteolibacter rhizosphaerae. Next base: position 549,303 of record NZ_JAPDDR010000002.1, on the reverse strand, counting down.
ACGAACCGTCGGCGGGATTGCACCCGGCAGATGGCGAGGCGTTGTTGACGGTATTGCGCGGCCTGCTATCGGCGGGAAATTCACTCTTCATCGTCGAACACGATCTGGACATCATCCGCCAGGCAGAGTGGCTGGTGGACGTGGGGCCAGGCGCGGGAAGCGAGGGCGGGCGGGTGATCTATAGCGGGCCTCCCGACGGGCTTGGAAAAATCAAGGCTTCGATCACCCGGAGGTATCTCTTCGACCTGCAACCGCCGGAAGCCCGTACTCCTCGAACGGCCCGCGACTGGCTGCGGTTGGAAGGAATCGCCCGCAACAATCTGCTCGGCCTCGACATCGACATTCCCATAGGCTGCTTCACCGCGGTGACCGGAGTGTCCGGATCGGGAAAATCCAGCTTGGTCGGCCAGGCGCTACCGGAACTGATCCAGGAACAGCTCGGTGGCGATCCGCCCGAATCCGAGGACGAGGAACTCGACCCGCTTCTGGAAATCGCGCAGGAAAAGACCTCTGGTCGCATTGTGAGCGGCATGGAGCACATCCGGCGTCTCGTGAGGGTGGATCAGAAGCCCATAGGCCGCACTCCGCGATCGAACCTCGCCACCTACAGCGGCCTTTTCGATCATGTGCGCCGACTCTTCGCCGCGACACCGGCCGCGCGACGCCGTCGTTACGGCCCCGGCCGATTCTCCTTCAACGTGGCGGAGGGCCGCTGCCCTACCTGCGAAGGGGAGGGCTTTGTCATGGTCGAACTACTGTTCCTCCCCAGCGTTTACGCACCCTGCTCCTCCTGCCAGGGTTCCCGGTATAACGCCCCGACGCTTGAGATCGAGTGGCGCGAAAAGAACATTGCCCAAGTGCTAGCCATGACAGTTGGAGAGGCATGCGAGTTCTTCGCGGGGGAAGAGAACGTCATGCGCTCGCTCTTGGTGCTCCGCGAGATCGGAGTCGGCTACCTGCGCCTCGGCCAGCCGGCGACGGAACTCTCCGGGGGCGAAGCCCAGCGAATCAAACTGGCCACCGAACTGCAAAGGGCGCAACGCGGCAATACCCTTTACATCCTCGACGAGCCGACCTCGGGCTTGCATCCCGCCGACGCCGACCGCCTGATGCGTCAGCTCCAGGGCCTCGTGGATGCGGGAAACACCGTCATAGTCGTCGAACACGACATACGCTCCATCGCCCAGACCGACTGGGTGATCGATCTCGGTCCCGGCGCTGGTGAGAATGGGGGGCGCATCATTGCCAGCGGCACCCCCGTCGAGGTCTCCGAGGCAAAAAGCAGTCGCACCGCGCCATATCTCCGGGCGCTCTTCAATAGGATCGTGGCAGCCAAGTAGTCTGCGGGCCTTTGGAAATACGGTCGTTTGCAGCGGGAATGTTACCGCGCGTTGAAATAATCAGTCCTGCAAAAGCTTACGACTCGCGCCGCTAGCACAGCTCGTAGCACCAGACAACCGCAAAGCCCGGAAGGTCGGGCCTTCTGGCGTGCTCCGTAAAGATCCCGCTGGGGTGTATCAAAGCTTTGTGCCTAAGGGCTTCTCTCGGTAAGCTCAGGAGCCCGACTTGCCACGTGTGCTGGAGTGGTTACTCCATGCGTGCCTCTCCCTTCCGCCCCGTTGTCCTTCCCCCTCGGTTTACCGGCCAGCTCTACCTCACAAACATGCCCGGCTACTGGAGGCCTGCCGAATTTCACACGGAGTTCTGGCGGCAACTGACCAAAGGCGACTCGGAGGGTTGGGTTCTCTGCTTGGCCGGGGAAGCAGAAAGGAAGCGAAAGGCTCCAGATTACCGAAGGTTTCTGGATGCCACGGCACTCGGCGAGCGCTGGCTGGAGTTTCCAATCCGTGATCAGTCGGTTCCGGACGATCTGCCGACATTCCTGATACTGCTGGACCGATTGATCGGACTTCTGCAATCCCCGGCAACCGTTCTCGCTATCCATTGCGCCGCCGGAGTCGGGCGAACCGGAACGGTTGCTGCCTCGTTACTAGTTCGGATCGGGCTACCGCCAGATGACGGCCTCGCAGCGATCGAGCGTGCTGGCAGTGAGCCGGAGACCGCGCGGCAGCTAGAACTCGTCCGTGAGATTCCAGCGGCCTCAGGCCGACATCCAACCGATAATCAGTTTCTACAGCGCGAGTGACCCGATGATGATGAGGACGACTCCAGCGATCACCCCGGCAATTAGCAGAATCGCGAAGCTGAGCGTCGCCACGCTGCCTCTTGATCAAGCGCTGAACTCAATCAAGGCTGAGCGGAAAAGAAGTGATCACTCTGCTGGAGGCGTCGCAACGCGGACGATGAAGCTTCGCAATGACGACCGCCACAATGAACAGACCTCAGCCGAGGAAAGAAGTGATCCAGCCGGGGCGATTTCATTTCTTCTCACCTCACCTCCAGCGAGTGGTCTCCTTTCGGAAGCAGCACCATTTTGCAGTCCGGCAGGGACGTATCAAAGGTCGGCGCGGCGACGCCGTTCACCATGATCTTCGCACCCGGCTGAATGCCGCTGACAATTGCCTTCCCAGCGCGATGGGCGTGAAGCTTGGCCGGAATATCACCCCGCCCCGCCCGGTCTCGTCGTTCGCAAGTTGTAAAGACCATCCCCGGTCCGGACTTCACTGGCATCACTTTAAGCAGCCGGACGGATCGTCCAGAGAGAAAGATCTCAAGTCGACCCAGATCGTCCGCCGAGCGGGTGGCCACGGTATCGGCGAGTTGGTCATAGATGAGATAGCGTGTACCGGCCTTAAGCTTCAGGTATAATTTTGCCGCTGGCTCCATGGAAGTTGTCTCCTCGGTGAAGCGATCCGCCTTCACCTTCGTGCGATCCAGCAGGAAGTAGGCATGACCTTCCGCCAGATCATAGCGGGCGCAGGCCCAACTTGTGGATCCCTCCGCAAGCGGTGTGATGCCGATGGTCTTCGTGATGGCCGCCATGACCTCTCGGTAGAGCATCGCGGTATCCGTGCCGCTGTCCTCGTAGCGCTCCGGCGGTGAGAAATTCAGGTAGATGACCTGTCCGCCACCGGGGACGGCCACCCGTGTAACCAGAGATTCATCGCCCAGAGTGACCAGAGCCTCCCCCGGGCAAGCCACCAAGGATTTGTCGAGTTTGATCATGGTTCCGGGGGCAATCGCGAAATGTCCTTCCCACTCCGCGGCGATGTTCCCGATCTTTCCTTCACGCACTTCCGTTGCCCGAAGTTGTTGCAGGCCCAGAATCTTTGCAGCATCCGGCTCATCCAGCCCTGTCAAGGGGTCGAGGGCCAAACCCTTGCATGGCCGTGATGGCACGAAGCTGTGGGTCACCAGCACCCGCGAGAGATCCTCCCTCAGCCACGCCTGAAGCCGGGGAAGCACATCGCGCGGATAGTCCCATGGAGCGAAGAGGAGCACCTTCCTTCCCGCCAGCATGGCGTCGCTCAGGGGGAAATAGGCCTGTTCGAAATCGACATGCAGGTCCACGAGAGCGGGGGCCAGGCTATACTTCTGGTGGACCGACTGCTCGGAGTTGTCGGTGGAATGGAGGATGGAACGGTTGACGATCGACAGAACGGGCGCGATTGGCCGCACCGGTGCATCCAGGGCGTACTGCCAGAAGCCATCCATCGCCTTCACGTAGCCACGCCAGCAGTCGGCCTGCGGGCCGGCCGGGTCCAGAGTCTCCGAGGGAGATGCCCAGATGTAGTCCTCCTCCCGGTCGTCAAAATTGCCCGCCGCGCTGATCGCCCAGGTTATCGCGTAGTTGCTATTGGGATCCCAGTAATGGGGCCGGGCCGGCCCAAATCCGGAGTCCGGGTGCCCGCCAGCCGCGCCTGTCTCGCCAATGAGGCCCAATCGCTTCCTTTGCTTTGCATCAACCAGTCGATAGGGTTCGGTAAAATAGCGGTAAGTGTGGTAGCCGGCGATGGCGTTCCACGGGCTGCCCCACTGCTCCAGCCATGGAGTGCCGGTGTCCGCCAAACGTCCCCACATCAGCAGGTCGGTGCCATTTCCTGTGTTCTCCGGATTGAGCGATGCCTCGAGTTCCCCGCCTAGTGATTTTGCATGTGCACCCGTCTCCTGTGCATACTTCAACCAGCACCAGTGGAAGAGCGCCCGGAAGAGGAACGCATTCCGTCGCTGCTCCTGAGTCGGATTTTCGCCGACCAAGTTGGGCCGGACCGGCTCGTATTCACTCCAGCTTCGCAGCCCGAGATCGGCTGGCTGGAAGCGGACCCCGGAAAGCTCCGCGAGGTAGTCCCAGAAGCTCATCGTCCGCGGCTTCCCCGGACCGGTGATCCGCAGGCCGCCATCGCTGCCGGCCAGGGCACCACGGTAGGCCCTGAAGCAGGCCTCCGAATACCCCCACTGTCCGCCCACCCATGGCCAGACGAAATCGACCATTGTGAATGCATCCGCACCCACATCCTCCATCGAGACGCGAAGGTTGTCTTTCGCCGCAGCAAGGGTGGCCGGGTGGCAGTAGTCGGCGACCGGGTGAGCAAAGCCGAGTTCTGCCGGCTTGCGGTTCAGAAAATCGATCGACCATGCATTATGCTTGTCCAGATGACCCTCGGGCATAACGGGTCCCGCGGCTTGGACCGTAAAGCGCATCGACCGCTGCTTGGCCGCCTTTGCCAAGTCCGCCATGTCGGCCACACGGGCGGGATCGTAGGCACGGCAGTAGTCCAGGTTCGGCCACCACTCCGCCAGACAATCCAGGAGAGCGCCATCTCCCCCGAATCCGCAGAATCTTATGCGTTGGTCGGGGCGGCCGGGGGGAGTCGCCAAAGCTTCCGCGGCAATCGAAGCGAGCGGCAGGAGGAAAGAGAGTGCAAGGCTGCGGCGGCGGGCGGGAAAAATCATTTGCCCCGCCTCTAACGACCGCCGAATTGACAATCTTTCCGCATCCCCAAGAGAGATACGACCGGATCATGAAAATCGTGGTAGAGATTACGCTGGCCAGTGTGCTACCGGTGCAGACCTGCCTCGTATCGCCAGACCCACGAGCGATGCGACTGTATCTCCAGGCCATGGGAGTAGGCCAAGAATAGTCTCCAGACCGATCCTGATGACGGTTCCCGGAATCCGGATGACGTCGCCCATCAGGGATGCGACAATCCCGAGGTGGAGCGCTCACCTTCGGCTGCCTGGCCTGCGCCCTTGTCGATTTGGCCCGGAGTGACGTTTTTCATCTGACTGCCATGCTTTCGTCAGCTGATGCCGAGCGACTCGCTCACCCGCATCAGCAAGGGGTGGAGGGGGTAGGGGCTCCGGAAAAACTTCCCTCAGTAGCCAGCACTTCTCTGCACCTGCGAATCGCCCTTTGGCTCTCATGCCGGCTTAAACTCCTTCAAGCGCACGGCAGATCGCGCTGCAAAACGCCGGGAGATCATCGGGATCCCGCGAGATCAATCTTCTGTTCCCAGGTCAACGCATCCCTGTGTTCTGGGACTACTTCCGGAATTCATTCGTTCGGAATGCGAGCCTGCACATCGGTCATTTTTCTTTTAGCCATCACCTCCAAGGACGGCTTGTCGGCGCTAGGTGGATCTGCTATCCCCGCCTACTTCACGAGGAAGCCGAACAATGAACACTGTCTCATTTTCGTCTGACTGCACGTTGATCGAGCCGCCATGGGCCGACGCCACCTCGCGCGCGATGTAGAGTCCCAGCCCGATGCTTCCAGGGGGTCTTGAAAGGTCACTGCCCGAATTGCGGCGGAGTGGATCGAAAATTACAGAACGGAATTCTTTGGGAATGGGCACCCCGAAGTTGCGAACCCCCAACAAAACATCTCCTCCATTATCCTCTAGGAACAAGCTTATCGGGGCAGTCGGCGAGCCGTGCTGTACGGCGTTCCCCAACAAATTGGAAATGACCTGTCTCAAGCGTGCGCGATCCCACGCCCCCGAGGGATCAATATCGCAGACGAGGGAAAAAGTGTGTGATGGATGCGCCGCCCTCATTTCTTCTACGACTTCAAGGCAAAGCTTCTCCAAGTCCATGACCTGGCGCGCTACGATCATTTTCGCTCCCAGCCGCATCCCCGTAAATTCCAGCAAGTCACTGATCATTTTCTCCATGGCTCGGACGGAGACTGCAATTTGGGATGCCATTTTGAGAGCCAGCCCGGAAAGATCGCCATGCTGCTCGAGCATCCCTGAAACCATGGCTAGCGCATGAAGCGGTGTTCTCAGATCATGCGCAAGAATTCCGAGGAATATCTCCCGCGAGTGGTCGATACGCTCAGCGTAATGGACGATCGATTTGGCCAGCAACTGATCCACGGCCTCGTTGAATCTGGTCATATCGCCGATCTGATGTTCTGGCTCTTGATCGGATTGGAGGCTCCATAGATGTAGAACGCTGGCGCGAAGGGCCCGGTATTCAGCGACCAAGGATCGAAGATCAAAGCCGGATTCTGCGCGGCTCGCAGCATGTCTTACAGACGAATGATCCACCAACTCGCTTTCGCGCGAGGTCGGCCCCTCGCCGGTAGCTTTCCCGCGCTGTTCGGAAGGACTCTGGGGACGTTGCATGTCCTTGATGACGGCAAGAAGCATCTCGTCGGCGTGATCGCGAAGCAGCCGGGGGCCCTGGTCTCCGGCGGGCCAGATTTTCCGGGCGAACTCCTCCCATTCCCGAACAATCTGATCAATGTTGTCCGAAATGAACTGGTAAAGCCGCATTCCCGCCGTTTATCCGCTTCGCGCAAGTTATTCGAGGAGATTCCGCCACAATCGACGCAAGCTCTCGCGAGATATGCGCCAAAGCCTAAAGGAGCAGCGCTACTCGGGTGTTCAGATTACTCGCTTCCACACCACCTCTTCTCCAGCCGAGGTCGCCTGAAGCACTGGTAAAAAGATCCAAGCCCGAGAGCGGCGGCTGGCCTCCGGGGGACGAAACGCTTGGGTTTCCTTACGACCGGTCCAACGTGGGACAGCCTCTTTCGTAACCCAATCGCCACGCTGGCAATCCACGGGATGTTCGCGTTGTTCGCCGAAAGGCAGCGGTGTAAGGGAATTTGGCATTATGGAGAGCTTGCCGCGTTTTTTCCCGCGATGCGCGAGCAAGGCGACAAACAGTCGAGAAACTGTAGGTAGCAAAACTCGGTATTCCGCTGTGTAATGCGAGGGACTGATCCGAGAATCTCTGAGTCAGCGACCAAAGACACGAGTTCGTCCAGCTTCACAGGTTTCACGAGATGATGAGTAAAACCTGCCTCTTGGGATCGGCTTCGGTCCAAACACCACCCCATCCCGAGACCGCAATGAACGTTGTTTGAAGAGACTGTTGCAAGACCCTCCGCGCTACTTCGTAGCCATCGAACTGAAGAAGTCTTGGAGCCAGAGGTGAGAACGCGATGTGCGACGCAACCCGGTAGAAGCAGGTATAAGGGCAGATTGCATGAGTCGATCGTGCACAGGATGGGCTAGTCGTCCTTGACAAGTTCTTCGTTCGCTTGCCTCAGCGCGAAGCGCGCCTCTGCGATATAGTGTGAGGATGGAAGGTGCCTCGTCAATTCGCCGGGAACGATGGCGTGGAGCGCCTCCCCGCGAAATTTTCGCAGCTTTTCCGCCGGGTATGGGGGAATCTCGAAGCTTTCTTCGAGGACTCGCGTAACCGCGTCGATCGCGGCAAATGCCTTCAGGCTCTCAACCTGATCGATTGGATTAATCGAGTCCAAGAGGGCCTCAAGGGCAGCAAAATGATGCTTCATGTCCGCACCGTGAGGGCACTCCACCCCACTAGCGATGTAATAACCCTCATCGTGGCCGATTTTCACTTGTAGATCGGACTCAAGGTCGCCAGCGAAAAGATCAATCCAAGGATGCTCGTGGCGGCCGTCAATCTGCTCACTGCAACCGCCGGCAGCCTTTTTGAAGAGCCAGCCTCGGTGACGGCGAGCCGGGCTCGAACAGCCACCTTAACCAACCATTTACTGGCATTCCTCCATCGGAGCTCAATCCCCCGTTGATTCCCTCCACATTTTGCGGGCCGGCAGATGTTCACCTCTGTTTCGGAGAATGGACCTTCGCTCGCGAATTCTTTCCCGCGATGTTAATTTGAATGGTGCTGCACTTCGACCAAAGCGACCTGTTAGTTGTTTTCTTGGGAATTTCGATGTTTGCCGCTGCCTTTCTTCCCCGCTTGCTGTGGAGACTCCCCGTTTCGATGCCGATGGCCGTGCTAGCCTTCGGTTTTACAGTATTCTCGCTACCGTTCGGTCTTCATACGCTCGATCTTTTGAAGTCGGGTGCCGCTACAGAGAAGCTGGCAGAGGCAGTTGTGGTCATTTCCCTGATGGGTGCCGGACTTAAAATCGACCGGCCTTTTGGATGGAGTCGATGGCAGGGAACATGGCGTCTACTCGGCATAACCATGCCCCTGTCCATTGCCGCCGCCGCTTGGGCAGGCTGGTGGATTGCCGGCCTGGCCCCTGCCGCAGCCTTGCTGGTGGGTGCGGCCATCGCTCCTACCGACCCCGTTCTCGCATCAGAAATTCAAGTCGGTCCACCCCGGCGGGGCTCCCGAAACGCCGAGGTCGCCAAGGAGGGCGATCAAGACAATGCCGAAGAAGACGAGTTCCGGTTCGTGCTTACATCCGAGGCTGGCCTGAACGACGGCATGGCCTTCCCATTCGTCTACGCCGCTCTCTCTTTGGCAGTGAACGGCACTTTGGCCGGTTGGACCAGCCACTGGTTCGCTTTCGACGTCACCTATCGAATCATTGGAGGGCTTCTCTGCGGGCTGATTCTAGGCAATCTCCTGGGCCGGATCATTCTTGCAATACCCATGCGGAACCATGCGGCGACCGCGATGGTGGGTCCTGGGGCATTGGCTGCTACTCTAATCATCTACGGAGCGACGGAATACATCGATGCTTACGGATTCCTCGCCGTCTTTGTGGGAGCCGTGGCCATACGAAGCGAGCGGCGCGATCATGACTACCACGAGTCCCTCCACTCTTTTTCAGAAATGGCCGAGCGAGTTTTGACGGCCACCGTACTGCTCGCGCTCGGCGGTGCTCTCGCGGGTGGGCTCCTGGCCCCGCTCAACTGGAAGCTCTCGCTGGTGGCCGTCCTGACCGTGTTGGTGATTCGACCGATGAGCGGAATGGCGGGAATGATCGGGTTTACAGAAGCGACATGGAGGGAGCGAATCGCCATCAGCTTTTTCGGGGTCCGTGGAATAGGGTCGATCTACTACATGGCGTTTGCCCTCGACCGGCATGTTTTTCCCGAAGCGAGCCGCTTGTGGGCGTTTGTGGGGCTCGTCGTCGTAATCTCGATTGTAGTTCACGGCATGTTGGCAGCACCGGTTACGCGCTTACTGGACCGTCACGGTCAAAGGTGAGCGCATTGACCGGCCTAGCATCTTGAACTCTTTAGGGTGATTGCCCAAGCGGCGAGGTTATCGCGTCGGCCTACAAACGAAGCCAGGATGTATGAACGCGGACCACACCGGCGGAACTTCTCCGCCAATGCCGCTTTTGCTGGAAGCGCCTGCAATTTCAACACGACTACATTGTCAGTAAAAGGATCGAGAGCTTGATGCTTTCCAGTACAAATCGGATATACTGGTAGACTTTTTTTGACCCAACCTGCGGAAGCTAGTTTTGACCCCGCGAGTGTCGGCTTGGTTAGTGAGAGGCTTGTTCCTTCAAGGCAGGACACCGGCAATCTTATCTGGATTTCGGACCACATAGACGGCCTTCACTCGGTTTCCTTCAAAAGCGAATGTCATGACGCTGACCCCCTGCTCTCCGTGACTGATCACAACACCCGGACTGCCATTGATCGTAACGAATCTTGGAGGCGGACTCCCTTCAGTATTCAAGCGGCGCATCCCCATGAACATACGGCCAATTCTGTCCGGACCGTAGATAGGGAGAAGCGCCGCGCGAACCTTTCCGCCGCCGTCGCTGTAAAGTATTGCATCATCGGTGAGGAGCGCAAGTAGCTGCGAGAGTTCGCCCGATTGGGCGGCGGAAAGGAACTCTCTCACGAGCCGCTCGGCTTCCTCTGTCGCCGTAGGTGCGTTGGTGGATTGTCGACCGAGCTTATCCTTGGCTCTGGAGACGATCTGACGACAGGCAGCTTCGGAACGTCCGGTGATCTCGGAAATCGCTGGATAGTCATGGTCAAATGCCTCGCGCAGAATGAAGACCGCACGGTCGACCGGAGAAAGCGTCTCAAGCATTAGCATGAACGCAGTGCTCAAAGTGTCGGCCAGCTCGTCAGGGAGATTTTCTCCGATGATCGGTTCGGGAAGCCATGATCCGACGTATTCCTCACGTTGGCGGCGGGCGGAGCGCAACTGGTCGATACAGAGACGAGTAACGGCTTTCGTCAGCCATGCTTTCGGAAGACTGATGCTGCCCTCCAATTCCAAATGGTAGCGGAGATAGGCCTCCTGAACCATGTCCTCCGCTTCGGTAACTCGTCCGAGCATGCGATATGCGATGCCGAAAAGATGCGGACGATGATCGTTGGCGGAGGACATGGATGGCGGAAGAGGATGATGCTTTCTCGATAGAATCACGCCAAGAAGGTCAGGCGGTAGCAGGAACGGTCGGGAGAAACGCTGTCCCGAATCGATTCCAAGCATTGATAGTCGCAATCGCGAGCGTGATGCGAGCCACCTCAGCTTCGTTGAAGTGGGAACTGATCTCAACATAGTCTTCGTCGCTCACGTGATTGCCTGGCAGTTTGGTGAGGGATTCGGTCCACCGCAGGACAGCCCGCTCGGAATTCGTGTAGAGATGAGGTGCTTCCCTCCATACGGGCAGCAGATTCAATCGCTGGGGAGATTCACCCGCTTTGACTGCATCGTTGAAATGTAAGTTGATGCAATGAGCGCAGCCGTTGATCTGGGAGGCGCGGAGCTTTATGAGTTCAAGGATCTTTGGATCGATTCCGAAGCTTTTGACGGCGGTTTCGAGAGCCAACGCGGCCTTGAAGACCTCGGGAGCGGCTTTCCATGGATCGATGCGGCCAACAAGCGTGCTGTCTTGGTTCATACATCCATTCTGACGATTCAGGCCGTCCATTTGTGACAAGACGTGCGAATTTTCCATATCGAAACCCCACATGGAGGGAACGTCGCGCTGGGGACGCTGAGATCGTCAGATAGCCAAGAAAGGGAGGAGATGCAGGGAGACGGGCTTTCGGCTCAAGGTCTGCCACAGCATAGGCTTCCCTAGCGGAGGCTGGGAACGCCCTGGCTCAAAAGTGCCGCGTTCTCAGGCGTTCCGGTGTGGACGGCTCATGTCTTGATCTCGCCGGGTGATGAGTCCGATCTCATCGAATTGCCGGGGGTCTTGGCCGGCGAGACGGATCCCTTCGTCAACCAACGCGCCTCTCAGATAGCAACGCAGGGCGCTCGCAAGTTCCCGAATCTCCACGTCTGCCAGCTCTTCATCCGCCTTGTTGAATCGACCGGGTTCGCAATCCCGCCACGCTGCCAGGGTCGAATCGGACATGTAGTAGGTGAAGAACTCTTCGTCGTGGGATCTGCGCACCAGCCGGCAGGCCGATAGCACACGCTCTCCCCACGACTTGATAGGGTCCATCAGTTCCCATAGCGCCCGTGAGACATTCGCCTGTAAATAAAGGTGACCGGAGCCCGCGGGATGGCTTGAATCCTTCCGAGTGTCGTGCTCCAAAACTTCCAATCGTAAGTATTCTGACTCTTGCTGACGACGCGCTATTCAACCGTGCCGTCCCACTCGCGGCTGGGTACACGATTTACGGGAAGGCGGGAAGCCACTCGTTTTGAGCAACCTCCCGACTCCACCGCTGATGCGCCCTTTTACCCGGCTTTCGGCACCACGATTTTCAAGAGTCCTTCCTTCGTCTCCACGTTTAATTGGTCGGCCTTGACCTCGCCCGGCAGGGTAAGGTGCTGCGAATAGTAGGCTCGCCGTGTAACCGACGTCTTCCCGTCGTCACCGGACTTCGTCGGACTGTTTTCGGCCGCGGCTTCAATCTTTAGGATCCTGCCCTCGAGGGTAGCCTTGACGTTCTTGACGTCGCGTTGGGGCAGGTAGGCGGTTACGACATAATTGGAACCGTCCTCTTTCAGGTCGATGAACGATCCGAATCTCGGCTGGTCGAAGTAAAGCGATAGCTCAGGGGCACGGGGAACCTTCCCAAAGCCGCTCTGGAAGATCTCATCCATCTCACGCTGGAGGTCTTCCATCTTCCGCAGCACATCGCTCTCCCACTTGGAAGGAGCGAGGAGTGCGATGTCCGGGACCACCCCCCTTGAAAGTGGCGATAGTGCCTGCTTTCCCTTGGCGACGGTCACGGTGATGATTCCATCATTTTTCCTGCGGTCGATCAGCGGCTCGACTCCCGGCTTGGCCCCGGCAAGCTCTACGTTTTGCTCGTATCGCCCAAGGTTCCCCTCCTCCGGAACCAAAATGTGGAGTACGTTGCCTTTCAAGCTGACCTCCACTCGCTCCAGATCGCGGCCAGGCAGGTCCAGACGGAGCATGTAGTTCTCTTGCTGCTCGCGCAGATCGATCGAAGCGGAGACGACCGATGGAGTTCCCTCCTTCCGGAGATTTCTCCACGTGTCCCGGAACCTGGTCGACATGTCGTTCTGCCAGTCCTGGACTTTCTGTAGAAAGCTTTGGTCCTTACTTTCCTCGGCGGCCAAGAAAGGAGCTGCCAGAAGTAGTGAGCAGCCGGCTGCCGTTATCGCACCCGCAAACAGGCGGGTGCTCCGTTTGAGATGTGATAGATTTTTCATCGGTGATTATTTTCGGTGTTAATGGTGCTGATGAGAAAGGGTGGCCCACCCGGTGGCACCGGGAGGACCACCACATTCTTGAATGCAGGTTGCTGTCTTGAGCCTGCTGGAGGCTCAGCGGCGAGCGCGTCAGGTTTCTCCCTTGATTTCGATCACCCGGGGCTTGGATGCCTCGCTCTTGGCAATGTGGATCTGAAGCACTCCGTATTTGAACCGGGCCTCGACGCTCTCGGAATTCACGTTTTCCGGAAGTTGGAACACCCGGGAGAAGGTCCCGTAGGCACGCTCCATACGCAGGTAGCGCACATCGTTGCCCAACTCGGGTTTGCGTTCGCCTTGGACGGTAAGGCTCCGGCCTTCCAATCGGACCGACACGGCGTCTTCCCGGACGCCCGGGATCTCGACCTTCAACAGATAGCCGCCGTCGTTCTCCGCAATGTCCACCACCGGACTCCAATCCGGTGAAGCTGCGGTTTCACCTTGGTTACTTGTTCCGTTCTGCGGGGAGCGGCCGAGGATGCTGGACAGACGACCATGCACATCAGCCAATTCGCGGAACGGGTCCCATCGAATCAATGCATTCATATTTCCAGTATGGATAAGGCGGGTGGTTGATCTAGCAGCCCGCTCGCCCCGCCGGGTCGCGAGCGAGCCGGTTCAATCATGGAGCGACAGAATCCGCGCGTCTTGTCTGACCTGAACGAGAATTTTTTCGCGAGCTGAAAGGGAGCTCATTCACGCCCGGCAGGGTTGAAATCCGCCGACTTTTGTACATGATTCTCCCCATGAATCCCGATCCCTCGGAACTTCGTTCAAGGGCCATCGAGACCACGATGGCGCAGTTCAATTTCGCCAAGGTTGCGGTAGCCGCGGCGGCCGTTGGCTGGAACATCAGCACGCGGCCCCAACAAGACGGCGGGGTTCCGATACAAGACGAAATGAGACGCATCGCCCGCGAGCTGCTGGAGAAGGCGTGGGACGACGAGGAGGCGCAGAACTGCGAATATTGCCATGGCGGGCTAAGGGCCAGCCGGACCGATGGCTGCCTGACGCTCCAGTTCGTGATCGAGGAATTCTACTTCGTGGCGGCTGTTGACGCCGTTGCCTCCTTACCCTAACCACGGTGAGAAAGCGCGGATGCGGAGGTACCGCGTTCCGTCCCGTGCCGATGGAGGATGGGGCTAACTATTGGATCACCGGCTTCTTCCATCACACGAATCACGATTGGAGGTAGCTGCGAAGCGCGACCGGCCGTGGAACGTTTAACCTGAAGCGGTGTGCACCGCGGGCCTCTACACTCATTGCTCATTTTTACCTTTTCGGGCACCGCCCAGCGCCGCAATCAGCGACTCCAGTTCTGCTATTTTAACGGGCTTCACCAGATGACCGTTGCATCCCGCCTCGGCAGTCGCATCGCGATCTTCCGGCCGGCCCCAGCCGGTGAGCGCTATGATGATAGGCCGATGGCCGCCATCAAGGCTCCTGATCAGCTTCGTTGCTTGCAGGCCGTCAACCTCCGGCATCCCCACGTCCATCAGGATCAATTCCACACTGGATTTCTGAAAAACAGAGATCGCTTCGGATCCTCCTCGGGCAGCTAGGACATCAGCACCCAAGGTAGAGAGCAGAAGGGAAAGAGCTTCGAGCGCATCGGCATTGTCGTCGGCAACCAGCACTTTCATCCCCTGAAGTGGGGATGCCCCTGAGTGGCGGTCCTCTCTCTCCTTGGTATCGACCTCGCGACATTGTAGCGTGGGGATCGAAAGTGTGAACGTGCTGCCCTTCCCCAATCCTCCGCTTTTGGCCTCAAGTGAACCGCCTTGAAGTTCCATTAGTGATCTTGCGAGATGAAGCCCGAGTCCAAGCCCGCCCTTTGACGAAGAGATTGATCGTGCCGCCTGGGCGAAAATGCTGAATACGTGCGGGAGGTCCTCGAATGAGATGCCAATCCCGGGATCGCTTACGGACACTACTGCATTATCGCGCTCGACAGTGCCTCTGACCTCGATCGCGGCCCCTGAGGGTGAGAATTTCGAAGCGTTCGCGAGCAAGTTCCCGAGAACCTGGGAAAGACGTGTCGGATCTGCCCAGACAATGACGTCAGGGTCGTCCAAGCGAACGCGGACTGTTTGCTTGGAGCTTTCGAGTTGCGGACCCACAGTTTCCAGCGCGTGGGATACCGCGTCCCGGAACAACACCGGTTCGAACTGTAAAGACAGTTTGTTCCTGGTGATGCGCGACACGTCCAACAGATCGTCCACCAGCCGGACCATGTGGTTGAGCTGACGTTCCATCATGCTTCGCACCCGTTCGATGCCGTTCGGCTCGTTAGTGCCAACACGGAGAAGCTCCAAGCCGGTCCTGACTGGCGCGAGCGGATTTCTCAGCTCGTGGGCTAGCAATGCAATGAAGTCATCCTTCTGGCGGTCTGCCATCGCAAGTTCCACCGCTTGATCCAAGAGTTCCTTTTCCAGTGCTTTGCGGGGAGTGATGTCCTGAACAACGCCGTACATTCCCATGGGGATTCCGTCCTTGAATGTCGCGCGACCTAGTGCCGCCACCCATACTTCGGAGCCGTTTCTATTTACCCTATACTCCATGTCATACTGGGAGTCGGATGCCATGGCTCGTTCCACCGCCTCTTTGGCCAGCTCGGCGTCTTCAGGGTCTAATAGCGATTGCATTTCCTTCCACTCAATCTCCGTTGTCTCATCCAACCCGAATATTTCGGCAGCGCGCGGCGAAAGATCCACGATGTCGGTTCCGGCATCCCAACTCCAGTCGCCGAGCTGAGCTGCAGCCAGGGCCAAAGTCAGCCGCTCGGCACTCGCTTTTAGGGCCCGGTTGGATCGGGCCCGCTCGAGTGATTCCCAGCAACGGCTTACCACCACGCGGACCACTTCAATGTCCGCGGAGGACCATTTGCGCGGAATGGTTTGGTGCACAGCCATCGCGGCCGTGAACTTTCCGTCTTTGAACAATGGCACACAAATCACGGCCCTGATTGAGGTTGCTCGATAAGCTGCTGTGGAATCTGCAACACGCGTATCCGCATCAACGTCCTCAACCACGAAGGGTTCGTTCGCCAACATGCGTCGGACGCACTCCGGGCCGAAAGCAGCAACGTCCCATTTTCCAACAATACTGGCAACCGTTGGCCCGTAGTCCCCGGTTATGTCAAAAACCGCTTCGTCTTCGACAACTGCGTAGGCGCATCGGTCAACAGCTAGAAACTGGGCGAGCATCCGCGCTGTGGTCGACATTATTTCCTCAGCCTCGGTCAGGTGTTGCGTGGCCGATGCGAGTTCGGCTAGGAACCGGTGCCGTTGTTCACTTTGTTGAAGCTTTGCTTCCGTAAGGCGGCGTTCGGCGATATCGCGGAAGATCAACACTCCGCCCAGGATCGAGCCCTTTGAGTCGGTGATCGGTGCCGCGCTGTCGTCGATTGGAGTTTCGGTACCATTTTTCGAAATCAGCAAGGTGTGGTTTGCCAATCCCACCACGGCGTTCTCGGCTAAAGCCCGCATTACCGGGTTTGGAACGTGGAGCCTCGAAGTTTCATTAATGATGGGGAACACCTCGGTAACGGGGCGGCCCACTGCCTCGGTCAAGGACCAACCGGTGAGTGCGGATGCCACCTTGTTAAGATCGGTTACGGTCCCTTTCGGATCGGTCGTAATCACCCCATCCCCGATGCTCTGCAAAGTAGTATGAAGAAGATTTTTCCTGGCATCGGCCAAGGCGCGATGACGTCGCATTGATTCCCCGCTCACGATCACGAACGTGATCGCAACAGCGAAGGTGATTGCCGAAACCGTTCGTGGAACCGCCGGCCACGTCCCATCCATGAAGAGTGTGTCGCAGAGGAGAAAGCCAATCACCGCGGGTATGATGGCAGCTCGGTAACCGGCCAGCCAAACGACGACCGCAACGGCAGGAAAGAGGGTCACCAGAGTAAGGCGATTTCCGAGCCATGGCGCAAGAAGCCATCGGGCTGTGACGGCTGCCACAGTCAGCAATACACCGATCACCAGGCTCCGGGTAAACGTATCGTGGGGCTTCGGTTTTAAGCTCATGAGACTCTGGGAGTGCCTGAACTTGGCCTCACTTCAACACTTTGCAACCACCGCGGAGAGACACCGGCCGCACTGATTCCGAGGAACCGGAACCCTCGCGGCCTCGCTACTCGTCCGGATTGGTTTACCGCCCGATGAGTCTCTGCCCATGGTCGAGCACTCTAGGAGTGAGTCGGAGACCGCGTGGCGACTGGCCGTCCATCCGCATGATCCCACCGGCCTTCCCGCCGGGTAGTGGGGGGTAGGGGTCGGGCGAAAACTTTTCGGGCGGCTCGATGTCCAGTGGCAGCTTTATCGCCACGGGATTGGTCTTTCGCGCTTCACGCTATTCTCGGTTTCGTTGTGTCAGTAACGTTGCGCTGCCCCCGATAACGCTCTAACCTAATGTGTGACTCTTCAAGAATTGCACGCCTACGATGGGATCTGTGTAGAACTTCACGTGGGGCGGGAAGTGTGGCTTGCGACCCTGGAAGTCGGCAAGGACGCGGGTCTGGTGGACTTCCGGCCGACCAATGAGGAACCTTTTGAGACAGCTCCATCCTGTCCGCTGGTCGTGGACGAACGACTCCTCTCCGCCTTGCAGGTGGAGGGGCGGGATCGGCTGGTCGCCGAGGCACCGTGGCTACTCGAACTGCGCGATGACCCGTGTCCGTCATGATCGTGATCGCTCCGCCCGTTGCAAACGTCGAGGTCTGGCGTAAGCTGATCCGGCATGTCAGACGACAAATCCAAAACAGGTGGGCCCGATCGGGAGCGGATCAACACGAACGAAGACTACGAGGTCCGCAACTGGTCGAAGAAGCTCGGGGTAACGCCTGACCAGCTCAAGGACGCGGTCAAGAAGGTCGGGCCGATGGTGGACGACGTCAGGCGGGAACTTGGTAAGTAGCCCGCCGGTTCTCAAGCGACCCCAAGGTCTTTCAGCAGCGCCATCGGGATGGTGTGGGGCTGGAGCTGTTCCCATTCTTTCGGGTACTCCGGCGGCTGGTGTATCGTAAATCCGGCCTTCGCCAACTCAGGCAACTGGGCCCAATTGATGGGCATGGAGACTGTTGCGCCCGGTCTGGCGCGAAGGCCCCATGGGGCGATGCATGTCGCTCCGCGCCCGTTCCGCATCCAGTCGATGTAGATTCGGCCGGTCCGTTTGGACTTGGTCGAGGTGACCGTGAATCGCGAAGGATTGAAGGCTGCCACGGCAGATGCAACGGCCTTGGCAAACGGTTTCATCACTGTCCAATCGTGGTTCGGCTTCAGGTGAAGCATGATGTGAAGCCCCTTCCCCCCTGAGGTCTTCACAACGGTTTCGAGATCCCGCTCCCGAAGAAAGTCGCGCAGCAGCAACGCTGCGCCGAGCACTTCCTTCCACGGAACGGACTCCTCGGGATCCAGGTCCCACGTCAGGAAGTCAGGCTTCTCCACATTCTTGAGAGGAGCACCCCACGGATGAAATTCGATGGCGCTGAACTGCGCGAGTGAGACCAGGCCTTTCACGTCTTTGATGAAGAAGATGTCGTCGCCATCCGGTAACTTCGCCTGCTTCACCCCGTCGGGTATGTGGGTGGTGAACGACTTTTGGAAGAACAGTTCGCCTGTAATTCCCGCCGGTGCCCGCAACAACGCGAGAGGCCGGTTGGCCACAAAGGGGAGCATCAGCTCTCCAACCCGCTCGTAATACTTGGCGACCTCCAGCTTGGCCACCCCGTCGCCGGGAAAGACCATCCGGTCCGGATTGCTGATCGCGATCCCGGCCACCTTCGCCCCCTTGCCGTCAGCAGTCGCGGTCTGGACCGCATCCATGTGGACCTCATCCGGGCTCTTGTCCTCCCGAAATGCAACGAACGAAGCCTGTCGCACGGATCCATCCCGGGTGATCTCGGCAAACACCACCTCTGCAACCTTGATGGGCTTCAGCCAAATCACCTCCTCATCAAACGGGAACGCGGGCTTGCTGGTCTTGAGCGGCTTCAACAATGCCAAATATTCCCGCCGGTCATCCTCAGTGAACCCGGTGCCGACCTTGCCACGAGGAACAAGCTTCCCGTTTTCAAATGTCCCGAGGACCAGCGATGAAAACCCCGGCAATGAGCTTTTAGGTGGCGTATAGCCGCACACGATGAACTCCTGGCGGGGACGGCATTTTGATTTCGTCCAGTCCCGCCGGTCGCCGGGCTTGTAGGTTCCACTCAGTTTCTTGGTGATGATGCCCTCCAGTCCCAGCTTGCAAGCCTGCCTGTAGAGATCGGCACCCATTTCAGGAGACCAGGTGGTGGAGCGTTTCACCGTCCCTTCTTCGCCGACCACCTCCGCCAAGCGCTTCTGCCGTTCGGCAAGCGGCAAGTCCCGCAAGTTGAAGCCGTCGAAGTGCAGGAGGTCGAAGGCAACGAAGGATATCTCATTGGGACGCCCCTTAAGGGCCGCTTGGAGATCTCCGAAATTGCTTCGCCCCTTCTCGTCCCAGACGACAGCCTCTCCATCGAGGATGAAATCCTTCTTAGAGACTGCTGTCAGGTGCTTCGCGAGAGGGCGGAACTTGTCGGTCCAGTCGTGACCATTGCGGGTGTAGACCGTCAGCTGGCCACGGTGCTTGACGACGATCAGCCGATACCCGTCGAATTTGAGTTCGTGGACGACGTCGCGGCCGGCGGGAACTGTGGATACGACCTGCGCCAGCTGGGGAGCTACATACCGCGGCGTCTCCCGCTCGGCTTCAAAGCTGGGCTGCGGATGCGTGGAGGGCTCCAGCTTCTTCAGCATCCAATTCGGTTCCTCCTTCATCCGGGCAAGCAAGTAGGGGCCGCTCAAGCGATCACCCCGGAGATGGAACTTCAGAGTGCCCTTCGCGAAGTCCTTCCGCCATCCCTTGTCCATCGGCTCCCACGTCCCCTTGTCCCAGATCGCCACCGTGCCGGCACCATAGTTACCTTCAGGGATCACGCCCTCGAACTTCCCATATTCCAGCGGATGGTCCTCAACGTGGACGGCAAGGCGCTTCGCAACGAGATCTTCGGGAATACCCTTCGGGACCGCCCAACTCACGAGAACGCCGTCAATCTCAAGCCGGAAGTCGAAATGATGCCGCCGCGCGTGATGTTCTTGCACCACGAATGAGCGACCTGAGGCATCCCCGATCTGAGGGCCGGGCTCCGGCGTTTTTGCGAAGTTCCGCTTCGCCTTGTACTTGCCCAGCGGAGACGCAGCCTCGGACTGCTCCGAGTCCTTCGTCTTCGCGCGCCTCGCTGCGGCCTTCTTTTGCGCTTTCGCTCGGACTTTCGCCTTCCCGAGTTCGATCCACACCGGTGCGTGATCGCTTGCCTTCTCCCAACCACGCACCTCTTTGTCTACTTCCGCTCTTACCAGCCGAGTCGCGAGCTTGGGGCTGAGCAGGAGGTGATCGAGCCGAAGTCCGGCGTTGCGGCCATAGGCATTCCGCAGGTAGTCCCAAAACGTGTAGATCCGCTCGTCGGGATGGAGAGCGCGAATCGCATCGGCCCATCCTTGGTCGACCAGCTTTCGAAAACACTCGCGGACCTCCGGCCGGAACAGTGCGTCATCAACCCACTTCTCCGGCTTGTAGACATCCAACTCCGTGGGCATCACGTTGTAGTCCCCCGCCAGGACAATCGGCAGATCCCGACAGAGAAGTCCGTGGGCGTGTTCAAGCAGCCGGTCGAACCACCGGAGCTTGTATTCGAACTTCGCCCCGGGGGCAGGGTTACCGTTCGGCAGGTAAAGACATCCCACGAGCAGCCCGTCCACGGCCGCTTCCAGATATCGGCTGTGAGTGTCGTCCGGATCGCCGGGCAGCCCTCTGCGGGTCTCAAGGGGTTCGGATCCGCGCGCTAGGATCGCAACGCCGTTCCAGCTCTTCTGGCCCTGCCATACAGCGCCATAGCCGGCGTCCCGGATCGCCGAGATCGGGAACTTTTCGTGTGACGCCTTCAATTCCTGAAGGCACACCACGTCCGGCTTCGCTTCTTGGAGCCAACGCAGCAGTACCGGCAGACGTCCGTTGACCCCGTTGACGTTGAAGGTCGCGATTTTCATGACGCTCCTGACTTCGGTGTACGGGGCTCAGCGAGGCTCCTGCCCATCACAGTTTAGCAAGGGATCTAGCATGATCGCCATGTGATAGTCCGGCCACGTTTCAATCGCAGCTGAAACCGACGCCGCCGCGCCGGGCCGGTCTCCTGCGTTGATAAGCCGGCGAGCATTGGCGTGGTAGAACACCGCTGCGGCGTTGCGGTCCGCGGTGGGCCCGTTCCGGAGCATTCCGGCCACCGCTTCTCCCAACGCCCATGCATGCGTTCGCGGACAGCATCGCAAGCGGAGGCGAAGGGCGGCCGGAGTGGAACGTTCACCAGGGCTGAGGCCATCCAATGCCACCCATGCATCGTCCCACATTCCCAAGTCTGCGAGCCCTTCGATGGCGGTAATGGACATAGGCAATCACGCGGACTTCTTTGCTGCCTTCTTCGCGGACGCTTTCTTCGGCAGTTTTTTAGCCGCCTTCTTGGCCGCTGATTTTTTGGCGGGTGCCACACCGCCGCTCTTGGAGCCTTTCCCGCCCAAGATGCTTCGCTCTAGGTAAGCGGCAAGATCGATGGTGTTACTCGCGGTGACCGATCCTTCCTTCTCGCGATCTCCGCCTTTCACCGCGGCACTCGCACCTTTTTTAATCTTTTCATCGATGTACTCCATCAGCTTGGCCTGATACTCGTCGTGGTGGTCCTCCGGGTTCCACTCCTCGGTCATTTGGTCGACGAGATTCTTCGCAAGCTCCAACTCCTTCTTGGAGGGCTCGAATTTTGAATCCTTACTTGATGGTAAATCGAGCTTGGAGGCTGGCTTCACCTCGTCGGGAAAGCGCATAAGTTCGAGGACGATGACGTCGTCACGAACGAACATCGCGGCAAGGTATTCCTTGGTCCGGATCACCACACGGGAAATCCCTGCCTTGCCGGTCTGCCGAAGTGTTTCGCGCAGCAGGGCGTACGCTTTCATACCACGCTTCTCCGGCTCCAGGTAATAAGGCTTTTCGTAAAGCAACGGCTCGATATCGGCAAGGTCGACGAACTGTTTGATCTCGATGGTTTTCGTCAGCTCCGGCTGCACTGAATCAAGCTCCTTGTCATCGAAGAGGACATAGTGCCCCTCTTCATGCTCATAGCCTTTCACAATCCGGTCCCAAGGCACCTCCTCATCAGTTTCAGCATTCACCTTCTTATACCGGATCCTGGCGTTGTTCTTCTTATCGACCATATGAAGGCCGACCTCCGCTTCAGGCTCCTCGGCACTGGTCAGACCCACCGGGATGTTTACGAGACCGAAAGCGATTGCCCCTTTCCAAATAGATCGCGCCATCGGATTCCTGTCGCGCAGATCATGCCGGATGGTGGTGGCATTACAGGATGGCCCTTTGGAGCGCAGGCGTTTCAGCCTTCTTAAGTTTTCGGTGATGCACTCCGCACGGTGAGATTGTTTTTTGCGAAGCCCCGTTCTCACGGCATTCAAAGGCAACCCCGACGGCCGCCCCGTCAGAGAGGGTCCAGGTCCTGGAACGAGCAACCGAAAGGTTTTTTGGGGCGCGCAACCACTGCTGTACTGCCCAATGGATCATCGCCACGACTTTGGATACCTTCTCCCCCAACTTTCCAACGCCGCTCCGTCCACGCGGATAGAGATTGTCGGGGCTATATTCGCCAATCATAGCATTCCGCCAAATCGGGTCCGATCCCACTAATGTAGGCAACCATTGCAGCCCGACGAGCAGGCACTCGGCGTTGACCGTGATGCTATGGTTTTGGCAAATGAGCACAGCCAACGAAATCGAACACACGGCTTCGACGTGGAGTGTTTCGTCGCCAACGCGCTGGAGGCCTCGATGTTCGAGTAAGAAAAGTAATCGGATCGTCCGGCCGACGCTGCGGGCACGGTGACTCTCCCCGACCCCACTTTCCGCCTGATGTCATGAGGTTTTTCGCTACACGCCGCGCGGCCAGAAAAAGCCCCGGGTGGGGGTATTCCCGCAAAGACCAACTGAAAATCGGACTCGGGCGAAACCAGTTCAAATCGATCAGGTGATTCATTTCCGCGTCTGCATTCTTGGGAAGGTTACAGGGTGGCGGCGGCGGGATTATGCAGCTCCGGTTCACCAGGACCGGCAACAAGGTAATCCTGATGGCTGAGGTCTGGGGCGAGGAGGAGGATCGGGGAGAGTGCTTCTCGATGATCACCACCGAGCCTACGAAAGCGGTGGGTGAAAAGCGCGCCACGAGGTCCGTGCCCGAGTAGGATTCCAGCACGTTCTGTTGTCCCCCCACCACCACAGGCCGAAGTAACCCACCGGACTATCCAGCGTGAAGGTGGTGGTCGCAGGGCCGTTCGCTCCCTGCGCCCAACTCGCGCACGTCTAGCTTGGGTCATCTCCAAAAAGCACCCGCCTACCGGCTTGAAAGCGGCAGGCGGGCTTGAATCCGGGGCAACGTATCAGCGAGAAGGCGATGGCGGCGCCGCAGGTGGCATGCGCCGCGCCCCGAAGCGCATCTCGCGAGAGCCGACAGAAAGAGGGGGGACAAGTCCGCGCTGAGCGCTTTTCTATGGAGATGGATCAGAAGACCCGGGGGTCGAACTGGGATAGTCCATTTCCCCTTGCCTTGCGGGCCTTCACAATTTCATCAAGAGTTCCTCGCCAAGGGGGCGTCGCATCGTCGAAACACTAGCTGACATAGTTGTGCCCTGGTCTCGGATGTCGGCCGTGAAAGTCCTTGATGAGGCGGAGCCACCTGAGGCTGAATTCGACCCGCGCCCACTATCACACGTATTGAGCCTTAACCCAAGGGTGGCGTCAGGATCCGCTTCGCATCTCGAGTCGGAATGGATGCCCGCGGGGACTCATTCCTTCGACTCCTTTGCGGACTTTTGAATCTTAACCTTTACCTCTACAAGCGCGTCAGCCAAAGCCTGCAACTCTGGATCGAGTCCGGGGGCGAACTCTTCCGGGCGTTCCGGAGCTCCGGGGTCGGGATAGGATTGTTTGGGCTCAGCAAGAGTAATAAGCTCCGTGCCGTCATTCGCCGGAGCCGGACCGCTGAAAATCGCTGCCATTTGAGACCCGTCCAACCGGAAGTGATACTGCTCACGGTTAATGCCTGCATCGATCAGCTTCTTGACCTCGGGATACTTCGAGGAATCGAATTTCGGAATCGGCAGGATCTTGGCCCAGTCGACCCCAAGCGTCTCCAGCGCTTTTGCGAAAGCCATCTCATGGGCTTCGTCCCGTGCGATCAGGAATGCCACCGTGGCGCGCAGGGTCTTGTTTTTAGACATTTGGTAGATGCGGCACTTTTGAAGGCGCCCCGTGGATTCCAGCACAAGGTTGTCGAGGAGATCGAGGATTAGGTTCCCGTTACAATGGACATAGCTTCCACACCAAGGATTGCCAGCCGCGTCTACAGGGAGCGCACCTTGGGCACCGACGATGAAATGATGGGGATTTTGTTGCTCCTTCGCCATCTCCATGGTTGCCGCGCCGCCCTTACCGGGGACATCAAATTTTTTGCCATGGTATTCCGGCGCCCCATCAAGCAACCGGGAAATAGTTTTGGAGATCAACTCCACGTGACTGATTTCCTCGATGGCAATTCCTTGGATCAGGTCGTGGTAGGCCTTCCCATCTCCCCGGAAGTTGAAGCTCTGGAATAGATACTGCATCATTGTGCGCATCTCGCCGAACTGACCTCCAAGGCCCTCTTGAAGAGCGTTCGCCGCTGACGGGTCGGGTTCGTCTGCAACGATAGGATTGATTAATTTTTGAGCGTGGTAGAACATGATATAATCAGGTTGAGGGGTTTAGGTCGAAACTTCAGGCACGAGCTGAGAGGTGAGTGCGAGTGATCTGAGGAATGAGGGGTTCCAATGTCGCAGCCATTCGTTCCTCGTCGCCCAGAATCGCACGGCATGTCTCTGCGATCTCGGTAAACCCCGCCCCCTCGGCGGCAGCCTCGAGCGATCTGTAACAGGCGATCTCGAAATGTTCAGCAGCGTAGTTTGAGAGGACAATCTTAACGGGAGCATCCGAGGCCATGCCAATGCCCAAGGGACTCAATTTTCCCGATAGTTTTGCCACTCCATCCTTGAGGCTGCTGGTATCCTCCCCGAGGGAGGTCAATGCTGCTTCCACCATTTGGGCGTGGCGGAGGGACTCCTCGGCGTGGGCGGCGACACCGGCCTGAAGCTCCGGGTAATCACCTAAGTGCTCCACCTGGCCTTTGAGCATATCAGCAAGGTTGGCTTCCATGGCATGTGCATCTCTAAGCCAGTCGGCAATGTCGTTCTGTGCGGTTTTCATCGTTGTGCGTTGGGGTTGGAGAGCTCGCTTTCGCAAGTGGCGTGCCAATACCACTCAGCGGGCTCGCTCAGTGCGTTCGGCCTCAGGAGCCTCCTTGCACAACCTCAAGTCGATATTCGCCCCCAAAACGACTTCGGCCCTCAGCCTCTCGTTCATGTGATCCAGTGCGATATTAGTGCCTTCGTCCGTCTCAGACGCGACGCAGTCGCTGGCGATGATCAAGTGATAGTCCCTCATGTAGGCATCGTTCGCCGTATAAAGAACGCAAATATCGGCTGCGAAGCCGCTCAAGATCAAGGTATCGATTGCGAGGAAGTTCAACAGCACCTCGAGGGAGGACGAGTAGAAGCCGGAGTGTTTAGGTTTGAGGACGAAGTAGTCCTCCTCTTCAGGCATCAGAAGCGATACCACGTCCTTTCCCGTAGATCCGGTTGAAACACAGCGGCGGATTTGCGACTGGAAATCGGAATTCCACCGTCCGAAATTATCATTCACGTATATAATCGGAATGCCGGCGGCGCGCGCGCGGTTCCGGAGTGACGACAGCCTTTGTGCCGCGGGCAGTGCACGTTTCAAAAGCCTTTCGCCACCGGGGAAGTCCATGTCATTGATGACGTCGATAAGCAAAAGCGCGCATTTCATCCTGAACCCCTCCAACTTGTTGACCGGGGCTAGTCACGGATAGAGACCCATGCAGCAAGAGCGCCTGCACCGGCGACTGCTGTGACCAAAAGGATGCGGGTTGCAAAAGCTTTCCGGTTGAATTTCCATTCCGCTCCCCATCCCTTCTCCTTGATGATGTTCGGCACCCGACCTGTCCCTAGATCTTCAAAGATGCCTTCTATTGCTCCGATACGATCGGCTGCCATGAGCGGCAGCCAGTGCCGGTAAGCCGATTCACTATGCCGGAAAGCGTAGCGTCGCAGTACGCCACTGACGCCTTTTGGTGGACTTGCCTCGCCGAACACCGCGGAGAGGCCCGGCCGCTCGTTGGAATGAAGGATCTCCACGGTGGCAACCTGGAGGGGTGGGCGCTTCCATGAAAGCCCGCGCGGTAGGTCCGGATCCCGCAAGCGCATGGGGTACGTGGGATCGTTCTTAGGGTCTGCATCCACTCCCCAGCCGGGAACTTTTTTATAATCTTCCGGTATCATGGTTTCTTTATTCGGCGGTGGGTGGGATAAGTAGCGGCTTGATGCATCCATCGAGTTTACTCGAGAAAATCCGGTAGGCGTTGGAAACATCCTCCAAAGAAAACCGGTGGGTGATCAGGGCCTTCGGATCGATGATCCCCGATCTCACGTGCTCAACCAATCTTGGGAGGAGCCGTTTCACGGAGGCCTGATTTGCGCGGATCGTGATTCCTTTATTTACCACGTTTCCAAACGGCACCATGGTGGCCGTTGGCCCGTAGACACCCACGACGGAAACGACGCCCCCTTTGCGGACCGAGTTGATCGCCCAGTGGAGGGCCGTGGACGATCCCCCTTGGAGCTTCAGCTTGCGCCCGAGAACACTTTGCATTGCGCGCCCTGCTGCTTCCGCTCCTACCGCGTCGATGCAAACGTCCGCCCCTAGACCGGTGGCCTTTTTGATGAACAGCACCGGATCTTTCATTGTATGGAAATTATGGACCTCGCAGGGGGCATACTGGCGGGCGAAATCGAGACGATAATCCAACTCGTCTACCACGATCACCCGGCCCGCTCCGAAAAGCCATGCGCACCGGGCAGCCATGATTCCGATGGGACCGGCGCCGAAAACAACGACGGTGTCACCCGGTTGGATGCCTGCCATCTCGGCCGCCTGATATCCCGTAGGGACGACGTCGGTGAGCATCACAGCATTGTCCGGTTCGATGTCGGGTGGGATAATCATCGGACCCACGTCCGCAAATGGAACCCTAACATACTCGGCCTGACCTCCCTGATGCCCTCCCGTGGTGTGAGAGTATCCGAAAATCCCTCCGACAGCCGTGGCCCCCGGGTTGGATTCATGGCAATTTCCGAAGAGCCCCTCCAGGCAGAACGCGCATTGTCCGCACGCGATATTGAAGGGGACAAGAACGTGGTCGCCACGCTTGAGGCTAGTGATGGCACCGCCGGTGTCTTCCACAATACCGGTGAATTCGTGACCGAAGGTGGTTCCCACCCGTGTGTCGGGAACTGCGCCGTTGTAGAGATGGAGATCCGAACCGCAGATGCAGGAACGTGTGACGCGCACGATTACATCGCGCGGATGCTGGATCTCGGGCATTGGCTTCTGCTGGGCACGAACCCGCCGGGCTCCCCTGTAATCCATAGCTAACATGCGGGGGCTTTTGCAGTACGCGTGCCGCTGCAGAAGTGCGGACTTTATCACTCCTATCACCACCGCCTTCGTCTAGGATGTGCAAATCGACCTCTCTCCGGGCATAATGAGCTTGCTACGAGGTGGCCCCATGGTTGCTCTCCCTCCAGGGTTCCTTGCGGACATGTCATCGTGAACCGGAACTACATTAGCTTGGTCGTAAAGGCACGAAGAGGCCCGAGTCCTTCGATCGCATTAATACCGCGTAGCTCCGGAGAAGTCCCCAACTCGCTTGCTGGGAAAGCTTCACCTCATGGCCGATTAGAGAAGATTCCCTAACCACCGCTAGGTCGCGGTATTTTCCGATTGCCAGCGGCTTTTCTGATGGGGGCGGCTGCTCGGACGCCCTCGTGTTGCCGGGAAGTAAGGTAGTGTCCGACTCGAAAAACTATTATCTGAAGGCGACCAAGGAATTCCGCTTTAGGGCCGGATCGTATGACTGCCGCGAGGGCGAGGAGTAAAACTTGCTCATCCTCGGCTCGCGACATGCAAATGCTGCTCGATGGCGAATCAATCCAAAGACAACGAGAAGAAGGCCCTTCGTCCAGCGCAGGAGCAGGAGCACCAACCCGGACGGGAAGGGGAGATGCGTCCGACGCCGCACAGCGAGAACTCCGAACTGAAGGTAAGCGGGCGGCTCGCAGGGCGGGTGGCGCTCATTACTGGCGGCGACTCGGGAATCGGGCGTGCCGTAGCGATGTCTTTCGCGCGAGAAGGTGCTGACGTGGCGATCATTTATCTCGAAGAAGAAGAGGACGCCCGCGAAACCGCCAGGCTGGTCGAACAAAAGGGTCGACGGTGCCTGTTCCATCGGTGCGACATCCGAGTGAAATCCCGGTGCGAGGATGCGGTTGCTACGACTATGGAGGCCTTTGGAAAGTTGGACATTCTTGTGAACAATGCAGCGGAGCAGCATCCGCAGCCCTGCATCACCGATATTTCCGAGGACCAGTTGGAGAAGACCTTTCAGACCAACATTTTCGCACTCTTTTATCTGACCTCGGCGGCGCTGCCGCACCTCGAGTCATCTGAGCACCCGGCGGTTGTCAACACTACCTCCGTCACTGCCTACCGCGGGAGCCCGGAGCTGCTGGATTACTCCGCCACCAAAGGGGCGATCGTTGCGTTTACCAGGTCCCTCGCCGGACAACTGGCCAAGAAAAAGATCCGCGTCAATGCCGTCGCGCCCGGACCGATCTGGACCCCTCTGATCCCGGCCACCTTTCCCGCGGAGAAGGTCGCGACTTTCGGTTCAGACGTGCCTCTGGGGCGCGCCGGCGAACCGTGGGAATGTGCGGAATGCTTCGTGTCCTTGGCAAGCGCGGCCGCCAGCTACATAACGGGGCAAGTCCTGCATCCCAATGGCGGGGAAATCATCAACGGCTGATCACCTCATTTACGTCCTTTGGCACGGTTCTCCGGCGATGTCTTGGGACACCAAATTCGCTAATAGGCGAACACCCTGCTTTGGATGCTGGTGGCAGACTGTCTGCGAAGACACGATGTATGGAAGCGCCCCACGCGATGGCGGCGGTCCCCAGCCCCTCCCGGTTTGGTTCACTTCGCTGGCGAGACCGCGTGCCGGGACCGGCCAAGGCTTTAGAGAATGCCTAATGGAATGCCGCGAGGGGCTAACGTATGATCCGCTCATGAGGGACCAACTCGCCGGCCCGTCCTTGCCCCGCAAATTCATACTCTACTTTCCGATCGGCTGCGCCGGTGGAAAAGAGCTTTGTTCCACCGTGGAAGGGATCATGTGTGATCGTCTCGGCGGTGTGACCAGCTATCCTGCGCGGGGGACGTTTAAGATGGAGGGAGGGCGGCGGGTATCCGACGACCTGCAGGTACTGGAATGCTTTTGTGAGAATTCCGAATGGCCGGAGCAGCAGCCGTTTTTGATCACACTCGCAGAGCTGATTGGTTGGATTCTGGATCAAGAGTCCGTAGCCTGCGCTCTCGACGGCCGAATGCAGGTGATACCATCTGCAGGACCGCCGGAATGGAAGGTGGAAGGGGAAAACGCATCAGGCATTTCCGAGCAAGCCCTGACCCGGCTGGTGATGAAAAGTATCGGTGGAGAAAAGATACCCTGAGACGCGAGGCATGCATACCAGCCATCACCAGTGCCAGGTTGCCCTCCGCATTCGCTTCACCAACGCTCTACGCCGGGCGTCCGTGACTTAGGTCGTAGCCATCACAGGTCGACTCGCCTCGGACTCCGGTAGTCTCATCGCGCGTTTTAGGATTTTGGTCGTTCCTTTCACGACGGTTCGAGAGGCAATGGGAAATCCCAGGTCCCCATCGGGAGCCCGCCAGCCTTATCACTTCGCTGGTATCGTTCGCGATTCCAGTTGGACTGCTTCCCCCGATTCCCAGTTGTTGGCACCGGGAAGTATCTGCGGCGCGGGAATGTCCGAGCGATCCCTCTTCTTCTCGTCCGACGAAATTCCATA
Source organism: Luteolibacter rhizosphaerae (assembly GCF_025950095.1). Lineage (NCBI taxonomy): Bacteria > Pseudomonadati > Verrucomicrobiota > Verrucomicrobiia > Verrucomicrobiales > Verrucomicrobiaceae > Neoluteolibacter > Neoluteolibacter rhizosphaerae. The sequence goes on along the minus strand of NZ_JAPDDR010000002.1, from coordinate 519,328 downwards.
ACCCTCGTCACGCGACTTGATGAGACCGGATTCCGCCTGCCCATCCTTCGTGAAGCCCATCATGAGTTGCGGAATACCAAGCGGTAACTCGTCCCCGCGGTCAACTTGCCACGTGTGCCAGGTCTTTCCATAAGTGCCAACCAGGTGTTTCATCAGCTGTTTCTCGGCTACCGCCGGAATTCGTGGAGCGATCAGCTGGCCCGATTGCACCTCGTGAACATGGCTGTGCCACAGCTTCTTTTCTTCCGGATCAAGGCCTTCAAAAAGCTTGGCGGTGATGATATACTCGATGCCGATCAGTTTTGCGTCAGGCTTGTCGGTATCATAGATAACGCACTGCATGATCTCTTCCCCCAGGTGCGAGCAGTAGTGATGGGCTGTCACCTGGCGCTTGATGTCGCCGTTGTAAAAGTGGAACCCGCAGACATGGGCATGGATCGATTTGAGGGGAGCTTCCGACTGGAGCGCCTCCGCACCGGCTTCCAGGAGCTTGGTTTTTCCGCGTTTATCTTCGCCCCCCGCATGCGCTTTGTCTTCCGGACTCTCTTTGCAGGAGAGTGCGAGCAAAACTGGGACAGTCAGAACGAGTATCGGCAGAAAGGTCTTCATCTGAATACATCGTCTACCGTACTTTGAAATGCAAGTTTGATCCGGTATCGTTCTTTGATCAGGACGTTCCTAGACGGGCGTGAGGGGGACTACCTCGTTGCGAAGCCTAATAGGCGAACTGGCGAATGGCCCTCAACAACTAGCCTTGGCGTGAAGCGAAATTGCAACGACCTCATCACGCAGACATTCACCGTCGCTGCTCGAAGTCGACCACCAGCACCAATGTGATTTGGGGGCGTCGAACGGGTTGGTAGCGAAGACCAAGCTTTGCACCCTGGATAGCCTCTCGGCATACCGCTGATCCTTCCACCTTGATTCTAACAGCTTCCCGGTTCGACTGATCCGAGCCTGTCGCTTCGCGAGAGTTACCGATTCTGATCCTCGATTTTCATCCTCTCCCTCACGCCTCCGCCCACGCCCGTTCCCGAAGGGCTAGGCCTATGAAGCGCTCCTTTCGTGGCCGGGAAAGGGGGTGCAGTCTGGATCGGCCATTTATGCGCGATGTTTGCCGAGCTCCGCTCGGTTAAGTCCGGCATCAGGCGGTGCGACCAGTAGGAGGCGCGGGCCTTCCACCCCGTCGGCATCTCCTCGCGAGGATGTAGCGCGGCTTTCACGATTACGGCCACGACTTTTCCCGGGGGATCCATGGCCGCCATTCGAGGAGTCCCGCCGCTGTAGTTGGCGGCATGCTCCCACCAGGGAGTATCCGCCGCCCAAGGCATCACGGTGGACACTTTGATGTTCCGGTAGCCGATGAGCCGCAGTTCCTCGTTCTAGGAACGCCCAAGGCTCAGCACCGCGGCCTTTGAGGCTGCATAGGAGGCTTGGTAAGCCAGCGGCACCTCGCTGTCGATCGAGCCGACATTCACAAGGACGCCACTCCGCTGTAATTTGAACTGCCGGACGGCCGCGTTGCTGCCGTAGATCACGCCCTTCAGGGTTACATCGACTACCTCCGAGTGGTCTTCGTTCGGGATTTCCTCGAAGCCGCCAATCGCTCCGGTTCCGGCGTTGTTCACCTAGACGTCGATCCTTCCGAAACGCCGCACCGCGTCGCGTGCGGCGCGGTCTACCTCCGCGGTCTTGGTCACATCCGTCCGCACCGCATATGCGGATCCGGCATGGCTGCGGATCTCTGCGGCTAGTTCGTCAAGCAGCGGACCACGGCGCGCGGTGAGCACGACGTTCGCTCCCTGTCGCGCGAATTCGCGCGCGGCGCCCTTGCCGAATCCCCTGGAGGCACCAGTGATCAGAACGGTTTTTCCCGCGAACGCGCCCTGGCGCTCGCCCGTGGAGCAAGAGGCGAGGATAAGCGCAAATATCAGGACGACCCGGCATTTGGTTTTCATGGGCTCCTCTTTTGCAAACGGGGTGCCAGAGCTCCTGCATTCGTGCGATGGCCATCTCTCACCCGTCCCCGAACCTTCCGAGAAACTCGGCGACCACCGCATTGGTCCATCCGAAGCCGGGCTCGTTCGTCACATAGCCGAAGCCGATCTTGCCTTCGATGTTGCTGGTGCAGGAGCGCGCGTCGTATTTCTCCCGCAGGACGCCTTCCTTTTTGAAAGAGGTCGCAACCATCGCGACGAAGCGCCGCGCGATCTCCCGCGCCTCTTCATGAAAGCCGTAGCGCTCCAAGCCGTCCACCGCAAGCAACTGGAGCGGTGCCCATGCGAAGGGGGCATCCCACTGCTCGCCGGTGACCGCCGGGCTGGCCTCGAGCCCACCCGGCTGGAGGAACAGATCGAGGTTCCCAACCACGCGCTCCGCCTGCTCCTGCGAGGCAACGCCTGCCCAAAGGGGCCAGAAAGTCGTGAGAAAGGGATACTCCCGCTGTGACTCCCGGCCCAGATGGTAGTCGAAATACAAGCCGCGCCTTTCATTCCAGAAATACCGGTTGATCCGCTCCTTCGACTCCATTACGCGCTCTTCCCAGAAACGGGCGGCGTCGGGATTCCCGAGTTCATGGTGAAAGACCGCGAGCTCCTCTTCCATTTTCAGAAGCAAAGTATTGAGGCAAACCGGAGCGTAGTGAACGACATCGAGATTGAGCTTTCCGAAGCGGTCGGTGGGATCGAATCCTGATTCGCGCATCGAGCGGTCGCCGATGTAGGCGAGGTCTGTCAGCTCGTCCCGCTCCCGGTCGTAATAAAGGTCAACGTCGTAGTCATCGATCGGGTGCTCCTTGAGGAAGCCCTTCACCCGGTCGTAGTGGGAGCGGCCGGATTCGTCGCGTTCTGATGCCAGCACTTCCGGGGCGGGCCCGTTGCCAAGGTCGCGGTACCGCGACAAGCCCGTGGCCTGGTTCAGGTGCGGCGGAACCCGCCAGTAGTAGTAGTATTTCTCCACCAGCGGCAAGGCGGCCGACAACCATCCGCGGTCACCGGTCGCCCTGAAGATGTCCGCCACCATCATCGAGAGCACCGGCGGATGCGAACGGGTAAGATAATAGGTCCGGTTCGCATTGAGGACGGATCCGTAATGCTGCACTTCATACAGGGCCTGCTCCGCCATGCTGCGCGCAAGCTCCAACCGGCCCGAAATGAGAAGCCCGCGAGAGATGAAGTAGGAATCCCAGCCGTAGAACTCGTTGAAGCGCCCCCCAGGCACCACGTAGTCGCCCGGCAGATACAAGAGGCCGTGCTCGCGGATCGAGTCCCGCTCCGCCGGAAGGTTTCTCACTTCGAGGCGAGGTCGACGTCCGGCAGGAATGTTGGCCATGATTTTCGCGGTCACGGCCTCGAGATTCTCGGAAGACGGCACGTAAAGGATTTCTCCGGCATCCGGGGGCAGCTTCGGATCGTCGATCGCGGCGAAGATGCGTCCCGTCCCGCGGGTGAGCGAGTCCCAGGTTCTGTCAACGTAACTTCGTAGCTCCGACTGCTCCGTCGAAGCTGGAAAATCGGGCGGCTTCATGGTCCAAATATAACGATGCCTTTACCCGGGAACTCAAGTGTTCCATCGTTGCGGTGCCTCGGTTCAGCGCCCGCCCCGGCGATCCGCTTCGCCTCGGTCGGAATACCGGCGGGGATCGGGGTGATGCTTTCTCCAATCGCGCCCGCGATGATATACGGGCCGCGCCTCATCAGCAGCCATTCCGTTCCTGCCTCCAAGGAAATGTTGGTCCTGTCCAAAGTGCCCAGCTCGGCAGTGCCGCGTCGGAGAGCCAGCAAGCGGCGGTACCAATCCAGCATCTCCCGGTGCCCCGGGTTGTCCCGTTCGTGCCAGTCCAGCTTGCTGCGCCGGAACACCGCGGGGTCCTCGGGATCCGGGAGTTCGCCCGGCGGCCATCCCGCTTCGCCGAATTCCCGCTGCCGGCGCATGGCGACTTCCCCCGCCAGTTTCCGGTCGGTGTAATTGGTGAAATACATGAAGGGCGTCGTTGCGGCCCACTCTTCGCCCATGAAGATCATCGGCACGTAGGGCGACAGCAGGATGAAGGCGGATGCGATCTGCTGCGCGAGTTCGTCGCAACGCTCGTGCTGGTGGAATCGGTCTCCCAGCGCACGGTTCCCGATCTGGTCGTGGGTCTGGAGGTAGGCCATAAGGGCATGGCCGGGGATATCCCCGGGCGGATGCCCGTGCGGGCCCTCGCGGTGCGGGGAATAGCAGCCGTCGTAATAGTAGCCGTTTACGAGCGACTTCACGACGTGCTCGGGTCTCCCGAAATCACAGTAGTAACTCTCCGATTCCTTCGTGAAAAAGGTGCGGATCGAATGGTGGATGTCATCGTTCCACTGCGCGTTCATGCCGTAGCCGCCGTTTTCCCGCGGGATGACGTAGCAGGGATCGTTCGCGGCGGACTCCGCGATCAGCACGTAGGGGCGTCCCGTCTCTGCCGCGAGCCGGTCCACCTCGTTCCGAAGTTGGATCAGGAAATGTTCCGGCGAGTCATCCTTCACCTTGTCGATCGCATCGAGCCGCAATCCGTCGACGTGATAATGGCGCATCCACATCAGTGCATTCCCGATGAAGAAGTCGCGGACTTCCCCGCGATGTTCGCCGTCGAGATTCGGGCCGTCGCCCCAAGGGGTAACATGGTCATTGGTGAAGTACGGGCCGTAGCTCGCCAGGTAATTCCCATCCGGGCCGGGATGGTTGTAAACCACATCCAGGATCACCGCGAGGCCGGCGTCATGACAGGCGTCCACGAAGTACTTCAGTTCCTCAGGGCCGCCATAGGCATGATGGGGCGCGAAGATGGATGCGACGTCATATCCCCATCCGCGGTCGCCGGGGAATTCCCCGACCGGCAACAGCTCCACATGGGTGACGCCAAGGTCCACCAGTTCACCGAGCCGTCCGATCGCCCCGCGGAAAGTCCCTTCGCCTGTGAAGGTCCCCACGTGCAGTTCATAAACGACCGCACCTGGCCACGCCGGTGGCATCCACTCCCTGTCCGTCCAAGGAAACAAGGAATGATCGACCGTTTGGGAAAGACCGTGCACGCCCTCGGGCTGTGAAGGAGAGCGCGGGTCTGGAAGGGGTCCCCTGCCATCCAGCAGGAAGCCGTACCGCGTTGCGGGCGGAAACTCTCCTCGGCTCTGCCACCATCCGGGGCGGGACCCATCCTGCACCATCTCCTGCATCTCGCCGTCCGCGACGACCTTCACGTCGGCGGCGGCGGGTGCCCATACCTTGAGTTTGGATCCCATCATCGTCATATCCTTTCGAGTAGAGCCACGGGTAACTTCAGCAACAGCTTTTCCAAGGATGCGGGGCCCTCCGTATACACGGCCCCGTCAAATGCATTTCTCCAGTTGCCCTTCGGCAATTCCATCGCCGTGTCCTGCCAGTCACCGTTCAGTGTGAGCACCAGCCGCGGGATGACCACCAGCACGTCTTCCCCGCGCCGGTAACCGAGCGTGTGGCTCAGCTTTCGGCCGGTCACGTGAAGCGGCCGGTAGCTACCCGGCTCACACGCCCCGAAACACGCGGAATGTCGCTTCCGCAGCTGCAGGGTACGCTTGATCACGTACTGCTTCGCGAGGCCGTCGTCGTCGAGCGGCGGCGGCCCCTCCCCTTGCGCAAGGGTGCCGAGTAGCCCGGTGCGCTGCAGGAAATCGACCTCGCGGCGGTTGTCCGGATCGACCAGGTTGGAGTCCCAAATCTCGCACCCCTGATAGATGTCGGGAATCCCGGGTGCAGTCAGCTTGACGAGAAGTTGGGCCAGCGAGTTGATGCGCCCTGGCATCACCAGCGGCTGCACGAATTCCTCGAACATCCGCACGAACACGGGCTCGCCGAGAATATTCTGGATGAAGCCTTGAACTCCTTCCTCGTAGATCAGGTCGGGGAGGTCCCAGCTCGTGCGGGTCCTTGCCTCGCGGCAGGCCTTCTGCATGTAGCCGAGCAGTCGCTCCGTCGCCATCGGCCACGCACCGATGAGCGTTTGGTAAAGATGATACTCCGCACTGCGGTCCGGAGTGCGCCCACCCCATGCCTTTTCATTGTGGGCCGACCACTTGCGTACTTCGTCCGCCCACGCAACACCCGATTCCGAGAGCAGGGACAGGCGGGCGCGGACGTCCTCGCTGCGCTTAGTATCGTGCGTTGAGGTTGCCAGCATCGAACGCGGCCACCGGCGCTGGCTTTCGATGCAGGCTTGATGGAAGGCATCCGGACCTACCCCGAAGCGCACGGGATCGCAGCCCACCTCGTTCAGCGCCAGCAGGCGATCGAAGCAGTAGAAGGTGGTGTCTTCCACTCCCTTCGCCATTACCGGGCCGGTAAGTTGCTGGAAGCGGGCGACGAAGTCGCGGGCCGCGGGAAACTCGTCAACCCCGCCAGAAAGCACCCGCGAGATCAGGTTCCAAAGGCCGGGCTCGATGCCCGGAGCTCCGTGTTTCGCATCCGAAAACGCATGGGAAAGGGCCGCCTCGTCTTGCGGGGAGAATTCCCCGTCCTGCGGGCGGTAAGTGCGATAGACCGGAAAGGCGGCGATCAGTTCGGCAAGCGCCCGCCGCATCTCCCGGCGCGAGTAGGCCAGTCCGAGGTGCTCGGCCGCTTCCCGCAATCGTTCGACCAGCCTCCTCAGATCGGAATCGAATCCTTCGCCGATCACCTGCCGCTTTTTCTCCCTGACCAGCTCGCCATAGGGCGACCTGTGCCCGGTGAAGGTGGTGTAGAGATCGTCCAAGATCTTCTCGCCGCCTGGATCGATGAAGAGTCCTCCTGCCCGTTCGAGAAAATCGTAACCGGTCGTACCTTCAACCGGCCAATCCGCCGGCAGGCTCTCGCCCGGTTCGAGGATTTTTTCAACCACCAGCCACCTCGACCCGATCCGCGAGCGGAGCGTGCGCAGGTATCCCGCGGGATCGCGGAGACCATCCGGGTGGTCCACGCGAATCCCGTCGATCGGCCCTTGGTCAAGCAGTTCGAATAAGGTCGCGTGCGTTTTCTCGAAGACGGCGGGAACCTCGACCCGCGCGCCGACCAAGGTAGCCACCATGAAGAAGCGGCGATAATTGATCTCGTCCCCCGCGAGTTGCCAGCGGGTGAGCCGGTAATGCTGGGCATCGAGGATTTCCCGCACCCCGGAGCCCTTCGCGGCCATGTCCTTGCCCTCGGCGCTCAAGGGCAGCCGCTGAGTGTTATTATAAACGAGCTCGTCGTCCTCAACCTTGAGTTCACCGCGTTCGAGTACGGCTGACGGATGATCTTCCAATACGGGTAGCAGCACCTTGCCACTGCCGTCGGAGTCGGGCGGCCTCCATTCGATATCGAAAACCTCGGCATGCTCGCTGTCCCTGCCTTTGGCCAGCACGTCCCGCCACCACTGGTTCGAGATGACGGCAGCGAGGTGATTCGGCACGATGTCGAGGACAATCCCCATGCCGTGCTCTTTGACCCTGCGGAAGAGCCGGCCTAACGCGGCCTCGTCGCCGATCCGATCGTCGATGCGGGTGGGGTCGGCAACATCGTAGCCGTGCTCGCTCCCCTCCGCCGCCTTGAGGAGTGGCGATAGGTAAAGATGGCTGATCCCCAGGTCCGACAGGTAGGGGACAAGGTCTGCCGCCGCGTCGAAGGTGAGGTTCTTGCCGAGTTGAAGGCGGTAGGTGGCGACCAGTTCAGCGTGCATGGCGAAGCAGAACGAGAGAGTGGGCCGACATTTGCACGGGCAGTTCTGCCGGCGCTTCCGGGCGTCCGCTCCAGGTGTCGGGCGCGGCAGTGTCCAGCGCTACCGTCCAGCCGTCCGGCAGGTTGTCGGGCAAGGCGAAGGACAACGGCTCGTCGTGGGCGTTAAGGAGAAGAATGAAGTCGTCGTCCGGCACCCGGTTCCCGCGATCGTCGCGAATTTCCGGCGCGGTGCCAGCGAGGTAAACCCCTAGCGTGCGGATCCACGGCTCCTCCCAGTCATTGTCGCCCATCCACACACCGTCCGACCGTAGCCAGGCGAGGCTGTTCGCCCCGGGGGCAACGAGCGGGTCTTCCTCCCTGAAGCTATGGCGGCGCAAGTTCGGATGACCGCGGCGGATCGAGACGACGCGGCGGGTGAACTCCAACAGGTCCGCGCCGGCCTCGCCAGGCTGCCAATCGTACCAAGTGAGTTCGTTGCCCTGGCAGTAGCCGTTGTTGTTGCCGTGCTGCGTCCTGCCGATCTCGTCGCCGCCGGAGATCATCGGCACGCCCTGGGAAAAGATCAGGGTCGCCAGGAGATTCCGCTGCTGACGGGCCCGCAGTTGCAGGATGCCGGGGTCCCCGGTTTCTCCCTCCGCACCGCAATTCCACGAATCGTTCTGGTCGAGCCCGTCGGCGTTGCCCTCGCCGTTGGCTTCGTTGTGCTTGTTCTCGTAACTGACGAGGTCCCGCATCGTGAAGCCGTCATGGGCGGTAACGAAGTTGATGCTGGCGGAAGGCTTGCGGCCGGTGGTTTCGTACAGATCGGCGCTCCCGGAGAGCCGCGTGGCCAGGTCGGCGCCGGTGGCGTGCTCGCCTTTCCAGAACCTCCTGACGGTGTCGCGATACTTTCCGTTCCACTCGGTCCAGCCGGGCGGGAAGTTTCCGACCTGATAGCCACCTTCCCCGAGATCCCAGGGTTCCGCGATTAGCTTCACCAGGGCGAGCACGGGGTCCTGATAGATCGCGTCGAAGAAAGGGCCGAGTTGGTTCACTTCATGCAGTTCGCGCGCGAGGGCGGACGCCAGGTCGAATCGGAAGCCGTCGACGTGCATCTCCGTCACCCAGTAGCGCAGGCTGTCCATCAACAACCGCAAGGAATGCGGGTGAACCATGTTCAAGGTGTTCCCACAGCCGGTGTAATCCATGTAGTATCGGGGGGCATCCTTCGCCAGACGGTAGTAGGCATGGTTGTCGATTCCCCGGAACGAGAGTGTTGGTCCGAGCTCGCTTCCCTCGGCCGTATGATTGTAGACCACGTCAAGGATAACCTCCAGACCGGCGGCGTGGAGGGACTTCACCATCTGCTTGAATTCCCTTGCGATGGAGTGAGGACAGCCACCACCTCCATACGAAGGCTCGGGCGCAAAGTAACCGAGTGAATTGTATCCCCAGTAATTGGAAAGGCCGCGTTCAAGCAAATGGCGGTCCTGTATGAAGTGATGGATCGGCATTAGCTCAATGGCCGTCACCCCGAGCTTCTGGAAATGAGCGATGGCTTCGGGTGAGCCCAGCGCCGCATAGGTCCCGCGCATCTCCTCTAAAATCTGCGGATGCTTCATCGAGAAGCCTCTCACATGGGTTTCGTAGACGATTGTTTCGCACCAGGGCCGTTGGATCGCCTTGTCGTCCCCCCAGTCGAAGGACCCGTCGATCACGCATCCAAGGGGGGCGAAGGGCGCGCTGTCACGGGTGTCGAAGCTCAGATCCCCGTCTTCGTGCCCTACCGTGTAGCCGAACAGCGCGTCATCCCAGACCAGGGCGCGACCGATACCCTTGGCGTATGGATCGAGCAACAGCTTGTTCGGATTGTAGCGCAGGCCCGCCGTAGGGTCGTAAGGCCCGTGGACCCGATAGCCGTAAAGTTGGCCCGGTCCAAGATCGGGAAGGAAGCAATGCCATATGCCGTTGGTCTTTTGCGTCAGCCGGATGCGTCGGGATTCCTCAGTGTCGGATGGGTGGTTGAACAGGCAGAGTTCCACGATCTCCGCGCGTTCCGCAAACAGCGAAAAGTTTACTCCTTCGCCGGTCCAGGTTGCACCCTGCGGGAAGGGAGAGCCTGGATCGAGCACAGGTTCCTCGGGAACATCGCAGCTTGAACGGTTGGGTTGGTGCATGGGGTGGGTGCTCGAATAAAGAACTGGAGTGCTTCGGGCGTTAGGAATGGTTGAACGTGTTTAGGGGCAGATTGCAGAATGGGTGCCATCCGAAGAGCTGCGGGGATACTGCAAGTCAGGCACTCCAAGCGCCCGGCTTCCTAACAATCCTGCTCAAGATGCAATCTCTCCGACTAACAACGCAATGGCTGGATATTCTCTGTTAGGTCACCTGGGATGCTGATGCCGGTCCCGGTGCAGCAAGGCGTCACGCCCGGCGACAATCCGTAGTTCTTCCACCGAGTCCCTCTGATTGATGGCCTCCAGCTCAAGCTCCGTGAAGTTCTTACCTTCCCATTCGGGAACACAAGGTGCCAGCTCCGCAAGCATCAGCCAAAGCAGCCTTTTACCCTGAATACCCAGAGCCAGGAGTTCCATCGCCTCGAATCTCCCTAGCTGCCCGGGCTCCATCCCCTCCCAGCCGAGCTTGAGCCTGCTTGCCGCGCCGGTAATGCTGCCTGCGGTCTCGAGGACCGAGCTGCTGGACTGACCCAGAAGAGCGATAAGATCTTTCAGAAGCGCGCGGTCGGCTTCCACCTTCCGTTCAAGCGAGTGAAAGAAAGCCGCTTCGGCCGGATCCTCGGCGGTGGTGGCCAGCTTTTGAATAAGACCGATCGCTCCCGCGGAGCCGGCAAGATGGTCATTGAGGTATCGTTGGAGTTCTTGGTCCATGGGGCTTAATTGTCCAAATTATTAGAGCCTTGCTCCAGATCCTGTTGGAGCAGCCAGTCGTTGGCAGCGGCCGCGCACTTGGCTCCATCGGCTGCTGCAACGATCGCCAGTTGCAATCCCTGCTTGGCGTTGCCGGCCACGAATAGACCCGGCATGTTGGTCCTCCCTTGATCATCGCTCTCGACCTGACCGCACTCCGAAAGTCGACACCCCATCTTTTCCATGAAGTGGTGGTGTTGCACCTGGCAGGCGACCAGGAACAACGCTTCGCAGGGAACGGTAGTCCCATCGGCCAATTCCGCTATCGAGAGGGTGCCGTTCTGGTCAAGGAGGCGTACCGGATCGGCTCGGTATACGGCAATCCCTTCGTTGCAAAGTTGCTCAAGCAATTCGCGATCAGGAGGCGGATCTACCAGAAAAAGGGAGACGTGCTTGCTCCACAATTTAAGTTCCAGCGCCAGATCCGCCGCTTCCTTCCCGGAACCCAGTGCGGCGATTGGACGGTTTTGGTTCTCCCATCCATCGCAGTAAGGACAGGGGTATACTCCTTTGCCATAAAGCGGAGCGAGCCCCGGGATGTCGGGTAAGCGGTCCACAAGGCCAGTGGCGACGATCATAGACCGTGCCTGGAACTCGGAACGGTCTTCCAAGAAGGCGCGGAAAAGCCCACCCTGATGCGTGACCTCGACGACCCGCTGCCTGTAGAGAAGGACATCGGAGTATTCCGCAATTTGAGCCCGTCCGACAGCAAGCAGTTGGTGGGGTGACAAGTTCCGTGCACCCAGAAAGCCGTGCACCGTGGGCGACATCTCGTTGCGGGGCCGGCCCTCGTCGAAGAGCGCCACTTTGCGCCGGCATCGTCCAAGCAGCAACCCCGCGCTCAAACCAGCCGGCCCGCCGCCAATGACGATCGCGTCGAACGTGGGGCATGGTGGCATCATGAGCCGGTCTTGGAGTTTGGGTCCTCGACGTCCTTGCTTTCGGGTGAACCGTCCTGCCGCAGGAAAATGCTGAGCACCACGATCGAGAGCACGGCCAGGAACTCGCTTTGCCAGTTCTGGAAGGATTGGAACCAGAACTCGGATCCCGAGATGAACTCCGCCAATGATTCGGGAGGCTGTCCATGCTCCCCGCGTTCTTGGTTCTCCTCCTCAAGCCCTCCCAAGGCATGAATAAAGAATGCTCCGCCGAAAAGAGCCAGGAACGCGAGGGAGAGTGAGTTACGGTAAAGCCACGTACGACGCTTCCTCCTTCGCTGCCTCGCCAGTAAATCCGCTTCCTCGGGGTCGTTGGACTCCGCCGAGCCTCTTTGGAAGAGAAAGGTGGTGAGGATTACGTAGAAGCCCATCTGGAGGAACTCGCTTTCCCAGTTCTCGCCCGTCGCCTGCCAGAAATGACCGCTGGCGAGATAATCTCCATAAGCCACCGCTGGCTGCCCGTGCTGCAGCTGTTCGTCATTGTAGACATGATGACCGGCCACCGACTGCGCCGCCCAGAAAGCCAGGAACAAGAGCAGCAGGACCAGCGAAAGCCCGTTGTTCTTGAAGAAGCGCTTCAATTAGCACCTCCGATCTCCACGCCGAAGTCCTTCGAAGCGATGTGTTCAAGCCCGTCCATGAAATCTATCTGGGCGGTCGAATTCTCCGTGATCACGTCTGCCTCAACCACGAGGCCACAGGTCGTGGCAATTCCACCCGCGAAGCGCGAAGCGGCAAGCATGTAATGACCGATTCGGCTGCTGTGTGCAATCAGGAGGAGGTCGCGTATGACCGCTCCCTCAGCAATTTCCAGGTGCTGGTTTCCTCCCTCGATCAAGCCGGCGATTGCCTTGCACTTGTCATTGCCGGAATCCTCCCCGTGGGATTCAAAGATGGCCGACACTTCCTGGAGATAGGAAAGGATCAGTTCATGATATTTTTCAAGCCGCTTGCGGAGATCATTCGCCGTAGACCAGCCGATAAGGTCAGGCAGGGTTCCTGCGACCTGCTGAAGGGCGCTATTAAGGTCCCTCAGCTGATCAAAGAAAATGTCCGTGGGAGTTTCGATCTTCATGGGTTCAGCCGTGGAGAAGAGATTGCCTTCGATGTGGATTCCGGAGCCGGTATCTGCGCGGGTCTATGATCAGCCGAGCGCCAGAACTTCTTGCTTGGCCACCGCCAGATGGACTTCGATCAGCGGTAACGCGGTTTCGGCGAGCGCCTTGAGCGCATTGTCGACGGCAGACGCCTTGACCTTGCTCATGGTCTTCATGAGCTCCTGGTGCCCTTCAACCCCGCTCTTCTCGAGATAAACCCGGTCGAGCTCTTTGCCCGCCGCTTTCAAATCGGCCAGCAATTTGCGCCCCTTGTCGTTGAGTTGGGTAGGTAGTTTGGTCCCTTTTGCCGATGCAAACTCCTTTAGCTTCGCGGCCAATCCCGTTTGTTCCTCCACCTCTGCTCCGGCGATCAGCTTCACATCAGCCGATGTGGTCTTCTCCAATGCAATTTCGCTGACTTGAAGCTGCATCATCCCGCCGAGTGCGACTTCGTCCACGAGGGCTTTATCCGCTTCAGACAGGGCGGTGTCGTTCACTTTGAGAGCTTTGAGCTTCGACCCGGCCTCGCTATTGATCTTTTTGAACTCGGCAGCTCCGAGCTCTCCGGCCTTGCCGTCATCTTTCGCTTTGGCGGTAAGGGTAAGCGACAAGCCCATCGCGGTGAACCCCGCCGATCTTAAAAGGATTCGTCTGTTCATGCTGGGCGGCGCTATCGCACGCGAGATGCCAAAACCCCGTGCTTTCAAAATTGCGCACTGCTTCAGCCTTGGCAGCGCGGCTCGTCGTTCAAGACGTCCGACTGTCCTGTGGAGCCTATGCATGATGCACTTCCTCTTCGCATAACGCAGACGCTGAGCGCAACCCATAGGGCCACAGACGCGGACTGCGAGTCCTGAGCCCCGGCACACGGATTGCGATGGGTTGCCGCCAACCAAATACAATCATGCCGAAACTCGATACAGTCGAAGTACTGCTCGCCCAGGAAATCAAGGACCTATACAGCGCCGAAAACCAGTTGATCAAAGCGTTGCCCAAGATGGCCAAGGCAGCAACAAACCCCGAGCTCCAAGAGGCATTCAAAACCCATCTTGAGGAAACCAAGGTGCATGCCGAGCGGCTCGAAGAAGTAGCGAAGTTGCTGGAAATCACCCCGAAAGGCAAGGTCTGCAAGGCCATGAAGGGCCTCGTGGAGGAGGGATCTGAAATGATTGAAGAAACGGTGAAGGGACTATCAAGGACCTTGGCCTGATTGGAGCCGCCCAGAAGGTGGAGCACTACGAGATTGCGGGATATGGCACCGCCCGGGCGCTCGCCGAAGCATTGGGCCTCGCTGACGTTGTCGAGCTGCTTCAATCGACCCTTGATGAAGAAGGCAACACGGACAAGCTGCTGACCGGCATCGCGGAGCAACTGGTGCCGGCGGCCGTGGAAGGGGCGGCGTCCGAGTGATGTTCGCCAAAACCGGAAGGCCCCGCGGCATGCTGCGGGGCCTTCGTTCTGCCTGCACGCGGGAGTGGAAGCTAATCTGGCAGCGTTGCAGGACTAAAACTCGGGCGCAGGACCTCGTCTGCCGTGGACACATTAAAATCTTCCCAGGCGCTTTGGGCAACCGCAGGACCGTCGGTTTCAGCGGTGTCGCAGTCCCCGTGTGCGCGGTGGGTGTTTCCCGCGTTAACGACGGAAGTGCATCACGACGGGAGGAACGGTTGTAACAGCTCAGCCTGGCCTCCGGCGGGCGTTACAACCACGGGACGATCGCCGGAGAGAGAACTGAAAGATCATGAACACGCGACCCTGCTGGTTTGAGGATGACCACAACACCTCGTATCCCCGCCTCGATTCATCCATCGAAACCGACATACTGGTCGTCGGAGGAGGTGTCGCGGGAATAACCGCGGCTTACCTGCTGGCGAGGGAAGGTTTCTCTGTTGCGTTGGTGGAGCGTGACCGGCTTGGCGGCAGGGACACCGGTCACACCACCGCGCACCTGACCTATATGACCGACACCAGGCTTTCGGACCTCACGTCCACCTTCAGCCGCGATACCGCGAGACTTGCCTGGGAGGCTGGGCGCGAAGCGATGGAGTTCATTGCAGACACGGTCAGGGATGAGAGTATCCAGTGCGACCACGAAGTCGTCCCGGGGTACCTCGCGGCCGCCGAGGGGTGCAATCTCGAGGAGGAGGCGGCTCTACTCCGTCAAGAAGCGCTGGTAGGGCGCCAGCTCGGGTTTGACTCGCAGTTTCTCGACCGTGCCCCCGTCACCTCACGGCCCGGGATCCTCTTCGCGAAACAGGCGAAGTTTCATCCCCTCGGTTATTGCGACCACCTGGCCGCACTCGCGACCCGAACGGGCGCCGGGATCTTCGAGGAAACGGAGGTAACCGAATTCGGGATGGAGCCTGGAAGCGCCACCGCGGGTGGGCATCAAATCAGATTCAAACATGTCTTTGTCGCAACGCATGTCCCGCTTCAGGGGGACGCAAGCGCGGTCGGTGCCGCTTCCTTCCAAACCAAACTCGCCCTTTACTCGACCTACGCGATCGGCGCAGAGATTCCGAAGAATATCATCAAACCCATGATCTGGTCGGATACCGCCGATCCCTTCCTATACCTCCGGGTCGAAAGCGGCATAGAGGCCGATTACTGCATCCTTGGGGGCGAAGATCACCGCACCGGGCAGGACGTCGACACTGGCAGTCATTACCAGAAACTGGAAAGACGGCTCAAACGGTGGATACCAGAGGCAGTTGTCCGGCACCGGTGGTCGGGGCAGGTCGTGGAGACCATCGCCACGGTTGAATGTAGTTTAGGCCCAGCGATTGCCTTCAGCCTACAACAGGGGGCGGGATGCAAATGCTACCGTCGTAATGGCAATAGATTCCGGCAATCGAGCTCCGCTCACGCCGCGCGGTAGCTTGCAAAGGCGCTCTTCCGATCATCCGTCACGGGCTTTGTCATCCGGGCGCCCGCCACATGGACAGAAACATCTTTAGCGGTTCGCGCGCTACTCCTGCCTGTCGTGACCGCATGGAGGAAAATCGTCCCGTCGTTAACAGGTGCCCCTGATTGCTTCGGCTTTTGGTGAGGTCGGCACGTTGATTGCGGGGGGAAAGCCATGGATAGTTCTCCTCACTCAGCGATCCGCCGATCGATGCGCCTCTATGCGATGGTGGGCGTTGCGCTTTTCGGTGGCACTCTCGCCACGGTCGCGGTGGCCACCGTCCCAGCCTTCGATTTCGGCAAGCATGGCTTTGATGGTTGGGATATGGTGTTGGGATTGATGATCGCCACTTTGAAGGCCTCCTTGGTCGCTCTCGTATTCATGCATTTGAATCACGAGCGCAAGCTGATCTATTGGATGATGGGCTTAGCGGCTGTCCATTGTGTCGGCCTGATTGCCTTTACAGCTTTGGCCGAAGCGGACACGATCCGGGACCCGACGTATCACCACGGAGTGAGGGTAGAGGACCCGGGAGGGGTATCGGTGTCCCGCGGCCCCTTCCCTCAAACCGACAGTACCCCGAAACAGGCTCCGGGTAAGTTCGGGCCCTGAGGGCACCGAAGACAACGCTGCTCACTGGCGGGGAGCTTGGAGGAGATTGGCTACCCTATTCCATGACAACACTCAGGCCGCAGTCTCAAAAGCTGGCCTCTGGCGAGCGGGAGGAGGGAAGCCGGTGGGTATGACCGGAACTGGAAGACCCCTTCTCGAGAACCATTTGCCGCGCGGGTCAGTCCACCACCGAAGTCTATGACTATGAAATATTGGAAGCTCGATGGCAAGGAGGGTGGGCGGGAGGTGGATTTTTACCTCAGTACCTCCAAATGCATCGTGGCCGAGGACGAACAAGCCAAGGCGGGCTCTTTTGTCCGCTTGGGACGAATGCAGGCCCGGAACACTTCGCTGGCGGTAGAAACTGCCTTCGTAAGCGGAGTCTCAAACTTCCTGATTCTCAGCGGTAGGAACATTGCCATCACGGAGGTTCGTGAAGTCCACCAAATTCCGGACTGCCGGAAGTTGGACATCGTCCGAGGCCAGGTTCACGGAGAGGTGTATGCGGTCCAGCTTTGGACAGATGGATCCTGACGTCTAAGTCGCATTGAAAGCGGGAAACTCAAGGAGCAGGCGGATGGCTGCCATCCCCGCTGGTCACAGAATCCCAAGGCAGTGACAGGAGGAACTCCGCGTCGCCTGGGTCCCCCTCCGCGGTGCCGAGAACTTCGAGAGAACTCCAGGGAAGAAAGAATGCCCATTCCACGATCGGCCCTTCTAAGTTGACGACGGCGAAGCAAGTCCTGATCCAAGCGCGGCTCAGGCGATGGGAATAGAAAGTAAGGCGACCGATGCCACTTTCAACGACACGCTGGGAGTAGTCGGTGAAGCAATAGGTTACTTTCCGTCCTGCAAGCTGCTCACAGAGCAGGGTATGGCGGGCGTCACTAACGACGGACCAACACTGTTTCGGCACAAGATTGATATTGATCGGTTGCATCGACGCTTAGCCGGTCCGTTTGAGTGCTTGGGAGTAACGTAGAATCGCATCCTCGAATGAAGGTAAGATTTGTCCCTTCTCCGTCCCGAGGGCGGAGAAGCGGGCGGAGTAATCATCCAAGCCCTCCAAGGGCGGGGAGAAGCCACAGAGTTGCGCGACTTCACGGGTGGCTTGAAGCCATGTTCGTTGGCCGGAATTGGCCAAATGCCAGATACCCGCGGCACCGTCGATCAGGACGTCCAACGCAGCTTCGACAAGATCCGGCACGTAGGTCGGCGAAACAATATCGCCGGCGCGGCAGACGACCTTGCGTCCTACCCGGAGAGATCCCAAGGTCTTTGCCATAATGCTGCGGCTTTCACCCTCCCGGAAGCAGGGGCCGCTCCGGATTATCAACGCCTTCGGTATGATCTTCAGTACTCCGTCTTCCATAGCGGCCATGCTCCTTCCATAAGCGTTGTTGGGAATCGTGGGATCACTCTCCAGGTAGAGCTTCTTACCTTTTCCGTCGAAGACCTCCGCGGAGGAGAAACATAGAAATGTGGAACCGGCATCCCGGCAGGCCTCGGCGAGGCTGAGAGAGAAGAGCGGGTCACCCGCATCACCCGCGTTCACCACTGCCCAAGGCTTCCCATCGTGGATAAATTTGTGCAGGGCATGCGGGTTCATTTTTCCCGGCGCCTTGAAATCGAGCCCGCGGTTTTTGCACGCGAGGATAAAGCTGCTGCCGAGTGAACTGCTGCCGCCAATGATTAACAAAGGGGCCGCCCGCTCCTGGGGAATGCGCCGGTTAAGGCCGTGGATGTCTGTATCAGCCACGCCTTCCACGCGGAAGCGATCAGGACGGTGCCACCACCCCGGCTGCGCGAGCAGCGGGTGGGGAAGTTCCTGCGAACTCCCGAGACTCCGTAGCACGGCGGCAACCGCGGTGGGGCGGGGAACCGAACCACGGACATCAAAAGCACCGGGCTCGTAGTAGCCCGTGTCACGGGTCACCAGAGAGTTCCAGTTGTGAGACCCCAATAGCGCCCACGCGGTCACCGCGCCGATCTGGACGCTGTCCGCTCGTGCTCGCTCTGCTGCATCCCAGGATTCGGCAAACCACCGCACTTGCTCCTCCCGGGTACATCCAAGGTGGCATTCAGTAATAGCCAACGGGATTTTGTAACGTTCCCATGCCTCTGTCAGGCGGGCATAAAAGCCCCCTGGCGGTGAAGTCCGGACTCTCACCGCTTCCAAGTCTGCATGCAGCGTGGGAGTGTCCCGGGTCAATGTGAGACCAGGATAGTTTCCGACCTTGTGATCGAGGTAGCGGTCGCTTGTGGGATAATGGTTGATCCCGATCACATCGGGTGGGCAGCGGTTTGAGGAAAACCAATCCAGCTCCCGCTCCGTGGCACCGTTGGCGAGCAGGTAACGCCACAAGGGATGCCTCGCGTCCACCCTCCCGCACAAGAGATCCCACCCCAACCATCGCCGATGATTCTGGAACTCGATTTCTGCCGCCATTTCGGCGGTACCGAAAATCCGGCCCAGGTCGTCAGGTTGGATTAAAGTAGCACCCGGATTTATTGCCCGGATCGCGCGCATTGCCAAGATGGTGCCCTTGCATTCATGGAGCAGCACCCGTAGGAAGGTCCTCTGATCGCCCCCATGCGGGTGCCAAAGGCGATAGAGACCGCTGAAACGCGCCGTGGTGAGCGGCTCATTCACCGGTGTGTAGGCATCCACCCACGGGAATCTGCGGGCTACAGCTCCGGCATATTCGGCGAGACACGGCGCGAACAGGGGGGTCTCCACCGAAGCGTGGCGCGGGCCGGCGCCATGGTGGACGAGGCCAATGATCGGCCTGATCCCGAGTGCGCGCAGCCGGTCCAGGCGTTGATCCGCCCATTGCCAGTTGATGGTCCCTTTGGTAGGTGACAACATCTCCCACAAGACCGGATAGCGTATGGACGTCATCCGCAACTCAGCGAAAAGGTCTAGATCCCCGATGCGACGAAGGTGCCCGCTCCAAGCCAGCTGGCTATGATATTGATCGCCGACCCGGTTGAGCGTGCACTCCACACCCCCCCACAATTCAAGAGGCGCTTGGAGGGGCGGTGGCGAGACTGGCTTCATAAGCTATCGGATCAGGAATTCGGCCAGTGGATGATGAGGGTCGGGGCCACGGGAAAGCGGCCCGAATCGTAATCGTAAACCACGAGGCCACCTGTGGGAGAGTGGACTACCGCTGTCTCGATGGAGATCCGGCCCGTCGACTCAACGGTGGATGCGACTTCGTCCAGGAGATCATGCTCGAGCGTGACACGGTGCAGATACCCGTAGGCACCGTTGCCGCCCTTCAAAAAACTGAGGGCACCTCGGGTGTCGTGCGGATGGTCGGGCAGGAGGGCGCTGGAAAGTAATCGTCCGTTAATGCTAATGTCGAGACGGCTTGGATGTCGCAAGGTGGCCGTTTGACGTATGCCCTCGCGTGCGGAAGAAGCTTCAATGAGAAATGTAAGCCTCGCGGCTCTCCCGAGGGAACGAAAGGCTTCATCGTGGAATTCCCATTCGAATCTGCCCGCGCCCCCTCCGCAGCACTTCGAGTCCCGGTTTGCCTCCGCGCGGTCAGAGTGGCCGTTCGACCATAATGCGCTCTTCCAGTCGCTTACCTTTCGTCTAAGAATCAGCAGGTTCTTACGCTCCTCCCGTTCCCGCGGCGGCCCGTTGCTAACGAGATGCTGGATAAAGTTGGATGCGATCACCTCGCCGTCAGGAGTGACGGCGGAGACAGCAAGCGAGCAGAGCATCGGCTCTTGAGGCAAGTCTAGTTTCAGCAAGCGGGCCAAGCCTACATGATGGTGCCTGAACTCGATCTCCTCGCTGCCACGCGCCAGGTCGGGGTAGAATTTCGCCAAGGTGTCCATTCCGGAGTAGCGCCAGTGAAGGCTCACCTGGGGCCGGCGGCGGCGGGAGAAATGGGATGAAAGGACCTCCACCTCAATCGTGTCGCCCTCGCGTTGGAGGGAGATCGGAGCGCTGTCTATGGGCAGCACGTCACCACGGTTGATGAGGGAAGGATGATAACCAAAACTTTTCGGGGTCCGGTCGTAGTTCAGCATGCCGTTGTGTTCCCACTCGACGTCCATCAACTGAGTGAAGATGTAAGCGGAAATCTGGCCATGCCGGCGCAGTTCATTGGTGAGGAATTTGAAGGACCAACTGATATCCTGATCGGGATCCAGGGCACCGCATCCCCCGTATTCGCTGCTAATCAGAGGCACATTGCGCTGGGTGTAGCCCTCGATATAGTTGAACGGGGAACCATGGTAGGTGCTTCCGACCACCTTCGTGATGTGGTCGCGGGCCTTGGGGTAATCGTTGATGTAAAAGTGCCAAGAATTAATGTCCGTTTCCACATGGCCGTATGCGGGGAGATGCTCCCACATCACGACGCTCATGTCCTCGATCAAGCGGGTAGGGTCGAGTTCCTTAGCCAGCAACCACACTTCGTGAATCCAACGGAACGAGGGTGTGTGATCAATGGCCTCGGAACGACCGGGCGCGCCGGTTGCGGGTAGCCGGGGTGTGATCAGCTTCATCAATTCACTCTGGCCGCCAAAGCCCCAAGTTTCGTTGAAGATGCACCATGCGACGATCGAAGGGTGGTTGAAATCCCGTTTAATTCCTGCCTTGAGCATCGCTTCGAAGCGCCTCCTTCCGAGCGGGGTATCGCCGCCCTCGCCGAAGTTCGGAAAATCCTGCATCAACATGATGCCCAAGGTGTCGGCGTAATAGAGCAGCAGAGGGTCATCCAGCTTGATATGCACGCGCAGGAAATCAAACCCCGCCGCGAGGGCGTATTTGATGTCGTCGCGCAGGACTCCGGCTGATGGGGCAGTGTAGACACCCTCCGGGAAATACGACTGGTAGAGGGCTCCGCGGAGGTAGATCGGCTGGTTGTTCAAGCAAAGTATTGCAGGTGCATCTTCGGCTGGTGCCGTGCTAATCTTCCGCATTCCGAAGTAGCCCCTCACCTCGTCCAGAAGCTTTCCTGAGGGGTCGAAAAGCTGAAACTCGATCTGATAAAGCTGTGGGTCGCCCGGCTCCCAGAGGGCGACCGGGTTGATTCCGGCGATGATCGTGGCCTGGTCGGCTACCACGCTTGTTTCAAGCCGGAAAGCTGGTGCGGCAGGTGGAATGATCTGGACAGTGACCCTGCTTGCTTCCCCGGCATGCCGACATGCGATCTCAATCGCCGCGAGACGCTGGTCAATGTCAGGAACGATCCGAAAGGAGTCGATGTGGGTGATGGAGCGGGGCTCCACGAACACGGTCTGCCAGATGCCGCTGGTGGTCGTGTACCAGCCCCATTGTTTGCCCACCGGTTGGTCGGCATGGTCCATGGGATCTTCGATTCGTAGCACCAGCAAGCCGCGCCTCATGCCATCGGGGCCCGGGGCACCTAGCGCTTCGGTTAGATCGAACTCGAACGGATCATAGCCCCCATCATGTCGTCCCAAAGGCAGACCATTGCACCATCCATCCGTGAAGAAGTCCGCGGCTCCGATCGTGAGGATCACCTGCCGGTCCTTCCAGGGCCCGTCCGTGGGCACCGCTATCTCGCGGCGGTACCAGCCCACCTCATAGCGCTCGGCGGTCCTGTGATTCTCGTGGGTCACTTCATAAGCGTTCACGAAGCAACGCGTGGAATAGTAGTGGTCGTTGCCGGCCCCATCGCCGGCTCCCCAAGCGGCGAGAGATTCCCAGCAGAAGGGAACAATGATCTGGTCTTCCCAACTGTCCCGCCGCGGGACATACCATTCGCGCTCGATTCCGATCCGCTTGTAGTCAAAGCGGAACTCCCAAGGGCCATTCAGATTTAGCCAGTCGATCCCTTCAACGCGCCCCCGTTGACGCTCGGGGCGCGGGTATTCCGGACGCGGGATCTGAATGCTTTGGAACATTGGATCAGGATCGGAGGCTTGTTGCTTCCTGGCGTTTCAGTCCCGTCAAGCGGCCGAAAAGCTGGAGGGCCTGGGCCACCACCTGGTCCATGTTGTAGTACTTATAAGTCGCCAGTCTGCCAACAAAGTGCACCCCCTCGGTCGCTGCCGCCAATTCCTTGTAGCGCCTGTATAAATCCGCGTTCGCCGGACGCGGGATAGGGTAGTAGGGATCTCCCTCGGCTTTCGGGTACTCGTAAACCACGCTCGTCGACGGGTGGACCTGCCCGGTTAGATACTTGAACTCGGTGACCCGGGTGAAGGCGTAGTCGTTGGGATAATTGATCACGGCGTGACCCTGGAAGTCGGGGCGATGGTGGGTTTCATGACGGAACTCCAGAGAGCGGTAGGGAAGCTTTCCGAAGCGGTGGTCGAAATACTCGTCCACAGGACCGGTGAAGATGATTTCCTGGTATTTTACCTGCCCTCCGATCTCCCTGAAATCGACGTTGAGCATCAGCTTGATGTTAGGATGGTCCAGCATGTTCTCGAACATGCGCGTGTAGCCCGCAAATGGCATGGCTTGAAAAGAATCCGTGAAATAGCGGCAGTCGCGGTTGACCCGGAGCGGCACCCGGGCTGTTACCTGAGCGTCCAGTTCAGAGGGGTCCAAGCCCCACTGCTTACGGGTGTAGCCACGAAAAAATTTTTCGTATAACTCGCGCCCCATGCCGCTCACCACGACATCCTCCGAGGTGACCAACGGTGATACCGGCTCCGCCACTTGCGCCAAAAACTCCTTCATGCCGGCGGGATCCAGTTGCAGCCCGTATAGCTGGTTCACGGTATCCAGATTGATTGGGATCGGAACCAACATCCCATCGACGGAGGCCTTCACCCGGTGCTGATATTCCCGCCACGCTGTGAATCGGGAAAGGTAGTCGAATACTTCCGCCGAGTTAGTATGGAAGATGTGGGGACCGTAGCGATGGACCAGGATGCCATGCTCGTTATAGAAATCGTAGGCATTGCCTCCGATGTGCATCCGCTTGTCGACCAACAGCACACGCTTGCCTGCGCCCCGCGCAAGGCGCTCGGCCAAAACACTGCCCGCAAATCCAGCACCTACGATCAGATAGTCAAACATAGGAAGGAGCAATTCCCGTAGCCACGTTGGAAGAGGGCGCGCGGCGGCTTGCAATGCCCTGGGGCCCGCGGGAATCTACCACCTCTTGGATGTGGTTGTTCATGTTCTCCACGAGCCGCTCCCAAGTGTTGGCCTGTGCAAGCTGCAGGCCTTTTAGCACGCGGGCAGCAGACGGCCTTGTGATCTCCTCTTCGCAGAACCGGGCAAACTCCGCGGGACCCGAGGCAATTCTAGCGGCCACCGCGAAGTTCGATCTCACCTCATCCAGGGCTGTCGAGACGACTGGCCGGCCAGCGGCCATGTATTCCAAAGCCTTGGTCGGGTTGATGAACTCCGTTGCTTCATTGAGGGCAAATGGCATTAGGCACACGTCCATCTGTCGGCAAAGGGATGGCAGTTCTTGATAGGGCTTTGGCCCGAGCCAATGAAGATTGGGGCGGGAGGGGAGCGCCGCGACATCGACCTTGGCAAATGGACCGACCATGGCGATCTGCCAATGCGGATTATGGTCGGCGAGGAATGCCAGCAGCGGGTAATCGATGCGCTCGTCGACTACTCCGAAATAACCGAGGACAGGCCCTCCGAGCTGCTTGAGGTCGGGATGGGCCGGCGCTGGCTTCAAAGCGGCAGCAAAATGATCGCAATCGACACCTGTCCCGTAGAAGTGCGTGTTGCTGTTGCCCGGGAGTCGCTTGGTCCGCATTTTCTGGCCCCCGCAAAAAATCACATCCGCCTGTTGCACCAAGCGGGCTTCGCGCTCAGCCAAGCCTGCAGGTGCTCCGGCAAACTGGGTAAGCTCATCCATGCAATCGTAGACAACCATTGCTTCACCCAGGTTGCCCACATATGCCGGGGCAGCCATCGGATCGTTGATCCAAAGGATGGCGTCACTGAATTGCCCTGCGAGATCAATCCGCATGGCTTCCAAGAGAAGCCTCAGGCGCTCCCGGTCGATATACTCGCCATCGTGCCAGCGGTCTTGAGGAAGGTGGATCTGCAATATTCGGACGGCGTGGTTCTCTTCCCAAGTCCGCAAATGCGTGACGCCTTGGCTGACCGGGGAGCAATGGAGTTCGACGAATAGCACGGGATGGGTCTTCGCCATCCGCGAGAGGAACTGTTGCGGCCGCTGCCAAACCCAGTCCCAGCTCAAATGGCAGATCGCAATGATTGGAAGGCTTTCAACTTTATTACCTCCCGACTTTTCGTCGTCGTCGGGTGAACGCAAAATCGCGGACGCTTTCCGGTTGAGGCGAGGACTTATTAAAAGCCTAGTGTTTTGGACGGGTAGGTTGATTGGATTCATTGGGATCAGTACTAAGGATCGGGCAGCAAGCGAGATTTCGTTTTAGCAAAGGTCATACCGGCGCCGACCGGTGCCTGTGTCGGGCCTGGAATCGGTGTGCGAGAGCCGCAATCGGGCTCCGATGAAAAGGTTTTTGACACTGAAGACCCTCGTTTCAGTCTCTGGCCACCAATTCAGCCTATGCAATAAGCATCTCTTAGGTGCAAGCTGACCGAGCTGTTAGGCGTTATTGCTCACTAATAGCGGCATCCGGTCTGCTAAATGGTTAAAATGACTGCTCCTTTGAAAGCAACCGCATCCTGTCCCCAGAATACACCTGCCAAATTACCAAACGCCACGGAGGAAGCGCAGATAGCGAGAAGTGCGAAAGAAGCCTTCTTTATATTTGGAACCGACCCTACGGGCGATTTTGCCAACTCCCCGGAGGAGACTGAAATCAGGAATCAGACGAACGAGGACGAATGCGAGGTGCCTAGAATCAAAGAGTAAAATCGCCGGTGCCCGTCCACAAACATGAGTCGCCCACTTTCCCAAGACGGTCGAGGTAAGCGATTTTCTCATCCATTGCGGTGCGAATGAAATTCGCTTCTTCTGAGAACCCGAATCTGGACGCCAATTTTGCCGTGGTGCCGCACAGGGCAAGGGTATGCGACACGAGTCGCTCTCCAAAAGCTACCAGGCGGAAGTCCTTGATGTGCGAGCTCTCCGTGTAGATCAGGTCTGCCCTCCCACCCCGGAACAAGCCCTTTATCGCTTTGCAGTCGGCGAAACCGGTCTCGATGCGGTGCCGATCAAAGATAGCGTGGAACCGCGCATGGTGGCTGGCGGACAATTCACATATTTCATACCAGTGCTGGCGCACTTCCGCGGAAGCTGCCAGCGAAGCGCAGATGGATGCATTATCGCTGACGAAACGTTCCGTGAGAACCACATGAAGAAGGTCCTCGAAGAAAACATCTGAGTCTGAGGTCTCTCGCATCTCTTGATGGCTTTGCCAGCCGGAACGTGCCGCGATTTCTTGTCGTCCCGCGTGAACAGGCGCTTCTCGGACGGATTGTTCATCCAACGCGCGTTAATACCGCTTGAAGTCGCTCGTTCAATAACCGTGGATGGGAGCTCTTGGAACGGGATCATCAACGGTCATCGCCTCCGCCTGCTCAAAAAGCGGAGTGGCCCAGACTGCGGTGATGCCGGATGACCTCAAGTAACGAGGCGATCAACTACGCCCTGAAGATCGCCGCCCCAGTATTTGTGCCAGTCACGGTGATAGGGATCAAACATTGGAACGGTTCCCGCTCTTTGCCAGGACTGGCGATGGAAAATCGGTCGAGCACAAGGAAGTAAATCGTTTCCGATCTGGATTCAACGTTGACGCCTGAAAGCACTCCCAGATCAATGTCAGGTGGGACCATTCGACTTAAAAGAAGCGAGCCCCGCGACCGAAACCGCGGAGCGCTTAGCGGGAGGAAATAACTTTTACTCGGCGTCCGCCCCCTCCACTGCGGAAGAAATGAGTTGCTCGGCGATTCCGGTGAGCAGCTTGTCGGTGTTGCCTTCCTCATCGAGCGTCGTCTGCAGGATCTCCACCACATCGTCGAGACCCAAGGCTTCCGCAAGAGCTCTAGAAGTACCATAGGCGGAAATCTCATAATGCTCAACCCGCTGGGCGGCTCCGATTAGACCCAGGTCGATGATGGTTCCATCCCCATCCTCTTCGGTCGCCTCCACCCCTTCCTCCACCAAGCCTTTCATAGCTTTGCAAACCTTGCCCTTGGGCGTGATTTCAAGCAGCTTAGCAACTTCTTCGAGGCGCTCAACGTGGACCTTCGTTTCCTCCAGGTGCGTTTTGAACGCTTCCTGAAGTTCGGGGCTAGTGGCAGCCTTGGCCATTTTTGGGAGCGCCTTCAACAATTGGTTTTCGGCGCTGTAGAGGTCTTTGATCTCCTGCGCGAGGAGCACTTCAAGTGTATCGAGTTTAGGCATGACTGTTTATGGCGGTTTCAATGCGCCTCTTGCAGTTCCTGTGCCCGGTGCTAGTAGCCGACGATTGCTTGGAGAAAGCCAGGACATAAGGAACAGTGACTAACGAGCCATTGCAAACCCCACTCGCCGGTTGCACCGTGCAAAGGCTGGAAGGCATGGAGCGTGACGAACTCAGACTGCTTCTTATGTTAACGTGATACGCAAGAGCCAATTGTTGGCACCGAATTTGCGAAGTGCGCTTCCACCATGAACAGGCGCATTCTCCTAAAGTCCGCAGGGCTCACCGCAATGGGTCTTTCGCTTTCCCTCGCTGCTTCGGCGAAGGATGATTCAAAGCCGGGCAAGCTCGATGCCCCGGAGTTCAAGAAGATCAATTCTGAAGCGGGCCAGAAGGTAAAAGCCCTGCAACCGGACGACTCCAAGCTTTCAGATGCCGACAAGGCGCTCGCGGAAGAAATCGCAGCGGGTGGGTTGATCCAGCTCAGGACCAGCGAACTCGCGGTAAAATCCACCAGATCCCCGGATGTCAAACTGATCGCTGAAGGGGAAGTGGACGAGCAGAATGGGCTAGCCGAGAAACTCAAGGAGTTCGCCGCCAAGAAGGGTATCAAACTCTCCGGCGAGCTGAGCGATGACGGCAAAAAGGTCCTTACCGAGATCAAGGACTCTGGCGACAATTTCGACCGGGCCTATCTGGAAAAAATCGGAGTGGCGGGTCATGAGAAGATCAAAAAGACCATGACCAAAGTGAAGGAGCAGGCGGGAGATGCCCTCCTCAAGGCCTTGGCAGAGACCGCTCTCCCATTGATCGAGGTTCATCTCACCGTGTCGAAGGACGAAGTGGCGACTCTCCGCTGATTATGCAATTGGTGAAGTTTTCTCTGGACGATCGGGTGGCGCTTGTGACCGGCGGCGGCTCGGGTATTGGAAGGGCTGCCGCCGAGGCTTTGGCGGAGGCCGGCGCAAAAGTGGTGATCGTGGGGAGAACGCCTGAAGAATTGGACGAGACCTTGGCCGGGCTCGGCGGTGAAGAGCGCGGCCACATCTCGATTACGGCGGACGTTAGCAGTGAATTGGAGATGGGCAATGCCTTCGCGACCGTGGCCAACCGCTACGCGAGGCTCGACATTGTGGTGGCCAACGCGGGCATCAACGGTGTGTGGGCTCCGTTGGATCAACTTGGGGTTTCCGAATGGGACCAGACGCTGGCAGTGAACCTCCGGGGTACCTTCCTCACGCTGAAACTTGCGCTTCCGCTCCTCAGGAAGCGCGGCGGCTCGGTGGTGGTGGTGTCTTCGATCAACGGGACACGGGTCTTCAGCAATTCCGGAGCCACCGCTTATTCCTGCTCGAAGGCCGCCCAGGTGGCTTTCACGAAAATGACCGCCCTGGAACTCGCCAAGGACAAGATCCGCGTGAACGTCGTCTGCCCCGGTGCCATCGAAACCAACATCGATGATTCAACCGAGCGTCGCGCCCTCGAAGGGATTCATCTCCCTGTTGAGTTTCCTGAAGGCGATGTGCCTCTGACCGGTGGTCAGCCCGGCTCCGCGGACCAAGTGGCGCAACTGATCGGCTTCCTCGCATGCGACGCCTCGTCCCATATCACGGGGACCGAGATCTACATCGAGGGCGGCCAGTCGCTGTTGCAAGGTTGACCTACGCCATGTCGATCATTGATTCCATTGATGTTTTCTTCGACCGGTTGAAGGACATCCGGAGTGCCACGCAACTAATGGTTGGCACCTTGCCCGACCTCCAGCGGTGGACCACCGGGACGAGCCTTCGCGATCTTCTGACGACCTATCAGCACGCGAACGCCCGCCACCTCCCGGAGGTCCTCGCCATCTTTGACGAATATTCGAAGGAACCCGGGGAAGACGACTGCAAGGCAGGTTTGATCGAGGGTGGCAACGGCCACATTGAGATAGCGGGTTATTCTGTCCGGAATCTTCTCCTTGTCGCCCGCAGCCTGCGGATCGGCTATTATCTGGGTGCCGCCGTGGAAGTTGCACTCGGGGTGGCGACAAGGAGCGGGCTTGCGGTGGAGCGGACTCGCTGGACGCGATCCTAACCTCTCACCGCGAATCCACAGCCCAACTGAAGCAGGCGGGCTCAAGCACATTGGGCGCGGAAATTGGAAGCATGCCATGAAGCGATTTCTCAGGAACAACGGGCTTTCGCTGGTCCTGCTTCTCTTGTTCCTGGCTTTCTGGGCGGCGCAGTCGGTGGCCGGTCATCATGTCTACAATGACGAACAGCTGCAGCACGGGCAGCCAGCGGTGGCTTATGGAGATTATCTCGCCAGCGGTCATTTCTGGCAGGCGACGGGCGAGAACTGGGAAAGCGAATTCCTGCAGATGGGCTTCTACGTGATCCTCACCACATTCCTGTTCCAGAAGGGCTCGGCGGAGTCGAACGATCCTGAAGAGGCCGGGAAGCTTGCCAAGGTTGCGTCGAACAAAGCGAGGCAGTTGGCTTTACCGCAACTCCCTTTCACTGGCCTTCCAGGGCCTTTTCCTCGCTTCGTTCCTGATCCACGCGACCGGTGGTCTGAAGGAAGAGAATGGGAACGGGCCGAGCACGGCAAGGCGCCGCACTCTTTCGGGGAGTTCGTCTCAGGTTCCCAGTTCTGGTTCCAGTCATTCCAGAACTGGCAGAGTGAATTCCTCGCCGTGCTGTCGATCGTGGTCCTCAGCATTTTCCTGCGCCAGGACGGTTCACCGGAGAGCAAGGATGTGGAGGACCCCGACTCCAAAACTGGAACATAACGGGATAGCGCGACAGAATCCCGACCACATTACTCACTCCCATCATGGACGACGAACTCCTCCGATAACCTGGCACCATGATAATCGCCACCATTCATCCTTTCTCGCTGTTGCGCGTTCCGGAGTCGGACGCCCGCCCAGAAGCTTATCAGGCGGTCGTCGCGGATCTGGCCCCCGCCCTCTCGCACCGCTCATGAAAGCGAAACTCCGCAGCGGGATCTCCGGTTGGACCTACATCCCATGGCGAATGTCCTTTTACCCGGCCGGCCTGCCGCAGCGCCGCGAACTCGAATACGCTTCGCGAGCGGTAAGAACCATTGAGATCAATGGCACCTTCTATTCGCTGCAACGTGGCTCCAGCTTCCGCAAATGGCGTGATTCGGTCCCGGACGATTTCGTCTTCGCGGTAAAGGGAAGCCGCTTCATCACCCACATCCGGCGTCTCCGCGAGATTGACCAACCTCTGGCCAACTTCTTCGCCTCCGGGGTGCTGCATCTGGGCAGAAAGCAGGGTCCCTTCCTATGGCAATTCCCACCGAGCTTCCGCTACGATCCCGAATTGCTTGGAAGCTTCTTCAAGCTTCTCCCGAGGAGCACGAAAGAGGCTGCACGGCTCGCAAGAAAGCATGACGGACGTCTGCCGGAACGGGCGGTAATGAAGGCACCGGAAGACCTGCCGCTGCGCCACGCGATCGAGGTGCGCCACAGCTCGTTCGAGTCAGAGGAATTCATCGCCCTCCTTCGCAAGCATGACGTGGCGATGGTCGTGGCGGATGCTGCTGCCAAGTGGCCGCTGATCGAGGATGTGACCTCCGATTTTGTGTACGTCCGCCTGCATGGCCATGACAAGCTCTACAGCAGCGGTTACACAAGGCGGGCGCTTGATGCTTGGGAAAAGAAGGTCCGCTGCTGGCTGAAAGGTGGGACGCCACGCGAAGCCCGCTGCCTGGCGAAAGCTCTCTCACCCCGGAAATACGGACGGGATGTGTTCGTATACTTCGACAACGACGTGAAGGTGCACGCGCCGTTCAATGCAGCAGAGCTGGCCCGGCGCTTCGGGGACGAGCCGCGAGTGCTGGAGGGCTATCTGCCAATCGCTCCCGGACTGTCAGCATCAGCGGTTGCTTAGGGCGTGTTTGAAAACCTCATGAAGTTGCCAGCCAGTCCAAGCACGCAGCAAGCAGGATGAAGTTGAAGTAGGTGTCGGCCAGTTTGTCGTAGCGCGTGGCAATCCGCCGGTTCCGCTTGATGCGCTGGAAGAAATTCTCCACGTGGCGGCGGTGGCGGTAGTAGCCTTGGTGGAACGGTGCGGGGATCTTCCGCCTCGCCGTGCTGGGGATGCAATGCCGGCTGCGCGAACGGCGGATCGTGTCGCGAAGCGGTCCGCTGTCGTATGCCTTGTCGCCGACAATCCTCACGCCCCGCAGCCCCGCGAGGAGATCCGGTGCCGCCTTCGCATCGTGCACGCTGCCGGGAGACAGGGAGGCTCTGACCAAGCGGCCTTTGCCGTCCACCACCGCGTGCAACTTGCTGTTGAGGCCGCCCCGGCTTTTGCCGATGGCCTGCAATTCCTTGCCGCCGCACCCGCCATGGGCGTGCTGGTGGACCTTGAGGTGGGTCTAGTCGATGAATCGCAACGCGCCGGTCCTGCCACGGGCCAGTTATTTCAAGATCTTCTCCCAAACCCCTTTCGAGCACCATAGGCGCCAACGCGAATAAACCGTTTCCCACGGTCCGAAATCCGGCGGCACCGCCCTCCATGCACAACCGGTGCGCAAAACGTAGATCATGCCTGTCGTCAACATCCGGTGGCACGAGGGAGGCCTGCCACCAATTGTTGTACTGCTCACCCTCAGCGGGATTCTGGACTACGTTAATTTTTTTAGCGCCAGCCAGAGCGCGTCGGACAGATGGAAGTACGAGTTGGGCGGTTTCATCGGAAGATGAAATCAAAACGTACGAGCCGGGCAGTACTTTCATTCTTCCGTGGTTTTCAAACACGCCCTAGTCGCGCTCGAAGAACGCCGCCGCTGCGAGGTCATGTCCACCGGCTTTGGCAACCTGGAAACTTTCGCAAAAGGCCTTGCGTGATCGCGAAGGCCGGACAAGAACGAAGCGGAAATTGCTTGATGCGGGACGGACAGAAGCACCCCGCTATTCCAAGTTTTTGATGAGCGGCACGACCAAGAACCACAATAGAAAAAAGACAGGGTGATGACCATCACACCGTCGATCCGGCGGGTATGGGTCCCGGTCCATTGCCTAAGACAGGAAGCGATTACCGACGAAGCGTGCAGGGTGACCGCACCAAACGCCCATGAAGGCCATTTCCCGGACCCATGAAACAACAGGCTACATGCGACGAATGCCGATAGGCTGGCCAACGCCAATACTGGCCGAGGTCCCAGCTTTACCGCCAGGATCGCTTTTCCAGCAGCTCCGTCCGCCTCGCGGTCCGGAAGTCCCGACAGGGCGATGGAGGGGAAAACGGCAAAAAGCAACGGCAAGGCCACCTTCACCACCGGGGAACCACCGAACCGGCCTCCCAGCACGGCAGCGCCGCACTGGACGATCAGCAGGCTGTGAACGAAGGCGACCACGATTTCGCCCAAGCCGCGATGGCTGAACTTCAGGGGAGGCACCGTGTATTCCCCGCCCAGGATTACTGCCAAAGCCAGAAAAGCCACGTTCATTCCTGCCGGTGCCGGGGAGTAGTGGTGGACCATCAGGGAGGCGATCACTGCCGCCGCCGCCCCAAGCCTGTAGCCTCTCTTCAAGTCCGCCGGTGTCAGAAGCCCCTCGACCAACACCCTCGACCCGACGGTGAACCTCCCATGGTTGAGATTGCGGCGGGCGCTTTCGTAGTCGTGAATATCGTTCAAGAACACCGTGAGAGCTTCAATCAAGAACACGACCGCATATCCCCACCAGTAGGCAGGCAGCTTCCAGAGTTCCTGCAAGGGCACCGCGAGGGAGGCACCGAGCGTGTATCCCAACCACAACATCGGATAGAATGGCAGGCGCAGCGCGCGCACCCACACTGTCGCACGGGACGCGCTGATTCTGCGTTCTTGGACCGGAAGTTCTCCAGACATCGGATGGGGAAGCATCGTTGGGATGCTGGGTTGATTCAGCTTGCCCCAACGCTAAGCAGTCGAATGACCAAATTCCCGACTCAATGAAGCAAGCGCTATTGCTGCTCGATGTGATCAACGACATGAATTTCCCTGGTAGCGCCGATCTCCTCAAACGGGCCGTACCGGCCGCGAAGCAGATCGCCCATCTTGGGATGCGCGCGCATGCGGCCGGTATACCGGTAATCTACGTGAACGACAATTTCGGGCGCTGGCAGTCGGACTTCCAGTCCCAGATCCGTCGCTCCATCTCGCTGGAATCCCCGGGGCGAGACGTGGCTTTGTTGCTGATTCCGGAGAAGGACGACTACTTCGTCTTAAAACCGAAGCACTCGGGCTTTTACTCCACCTCTCTTGAAGTATTGCTTCGGTTCCTCGGTGCCGAAACCCTCATCCTCACTGGTTTTGCCGCGGATATCTGCGTGCTTTACACGGCGAATGATGCCTACATGCGCGACTACGCGATTATCGTGGCAAAGGATTGCGTGGCCTCTGAAACCGATGCGGGCACGCGTGGTGCACTGGGCAGAGCTAGGAACGTCCCGGTCGCATGCTCAGCCGAAGAGGCTTGCTTCCTGATCCGCCCTCGCATCTTTTCCCGGCGCCCGCGCCGTGCCATACCGCATCCCGCGAGAGACCGTCCGGGCTGGGGTGCCACTCCCTCCCGTCAACCTCAAGGGGGCCGCCGCGTGCAAATTCCGCGGCGTCCTCCGGCCGGGAATTGCGGATCCGGTCCGTCCCGTTTTGAATCCGCGCCGCATGACCTCATCGCCGCTTACACCGTTTGAGAAACGGGTGATCGCTGCACTTATCGCGATTGCCTTGGGATTCGGACTCCTCGCTGCTTGGCAGATCAGCAGGGCGGCCCCCTTGCCCCCTACGCTGCTGCCCAAGAGCGGCACATGAGCCAAAGCGGAGCCCGCAGCGTCAGCTGGAATCCCCTCGGATCAACCTGGGATTGCCCCTGCCCCGGGTCCATGTTCGCAGCAACCGGCAGGCTTCTGGGAGGGGCCCGCCGGGGAGATTTGCTGTTTCTTCGCCATTTCCATCGTTGCAGCACCGCCCTTGCCGGGAACATCGAATTTCTTGCCGTGGTATGTCTGCCGCTAGCGGCGATTCATCAGTGCGCACGGGTCCAGAATCATGAGTGGCAAAACATCTCCGGCGGGCCTATCAATCCTAATGGCGGAAAAGAAGGACCACGGCGGCCAGGAAAAGCAGAAGGCTAGCCCGGCAGAACGCCTCGCCCGAAAATTGAAGAAACGGGAAAAGCAACGTGCCGCCAACATTGTCAGGGCTTCGGAGATGCACGCCGAGCGAATTGCTTTCAAGACACCGGACGCGCAGTCGCACAACAAATTGGAGACCTTTAACATCGGTTGCTCAGGATGGTTCTACTGGCATTGGCGGGGTGGGTTCTACCCGGCGGAAATGCCAACGAAATCCTGGTTCTCCCATTACTCCGACAATTTCCCGACAGTGGAACTCAACGCCCCCTTTTATTCCTGGCCGACGGTCAAGACCGTGAAGGAATGGCTGCGGCAGATGGAGGGAAAGGACTTCGTTTATACGGTAAAAGTCTGCGAACTCATCACGCACGTCAAACGGATGAGCCGCACCCGGACGCTGGTAGAGGACTTTGGATTGATCGCAGATCTGCTGGGCGAGAAAATGGGCTGCTTCCTTTTTCAATTGCCTCCCAGTTACCATTATTCGGCAGCACGATTGAAAACCCTCTTGGGGCAGCTGGATCCATCGCGGCGCAACGTGGTTGAGTTCCGCCACAAGAGCTGGTGGAATGAGCGCGTGTACGCCGCTTTCCGGAAGACCGGCACCATCTTTTGCTCATGTAGCGGCCCGCGGTTGCCTGATGAATTGGTAAAGACCGCCGACGACGTTTACATCCGGTTTCATGGGCTGACCAAGTGGTATCGGCATGACTACACCGACGAGGAATTGCAATTGTGGGTTAGCCGGATAAGGGACTCGGGCTGCAAACGGGTCTGGGCTTACTTCAACAATGATCGCGATGGCCATGCCATCCGCAATGCAAAGGAATTCACGAGGCAACTGCGGGCACTCTAGCGGATCGGTCAATTTCGCTATCCATTTAGGTATCGGGTTTAAAAGCGCGCGGGAGCATGAAAGGATTGAACGGCTCGAAAGGGCTAGCAGGACCCCAAGGAAGGTGGACATTCGGGACCTCAACCCACTGCATCTTCGAAGGCCAAAGCCGAGCTCCCCCTTTTATGAACCAACTCCAGGCGTATTCGTTCGGCATTTTGGGACTGACGATGGGATTGTTTATGTGGGGGAGGCTCCGCTACGACCTGGTCGCGGTATGGGCCCTCCTCGCCTCGATTGCATGCGGTACCGTTCCGGCCCAAAAAGCTTTTTCGGGCTTCAGCGATGACATCGTCATCATCGTTGCAAGTGCGCTTGTGGTAAGTTCGGCAGTGGCGCGCAGCGGCATCGTCGAGAGCGGGCTCCGCTGGATCAGCGGGCACCTGGGGACACTCCAATGGCAACGCACGTTGCTGGTGGGTTCCGTGACGATCCTTTCAGCCATGGTGAAGAATATCGGTGCACTGGCCATGTTGATGCCAGCAGCACTTCGGGTGGCCAAGAAGTCCGGCCACTCCCCTTCCTTGCTTCTTATGCCGATGTCCTTCGGGTCTCTCCTGGGCGGACTGATCACCCTGATAGGCACTTCCCCCAACATTATCGTTTCAAGGGTGCGTGAGCAAATGACTGGCGAGGGTTTCAGAATGTTTGATTATGCTCCGGTTGGGTTGGGTCTGGCATTCGCAGGGTTGGTCTTCCTACACTTTGGATACCGGCTGATCCCTGCAGACCGGCGGCCCGCAGCGGTCATGGGAGAGGTCTTGGACATTGATGACTACACTACCGAGGCGGTGGTTGTGGAGGAGTCGAGCGTAATTGGCCAAAGTGCAGCCGAGTTTGTCCTTCAAAATGAGCGGGAGATCAAAGTAACCGCCGTTCTTCGCGGCGCCAGGCGCGCGCCGGTAGCCGGGGTCGCGACTGCCACGCTTGAAGTGGGTGACATTCTTCTTCTCAAGGGTGCACCAGAGGAACTGGAAAGGGCCATTGCCCGGGCGGGCCTTCTGCTGGAAGGGCAGCATCGCAGCGCGGTCACCGGGAACCCGGGCGATCACGTGGGTGTGGTGGAAGCCGTGATCACCTCCGACTCCCCTCTGGTGCGCCAAACGGCAGGGCGTCTGGTTCTCCACGAGCGCCACGGTGTAAACCTTCTGGCAATCTCCCGCTCGGGCAAGCGACTTACAAAAGTTCTGCGTGACACCCGCTTGCAGGCCGGGGATGTCATCGTGTTGCAAGGCCCGCTTGAAGTCCTGGCCGAACAGTTACGAGAGCTGGGATGCTTGCCGTTAGCCGAGCGTTCGATCCCGCTGGGAAGCGTGCGCAAGCGGCTCCTGCCTCTCATCGTGCTGGCCGTGGCTATGGCGCTCGCAGCCTTCGGCGTCGTCCCGCCCGCAGTCGCCTTCTTCGGGGCGGCAGTCCTGGTCGTCCTGCTTGGAGTGCTGCCGGTTCGGGCGGCTTATGAACACATCGAGTGGCCAATCATTGTAATGTTGGGAGCCCTGATTCCGGTGAGCGAGGCCCTGCAGACCAGCGGGGGCACCGAAACTGTCTCCAGTTGGCTTTCGAACATCGCAACCGGTCTACCGCCGTGGGCGGCCGTGGGCCTATTATGGTATCGGCAATGGCGGCAACTCCATTTCTCAACAATGCGGCAACGGTTCTGGTAATGGCGCCGATTGCCGCGACCTTTGCCAGGGATCTACAGATGCGGCCCGATGCATTTCTGATGGCCGTAGCGGTGGGAGCCGGCTGTGATTTCCTCACCCCTATAGGACATCAGTGCAATACCTTGGTGTTCGGACCGGGTGGATATCGGTTCGGTGATTACGCGCGCCTGGGGGCACCGCTCTCTATTATAGTCGTCCTAGTCGGAGTTCCTATTATCATGGCGACCTGGCCGGTCGCTTGAACACCGACGCGTCGGCCGCAATGAACCTCAAGCGATCTCAAATGTGGCACGCGGGAAACTATTCCGCGGTGTCTTGTTCTAACAGCCATTCATTGGCGGCAGCCGCGCTCTTAATCCCGTCGGCCGAGGCCACCATTTCCATTTGAAGCCGTTTCTTTGCGTTCCCAGCGACAAACAGGCCTGGAGTTTGCGTTCTTGCCGCATCGTCGCTTTCCACCTGTTCCCACTCGCTCAGGCGGCAGCCCATCCTTTCCAAAAAGCCGTGGTGTTGGACCTGTGTTGCCACGAGGAAGAGGGCATCGCATGGAATCGTGCTGCCGTCGATCAGGTGCACTCCTGTTAGGCAGCCTTCGTCGGTAATTAGCCCGGTTACAGCGGTCTCATAGACTTGAGCGCCGCGACGACCAAGGTCCCGGGCCAGTTTCTCATCGGCGAGGGGTTCTGTTAGGAAGGCCGACACGTCCCCACTCCAGAGTCCGAGTTTCAGCGCGAGGTTAGTGCCCTCCCTCCGGAACCGTATGCGCCGTAATCCCCCCTCTCACGGGGTGGGCAGCGCGTAACTCCTCGGCTTGTTGAAGTTAACGCCGCGGGAGAGCCACTCTTCAGAACCACCTCCCAGGTCCATGCGTTGGCACAACACTTTCTTGTTAGGGGGGGCATCCTACTGCTATGTACCCATCCAGGCCATGCCCACCCAGGAGTCATCTCCCCGTCTTTCTAGCTTCATCGCCCCTTCAAGAACGCCGTCCCGGTTGGGATCTTGGGATACGTTACAGCCTTGCTAACCTATCTCCATCCTTCGGTCCCTCCAGAATTCGCGCAGCAGCTGGTGGAAGGAAGCATGCCTTTCAATATAGCCGAGGTGCTTCGCGGGTGTGAGCGTGTGCAGCACTGCGCCCTCGATTGATCCGTAGATGAGACCACTTGCCTCCGGCAGCGTGGTGGAGTCGCGGTTTCCCGCGATCACGGCCACGGGCACCTTCACCGTCGGCAGCGCCGTTAGCGCGTCGTAGCGCATCATCTCGAGCATTCCGGCAGCCAATACCGCTGGCGAGGCGCGGGGCGTGAAGCGGGCGGCAAAGTCGACCTGCTGCCACGATTCGTGGCCGGCAAACGAACTGAATTTCGTGGTCAAGTGCGTCGAGCCGTTTGCGTAGGACAACCAGTTCAACACGCGAACCAAGGGGGACAGGGCAATCGTGATTCGCATCAGCG
This sequence comes from Luteolibacter rhizosphaerae, assembly GCF_025950095.1. NCBI lineage: Bacteria > Pseudomonadati > Verrucomicrobiota > Verrucomicrobiia > Verrucomicrobiales > Verrucomicrobiaceae > Neoluteolibacter > Neoluteolibacter rhizosphaerae. Next base: position 481,724 of record NZ_JAPDDR010000002.1, on the reverse strand, counting down.
GGGCCAATAGCGGGCCCTCAAGCGGTAGCAGGTAGGAACTGCCCGAGGTGGTTTTGACCGGGTCGACCGGCGTGGTGTGCACCAGGATGGCTCCCCTCACCCGCACGCGCAGCTTCTCCGGAAAGGTCTGCATGTAGGTTTGGATGATCATTCCTCCGATGCTATGGCCCACGAGCGTGCAAGGCTTCCCCGCGAATGCCATTACGGCGTCCAAATCCATCGCCATCTTGGCCAAGCTGTAGTCGCCAGTCACCGGGCCCTTCGACTCGCCCAAGCCGGGCAGATCCCAAACGATCAAGCGACAGCCGTGAGGGATCTCGCGTTTCAGATAGTTCCACGCCTCTGAGCTCAGACCCCAGCCGTGCGTGGCCACCAGCGGCTCTCCGTCAGGATCCCCGTAACAGTAGATTCGCAACTGCGAACCGTCGGGACGTTCGACCATCTCGACCGATCGGGGCGAGGGGGGATGGCGCGGGTCGGGATTCGAATATCGATAGGGCCATTTCTGGATTCGCAGCCACCCGAGCACGAAGAACCGGCCGAGCAGGTTTATTAAGCCCAGCGCGAGTGCCCCGGCGAAAAGCCCGGTTGTGGGATCCCATCCGAAATCGGGTGAAAACACGGATACCCCAGCGAGGGGATCCCAGCCCCACGAACGCTGCATCCATTCATGCGACAACCAAACGAATGCGCCGATGCTGATCAGGGCGAGGAGCCCCGATGCCCAAAGCGCAAGGATAAAGGAGGGAATCATGGGGTTGAATGCAGGTTACCGATGGAGTGTGGGCGAATCAGCGCCGCGCAGTGAGGCCTGGATGAATCCCAGCCCGGCGACGACGAGCAGTGAAATCGCGGGGGCCAGTTCACCGCGTCGAATAACTTGCGCCCGCCCATGCGGCATGCCCCAGGCCAATTGCGATATGCCCGCGTGGGATGATTGCCCCGCACCCTTGGGCGAACCCTGCGTTCCGGTTGTGGATTCGCGGCTTCGTTGAAGGTGGGAGCCTGCAGGATCTCGGCAAGCAAGGGGGCGGGTATGTCCGACATGAGGTTTAGGGGTTGAACCACATCTTCCCGCAGTGTTCATGCCACCCCTCACCCCCCAAAAAATCCCCTCCCGCTCCATTCGTCATTCGAGAATTCGTCATTCGACATTTCCCCCCATGGGCGTCATCGGCGGCACGTACCAGGCATCGCATCCTTCCTCGGCGCGTCCGGAGCCGTCGCCTCCGCCATCGGCTTGGCGGTCAATCTCGGCATCGCCGCCATCTCGATCTCTTCCTCCCTCGGCGCCGCCCAGGAACAACGCCCGACCATCCTAACGCGGCAGTTTCGCGGCATCGCCGCCATCTATGCATCTGACGTGCCTAGTTCCAGCTCTTCGAAAGCGAGACCCGCGGGTCGCCGCGATCGTGATGGCCAACAACCAGATCGTTGCGCCGCGCGACGACCTCACTGCCACACCGCCACCCACGCCTTATGCACCGTCTGGTATCTCAGCGCGATCATGGGCTTCCCCTGGTCCACGATCAACAGCTATGCCCTGATCGCCGCGGCCGATCAGGGCGACGAGGAGGTCGAGCTCAAGGCCGGGCACCGAGAGCACTACGATGCCGATACGAAGTCATGGCAGGCCGGCCCTAGAGAATCCGCCTGGAATGACACAACGATCATATTGGACCGGCTCGCATGGGAGGGTCGATGTATGATCCGTCGAACAATCGGCCGCTGTGGCAATTCCATAATGATCAGTCTTGATCGGTCGCTCCTTCGTTGCGGGTAGCTGGGAGTATCTTCTCTTGGCGACCGTCGATCATCTGAGGTGGTGAAATCCCATCCCGAGTCTGGTGGCTTGGGTGGTCGTTGTCCCCAACTTCATCGCATGAAAAGAGCAGGCAAGCAAACAACGGGATTGCCAACAGCCGAAGAGGGATCGCTTTCATTGGTTCCCCTGTGCACACATGGAGCCAAACTTCACTCCAAGCATCAATTGATTCGCGGTCGATCAGTCGCTTGCGTCCCGCAAGGTGGGATTTAACGCTCTTCGCCTTCACCGCCTTGTTGAGCGTGCGGAGGACGCATAGGTCGCCTTTACTGCTGCGAGATTTTGAAATCAATCCCCTTCCCCCTCTCCCCGGTGGTGTAGCACGAGCCGCGGTTAGGTGATTTACCCGCTTCTAGCCGTGATCCGCTCCTGATAACTCCCCGATCACGCCCAGCCATAGCCAGTGAAGCCCCTTGACCGCAGTGCTAACTTTCCGCCGCGGGCCGGGGAAAAGTCTCGTGGGTGCTGGTTACCCCACGGGGTGAGCTTACCCGGTCCGCATCTACCCTCTCAGTTCCGCGGCGGTCACTGTGCCTGCGGCTCCTTGAACGCGGCCCAACCGCTCCACGATCCGAGGAGAAAGGCCGTCACGTAGGGGGCGGCTTCACTGGTCTGCGAGCCGTTGATCCACCACATGAACGCGAGGAACGTCCCGAGCCCCAGCACCAAGGCGACCGGCCCGCGGATCTGACGGAATAACGTTTTCATCGGGACACCCATAGTCCCTTCAGGAGGACACCTCAAGATTGCCTCGAGTTCCTTGACCGCAGTGCTAGTTTTACATCGCGGATCGGGGGGCCTTAGCCGAGTGGACTTTGCTAGGGGGTCATATCCCCCGGTCCGCAGCCATTTTCAAGCTGCTGGAATTCCCTGCAATTTGACAAACGCAATTGTGCGCTAAGGTGAGAGATGGGTGCTCCTCTCAAATATGCCGGAATGACCGACCTTAAATGGGCGCTGACCGGGCGGAAGCAGATCAGCTTCATCTGCGCCGGCATTCGTTACATCGCTGAGCCCCAGGGAATGTTCAACGATCCCCGCAGCCGTAGCTTTGTGGTGAGTTGCTACATCCTCGAAGGGCCCGGTGCTGGCGCATGGAGGGATTTCCGCTACGCTCACCTGCGTGAGATGAATGTGCTCCGAGAGAGTTTTGCGCCCCGACAGAGACATCTCTCGGTTGTGCCACTTTGATTTGCGGGCCGGAGGTGCCTTGAGCTTGGTTTCGATAGGATTGCCGCCTCCGGTCCGCTCTTCAAAGGAGAAGTTTGACGAGCGGATTGTTCATCAACTCCCTCGGGGCATCCGGGAGTGTGTCAACGAAATCCCGCACGGCCTCTTTCGCAGCGGCCAGCTCATCGTGTTCAACGCAAAACCGAGCTAGTTCCAGATAGAAGTTTGCTGCGGCCAACCGATTGAGGTCAGCTCCGTGACGAAGGAATTTCGCGATCTCCATGCAATCGCGCCAGGCATTAACATGGGAACGGCAGTCAATCCGGACTCTCAGGGCGGACGGCATCACGCGCTCCACCGCAGGGAGACTATCAAGGGTATCCCACGCCTCTGCGTGAAGACCCAGCTCCGCGAGTCCCTCTGCCTCCTTAAGGGTCGCCATGGAGGATGGTTGTTGCACTCACCTGCCTTGCAAGGCGCTCGGATTGAGTGATTTGCTTAGACTCGTTCAGGTGACGGGGACTAGTCTTATCAATTCGTGCTGCCGGCAATAGGAGCGAGCCGTAGGTGGTATGAGTGATACCCAAGGAAACACCTCCCAGATCGTAAGCGCGTCGCCCTCCAGCAGGATCACGAGCGCCGTTACTTGGTCGGCAAGTTCGTTGAAGATCACCCTGGCTTATTCCGCTCGGCCGTGGAGGACGCCCTCAATGAGGCTTACGAAAACCTGAAGACGAACGATCGTGAGAAGCTGACCGCCGAGATTTCCCGCATCATCGGAAACCAAATCCGCTAGGCAAACTGTGACACCTCCGAAATATCACATGGATGATCCCGTACCTATTACGTCCGGGGTCAATAAGGGGAAGACCGGCGTAGTACGCGACCGGGTGGTCAGTGCGGGCACGCTTCTCTATCTCGTGGAGCGGGAGAACGGATCCTCGTGGGTCGAGGAGAACCAAATGGAGGTGCCCGTCGGCCCTGACGAGTCCCCTTGAGGAATGCAAGGCCATTTGCCCACCGTGGGGCGTGCCTGCTTCTGCGAAGCTACGACTTTTCCCTGATGAATGTGCGATCAGCGACCTGATCCTTTGCGACTGCCTGCCAGCGTGGGATGAGAATGAGCGCTCCTCGTTACCCTACCAGCGTGAGCCCAATGCAGAGATTTGGACCTTCCAACGGCCGACGGTGAATTGTCAGGGCTTTGAGCGGCGGGCGTGGGTGAGGATCGAGTAACCCATGGCGGGCGAAGCGTTACGAGGAAGCTTGGGACGCAGTCGGTCACCTGCATCTTGACCTCCGCGTCCCCCCGGGCCCTTCAGGTGCGTCTGCGATGCGAAGACAACCGGTTGGCCGGGCTGTTTTAACCGGCGATCCACTGCCAAAGTCCGGCTCCCACCAAGAGTGCTGCTGCGACGATCCACGACCCTGCCACTAGCTTCAGCCCGAGATCAGCTCGTGGCTGCGCTTTATCGCTGGTGGGGGATGGCCCTTTCATGGTGCGACGGTAGTTCCGCCAAGTTCGGAAGTCGACGTAGAGGTTTACCCATTCGGCGATCTTGACCGAGCGCGCGAAGGACTCTGAATACGAGGTGACCCTTCACCTATGAACCACCCCTCCCTAGATTCCCTATTCGCTGCCGCCGAGGCCGCGCTCGATGCCGCCGACGAAGGCGACCTCGATGTCTTCGAGGACCGGGACGGTTATCGCCTGATCGTGTCGGTGGCCAGAGTGCAGCCGCCTTCAGATTACGAGCCATTGAAGGTCGTGCCCTTTCCTGTCGAAACGCACTGACCATGGAGATCCTGATCTTCTGCGAGCTGAGCACGAACGACGCGCGTGCAGTGGGAATCTTCGAGCGCGCCATGTACCTGCGCGGTTGGGAACGCGTCGAACACGAGCACTGCCGATGGCGGTGTTGCGACTGTTACCCATCCATTGAGGAGGCCCGGCAATCAGTCCGGTCAGCAGCTGTAGCTTCGGGCGTAGCTGTCGAGCGCCTCTTCTCCCTGAACGGAGACGACGAGTGCACCACGTAGGACGAGCAACAGTCTTGATCTTCTCCGCGGTTCCGTCGTATACGCGAGAACCATGGATTGCCCTCCTCCCTTGTCGGCGTTCGAAAAGTGCTTCATTACCACGGCCTTTATCACCGCCCTCACGGCCCTGACTGTGGCAGCTTCCCAACTATTGGGCCTCCTTGGTTGAGGTAACGCGGACCGGGGGCCCTCCCAGATCCCCAGCCGCGGCCATGCGTTGGCACAGCGACCCTTAGTTAAGCCGCGCTAAGGTTTTCCACAACCGGCAGATCCTCCGCAGTTATACGGGATGAGTGTTTCCCCGTTGACCGAGGCAGGGCGGCCCAATACGACACGCCCCGACCCGATCTCCCGACCCCGAAGGCCCGCCGTCCTCCCACGGCGGGTTTTTATTTGCGGGCCGGGTCCACCAAGAAAGCGACCCGCTGCCTTGCTTTGATATAACTCGAATCAGTTAGAAGGTGGTTGGTCGAATAATATTGCTCTGATGGTTTTGGAAGAGCACGGTGCGAGTCTAGCTCCTTGCACGTCCTGCTCCTCTTCCCCTGAGCCCCTCCTCTCCGGCGCTCTCTCTGGCGGTGGTCCACCTCTTGCCCTCGCCGGTATGGAAAAAACTTACACGGGCGTACTACGTACGTCTTCCGAGGCTTGTTTGCCCGGTGATTGGATCCTCCCGGATTCCGTGCCCGACTGGCAATGGTGCCTGAGGCCCCGCGTCTTCAAGTGCCCCGGACTCGGCGAGCAGGAGATCGTTTTCCGCCTGGTGGGCTGCATTGGCGGCCACCACTTCACCGCGTGGCAGCGGATCGATACTTCAGACAATGAGAACACATGGAAAAGTTAAAGCACCGCCCCACCCTGCAGCTCCTTCGATCCGCGGTTGCGGCCGGCAGGGACCTCACAATCAGCTACCACGGTGAAGTCGTCACCGTGGAGCCTCACGCGCTTCTTCAAGCGAATCGGTCGTCCGCCTTTGTCCTCGCTGCATGGGTGACGAAAAGCAAGGAGTGGGGCTTCTTTCGCTTCGCGGAGATCCGCGGAGTGAAGTTCGAAAAGCGGGCGTTCGTCCCACGCCCTGACGTTCCTAAAAAGGTTCCCTTCCGATCGACTATTTCTAAACAGAAGCAGGATTAGCGGGCCGGCCACCCTCCCAGGGGCCGACCCGCATTCCAGCGGGTGCCGGAAAAGGGTAGGCCGGGCCCGCACCCGCGGACCCGGCGATGGAATATCAACTGCCCTCTGCGTCCAGCATGCGGTACCACGCACGTCGATCGAGTCAAGACAGCGGTGGGACGTCGCCTCCGAATTCCTCGGTCAAAGCAATCTCGCTGCGCTCCGCCCAAACCGAAACATCGTCTTTTGCAACCAGATAACGGGAATGGCCGGGGGTACGAACAACCGTAACGATGACTCCTTGAAAGCCCTCGCTGTCTCCAGAGATCACCCGGACTCGATCGCCGGTGTGGAGATCCTTCTGCATTGCCAACTTAACTGCACGAATTTGCAGTCGGCAATACCCTCGGACCGTGTCATGAGAAGATTTACGGGCCGAGCCCCTGCACGAGGCCCGGCCCGTCCGGAGCGACTGGTGCACTGCACTGCCATCCCTTCAGGTAGAAGGTTTGGGCAACATCGCACTGCATGGTCGCCCCTCAATTTAAGCGAGATGCTTAGCCCGTCACGGTTGCACGGAATTGCGGTGCTGAGTATGCGAGCATCGTCACGAGCGACTAAGGGCTGGGCGGAGTCGAAGCTATGAAGGTGGAAGTGCTCCGTCCGGTCCTACCGTCGGAGCCTCTCGCCGACGCAGTGAGATATCCACGATCACGTTGCCGAAACCCTCTTCATTAAGATGGGCCTCCGGGTATCCGGTGGCGAGGAGGTAGTCGCGGGCGGCGTGCAGCAACCTTCCCCGGCAATGGTTCTCGTGGTCTAGTTCGATCGAAGTGCGTGTTCTCATGTGAGTGGGACGCCACCCTCGAAATTTCATTCGATTGTAACGAGCCGCCGCCCGCGTAGATGAACCTAAGCGAAACCACCTAGCGCGTGGTCTAGTGACGCCGGACTTTGACCGCCCGGAGCTCTGCTCTACCTTTACCTCATGGGATCATTAAGGGAAGCGGAAGGGCTCGCGTCCCTTGGTCTCTGGGAGGAGGCCTGGCAGACGCTAGACGAGCTTTCTACCGTGGACCGCATCATGCCGCCAGCACTGAGGATCCGCCTCGATTGCTGCCCTCATGTGAACGCATGGCTCGAAGGTATGGAGATCGCAAAGCTTCTCCGGGACGGAACGCCCGAGAACCGTCTGGCGGCAGCCCACTTCTACCTAGAGCTCGCGAGGCTGTATATCGAGCACGACGAGCTAGCCGGTGCGAAGAAAGCTGTCCGGGATTGTGTGGCAGCACTTCCGGATGGGCACCTCGAGCTTCTCAAAGATCCTGTTATTGCCGGGCTGCTATAAGGCGCGGACCGGAGGCGGCAATCCCTTTGGGTCAACCTCCACCCTAGAGCACCTCCGGCCCGCAAAAGGTCCTAGTGGATTTCGTTTCCGATGATGCGGGAGATCTCCGCGTGTCACTCATATCCCTTAGGCTGGCCTCGCTCCGGGAGATTGCGAGGGCCTGCGGGTACGTCACGTACCTTTCGCGTGACTAAGCGGTTGACTTAAACCTCAAACGACCGTCATCACCAAGGGCTGGTAGCGTTTTCGGATTTAGGGACCTCTTCCGTCTCCACCTTGAAGGTGATTTTGAGACCAATCGGATGATCGGAATAATCAACGTCTTCGTGGTGGTTCAGGTGATGAATATCGCGAGCCAACTGGCGGATATCCTCGCGTAGATTATCAGGTATTTCTTCCATAGCGGCCCCTCTTGCAACCCAAGGGCCGAACGCAGATACGAGATCTGATCGCCCTCTGAAGTCTTTAGGCTGTGCAGACTGCGCGGAGCGAGTGCATATGCCGACGGCTGGGCAAACTATGAGATCACCTCAACGTGACGATGAAGGGAGGCATGAGTTCGGGATGTCTGGGTCGTCCTGCATTCGTTCCAGTTGTTGTGGATCGGCCTCGACGGCCGCACGTGCCAAGAAGCTGCAGCTTCGGTGATCGCCGAGCTTGGCTTTGATTCCTGCCAGACGATGAAGCACGACGGCCGCCGAAGCTTTCTCTTCCGATCCGCTCTTCGTGAGGTAGAGGGCGACCTTCTCGGCTGAACGGAAGGAGCCTTGGGCGAGGGCGCAAAACATTAGAATTCTCAGCCCGCGGGGGTGCTTCTGAATTTCCAGGTCCATTTCATCGAGAAGCGCCAGCGCATCTTCGAAAAGACCGATCTCGATCAAGCCTTCGGCTTCGTCGAAGGTTGAGCTATCCATGGCAGCGAAGAGAGAGCATGGGACCCTTTGAGTGAACCGCTCGTAACGGCAGGCACTCGCACAAAGTGTTCCACCTGATCTCAAGAAAGAGAGCGAACCGGGGGATATGACCCCTAGAATGAAACCACTCGCCCTAAGGCCCCCGGTCCGCGCAGTTAACATGGACCTCGCCGTCTCAGAAGCAACGCCGGGCGTCTAAGCGCCCCGCCTAGGTGATTCCCGTTGCGATCGCCGGAACTCCCGCGTTGGTGCCCGTCTCCCATGACGACTATCACCGAGGCTGAAGGATTTGTGGATCTATCGATGTGGGAGGATGCTTGGGACATCCTCGAATCCCTTCCTCATGCTCGAGGCAACGGGTTCAAAGCGCTTCGCCTCCGTATGAATTGCTGCGAGCACCTACACCAGTGGTCCATGGGCTTCCACATCGCCGTAATGCTGGGGGAAGGGTCGGCACGGGACCGCCACGACGCTGCACGGTTTCTGCATCTTCTGGCAACGCGGAGGGCTGCGGACGACGATCTAGATGGTGCGGTGCTCGCCTTGGTGACCGCGGCTTCCATGTGCCCCGCCTACCGCCGGAGTCTGTTGGAGGACTCTGATCTATCCGAGTTCATTTGAAGAGTGCGGACCGGGGGAGCTCACCTCGAGACGTACCACACACTGCGAGGTTTACCCCGGCCCGCGGCTGCAGGGTAGGAGAGGGGTCAAGGAGGCGCTGCGGCGGGAGGAAAAGGGACGGGTTAGGACGGGTTCGCCGTGGAGGGATGGTAATCGGCATACTTGACCACATCAATGCATCCTGATTTGATGATGCAAGAATTACTCAAGCCCCGCCATGACATCTCCCTCCCATCATGTGATACGCGCGACTACAGCAACGAGCGCATGGGGATTAATTTCACCACAGACCAGCCGATCTCTGCCGACGAACTAGCAGATGCTTTCAAAGGTGTCTCGGCGCTCTACCGCAGAGAAGTGGAGAAAATCACCAACGCGAAGGATCTTCAAGAAGCTGAATTTCGCCTCTACATAACCAGGATCGAAACGAAATGCATCGATGCTGAGATGGCGGCCTATGCCGGCAATGCTCTCCAGCTAATCCAGATGATGGATTACACGCTGATCATCGATGGATTTCAGCGTCGCTTCAAAGAATTGGTTCGAGCCTTTGCTGCGAGAGGTGGGTCGGGAACGCCGCCAGTGGAGCATGCATCTCCACCGTCTCTGATGGAGGCCAAGGACATGGTTAAAGTGATTAAAGCTGCCGGTAACGGTTCGATCGCCATTGATCGCAGGCTAGTGGAGGATGGGCACACACGCACAATCGAAGAGAGAATCGAGTTCAGCCCTGAAGCCCTTCAAGACGCCTATGATGGGGCGTCTGCCTTCATTGCTGAGCATGACGAAAGGGCGGCAGCGCATCACCATAAAGTTTTACTTTATCTCCCTCAGCTGAATTTTGACAAGCACCAGCAGGCGGGGAAAAATAGCCCGGATCGAGGTGTGATCGAATCGATTTGGAAGCGGGATCTTCCAATTTTCTGGATGTCTGAAATGGACAGCCGGATGGTTAAGGGACAGGAGGGCAACCCCAGCAAAGTGAGCTACATCGTCGATGTGAACGTAGAGACAAAACAGGGAGTCCCCAAGATCTACCGTGTGATGAAAATCCACGGAATCGTTGAGGACTCTGACGAGTAAATTTTACCCTCACGCCTCCTCCAGCCACTCCTCCGGCACCCAGTAGCTTACCTCTAAAGCTAGAAGCGAGAACACCACAGCGCCCCGTGGGCCATGTGGTAGGCGTTGAGCGGCTTGGGCACCTCGATGGGGACCTCGACCGGCCTGACCTCCTTGTCCTCCCCGTTCCAGTCCCACTCGTCGCGCATGAAGTTCACCAGCATATCGCGGGCGATCCGTTCGGACTCATTTGGCGGGGCCTGGCCGTTGTACGCTGAAGGGCGAAGCTCGACTACCATATCGAGCGCGAAATCATCGCGGATGCCGACCTTGAAGTAGTGCCTTGGGTTCATGGGAGTGAACGCCCGGATTGCTACGTTGAAACAACGCGGCGTCAAGTTGGGGTAGCGCCGGGGTATGCGGTGGACAACCCGCGGCTCTAGGCCACTATCACGGCGTTCGCTCTGGGGAGAGTTGAACCAACCGAAGGGCGGCCGTCGTGAGAAAACGGTCGCCCTTCACCCTCCGGGCTTAGGGCTTTTCGAGCTCCCCCGCCACCCCTTCGAGGCTCCGGCCCTTGATCCTCCATCGCCTCGGTCTGCATCGCTACTCAGGGTCCGAACGTCCCGGGCCCCTTGGTCGTATTTGTCTGCGGAAACGGGCCTCGAGAGATCGAGATCCCTCCGGGATCGTTGCCGCGAGTGCCGTGGAAGAAGTTCGGATCCCGAATGGTGTCGGCCTCGGCGAGCAGAGTGAACGCCACCAATCCGACGCAATGGACCGAGGCGAGGACTGCGAAAAAATAGATCAACTTCCGCTCATGGTTCAGGTGCATGAACACCAACGCCACGAGTGACGCTTTGAAGGTGGCGATCAGCAGCCCAAGCACCAAGTCCGCGGTGTCGAATCCGTGGCGGCCGAAATCCAGCGCAGGAATGGTGGCAACAGCGACCGTGGCCAGCGTCCCACAGAAAAGAACAAGGCCGACGAGTAGATACAGTCGCATCGATCGGCGGATAGCGGAAGGGTCGAAGGAAGTTTCGGATTCCATAGATGAGGCATATCGCTGCGCAGTTCCCGTTCCCGGCTCTGGCGAGCCTCCCTGCGTTCTCCAGCGATGCCAGCGATTGCATCAACGCAAACAAGGATGCAGAGGGCACTGGCTATCCGAAGCTGTTACATTCCATGAAGCCGCAGAAGACCGCCGCGGAATTCGACACGCGACGGCCTTCCGAGATGTGGGAGGGGCACCTCGTCATTTCAGCCTCCTCGCTAGACGGTGAGCTGAGGGCGGTGGTTGACGTAGCGGTTGTAGTTAGCTGAGCAAGCCGATTGAGTTAGGCAAATCGCGTATTCGAGAAGGCTCCCTACTTTGGATCTGTATGTGGCCCGGTCCCTCCTGCCGATGGTGCATCATGCGGATTGCCGCCGGCATTGTCTCCAGCCCCGAGATGGTCGCCCGAGGTTGACCGCTGCCCGCCCACGATACCGTCACCGCTCCTGGTCTTGATATCCCCTGTTGCCTGCGCGCCTTGGGGGATGGGCTGATCGAGCGGGGGCTGCTTGCCGTTTGCCGACGGCTGACGGTAGGGGCTATCAGCGCGAAGCGGGGGCGGGTCATCACAGCCCGCGAGCGAAAGGAGGAACAGAAAGGCGAGTGCTGCTTGCATAAGAAGTCGATTGCTTGGACGGAGAGGAAGAGAGCACTCGCAGGCAGCATGCCATTTGATCTATTGCATGGACGCGGACCACAGGCGGTCGCTTTCCGATTACTATCGCTGAGTCCGCTCACTGCCCTTGATCACTCGCCTGCGATTGTTGAATCCGTGGTCGGACCCAGGGGCGCGCACAGTAATTACCCCGTGTGAAATGCGTCGGCGGACCAAAGGTTGACGGCGGCCAAACGCAAGGACTATCTTAAAGGATGCCTGATCCTCTCGCTTTTCTTTGTGACCTTCCTCGCTATGACGAGCTTCGGGACATGTTCGATGGGAAATCCATCGAGTATGCGATCGAGGCCTCGAGCGGTGCCGCCAGCGTGGCAGGTAGAGGCCGATTGATGGTAATCGGGGAAGCGGAGGGCGACCAACCGCGGAAAATCTGGGTGACAATCGAAATCAGACAAGAGAACGGCACACGTTCCATCGATTCACCGCAACGAATCATCGCTCTGCCTGAGGACGCCCTGCTGCTGATGCAGAGAGCCCCTGAACGCTCCGACGTGGAGTGGATCATCGACAGAGCGCCCGGCGGCGTCGCAGAAGCGGACGTCTAGAATCTGATAGATCTTTTTACACATCGTAGAGCCTGACCTTTTTAAAGAAAATGGCGGGTTCGAATGGCAAAATTACGGATCATCATGTGCAAAAGGAGCGCGCATAACTTAGCATCCCTAAAATAAGCCCCGCTTACTCGTTCAAAGTGCGATCACCCTGCAGTCGGCATAGTTCGAGCACCTGGGGACGGAGCACAATCAATCTGGAAAGGGGCAATCGCTTTCGGCCGAGTAAATATCCCCGTAGTGTCCAGAAACTCGATCTCCGCTCTTCATGCGGCCTCCCTGTGGTAATACCGGAGCAATCCTCCCAAGCGTTTTCGACACTTCAATTCTCCCCACTTCACTGACGGAGAAATCCGCCTCGATTCCAGCCCTTGGTGATTCCGATCTTCATGGTAATGGGCGCAGAACTCGTCAACCGCCCGCCGGAGCGACCGTTCTCCCACGAGAATCAGATGGTCGAGGTACTCGGCTCTGATCGACCGGACGAACCTTTCAGCAAATGCATTCAGATTTGGAGACCGCGCGGGAAGGCGGATAGACTCGACACCTGCGCCTTTCAGGATTGATGCGAACTCCTTGGTGAACACGGTCGCCCGGTCATGAATGAGGAACCTGCATTCCCGCAAGAACCCCTCGTGGAAATCTGTTAGATTCCCGCTGATCTGCCTAATCCACCTTCCATTGGGCTCCGGAATGATCCCAAAGATTTGGACCCGCCGGGTTGCCAGACGAATCACGAAGAATACATGGTAGCGGGTAAGACGTCCCCAGGCCTAAAGCTCCACGGTGAAGAAGTCAGCCGCACCCAGCACCTCCCAATGGGCGCGAAGGAATTCTGCCCAGGTCGTCCCCTTTCCTCGTTCCGGTGCTGGCTCAATCCCTGCTCTCTTCAGAATGCCCGCAACGGTTCCGCGGGCGATGTCGTGACCGAGGTTGGCCAGAGCCCCTTGGATCCGGCTATAGTTCAGCCCCGATTTTCTTCCGCCATCCTCAGGACCAAGGCTTGTAAATCCTCAGCCGTCGGAGGACGGCCTACACGCCGAGGAGAAGCGCTAGAGTCATACTTCCTCGCAATCAGCTTCCGATGCCAAGCCAGCAGGGTCTCGGGAGAAACGATTGCGGCAATCTCCTTGAGCCGGCTCAACCCAAGGCGCTTCGCCTTCAGGGCCAACCGCCTCCTTTGATCGTCGCTGAACCGCAGGCGCTTCTTGCACCGCAACTCCCTGAGAACTCGGACCTCCTCCTGAAGATAATTGATGACGTCCTGCTGGTGCCGGTTGATCCAGCCTGCAAGCGAAACCAGCATGAGAGTTCCGATTCCCATCACGGAAGCCTCGCAGAAAACCTCCCCTTGCACAGCCTGAAACAGGGAAACCAGCGCTTCGAATTTAGCCTGATCATTAGACGCTTACGCCGCAATCGAATTTCTGGACACTACGCGCCGCGGAATGCTGCCAACTTCGGCGTTGGTGGCGACGGCACGCCACAACTGCTGTGGCGTCTGGCGAATGGAGGCTTCGACGGTCTCCAGCCCAAAGTTGTGGTGCTGATGATAGGAATCAACAACGTATGGCCGGGCTATTCCGCTGATGACACGTCAAGGGGCATCCGCACCTTTGTCGCCCGCCTGCGCGAAAAGATGCCATCTGCGAAGATCTTGCTCTGCGGGCTCCTCCCCATTTTTGACGAGTCGGATTCCATCCGGTATTACATCAGGACCGTAAACGCCGGTATTGCGGGCCTAGATGATGGCAAGACCGTGCGATTCCTCGACTTCAGCAAGGATTTGCTTCAGCCCGACGGAAAACGTCGCGAAGGCTTCTACGATAGTGACCGCCTTCACCTGAAAAAGCCGGCTTACGAAGCGTGGGCCGCGGCGATGGAGCCCATGTTGGGAGACTGGCTTGCCCCCGAGCCCGAAACGGATAAGAAATGAGTCAGAACCGTCCAGCCTCGCCCCCTTGGCCCATGAAACATTTCACCTGCATTATCAAGCTGGCATACTTCATCGCGGCCTCCGCGGCCGCCGCGGATGGCATGCGTTTTCCGGATGACCCTGCGGTGATTGATGCAAAGCGGCATTTCGGCGCGAAGGGTGACGGGAAGACGGACGACACCGACGCGCTGCAGCGGGCGATTGATGCGAGTTGCGGCATGGACCCCGCCCACCGCGGAAAAAGCAACGCGCTGTTTGTGCCCGATGGAACCTACCGGCTCACCCGCTCGCTGGTGGTCAAGAGCCCGCTAGGGCCGTGGCTGTACGGCGAGTCCCGTGACGGTGTGGTTCTTAAGCTGGATGGCGGCGTGAAGGGCGTGACGTCCGTCCTGCGCACCCATCCGAATGAGAAAGGTCCGACCTCCGCTGACTGGTTCATGCGCAACCTGCGCCATTTCACCATCGACGTGGGGAACAATCCTACAGTGGATGGGATTCGTTACTACGCGACCAACAGTGGGTGCCTCAAGGACGTGAGGCTGAGGGGACGGGGCAAGATTGGCGTGAACGCTGGCTTCCTCGATCAAAGCGGCCCAAATCTCGTGCAGGACGTGGAGATCGATGGGTTCGAGACCGGCGTGCTGAGCCAGTGGATCTGGGGCCAAACTTTGTCGCGGGTCACCATCCGCAATGCGCGTAAGGTCGGGGTAGTCGTGTCCGCGAACGTAGTCGCAATCGAGGACCTCAAGGTGGATAACACGCCGCTGGCCATCGACATCCAGATGCCAAATGACTGGGCGCATTGGTGCGGGGTTGTCGCCTTGCAAGGGGGCACCTTTCGCGCAACAGGTAGCGCGGGTCCCGCGATCGCCAACCGAGGAGTTCTTTACGCGCGGGACATTACGAGCGACGGCTATCGCCAGTTGCTGGCCGGCGACTCTCCTGCCGGGACCATCGAGGGCAAAGAGATCGACGAGTTTGTTTCAGCTCCGGGTCGCAAGTTGTTTGATGCGACGCCGCTCCGCTCACTCGGACTTCCCGTGAAACGCGAGCCGGTGGTGCCTTGGGAACACGATCCTGGAAAGTGGCTGTGTGCTGATGATTGCGGCGCGGTCGCCGGTGACGGGATCGACGACAGCGACGCGATCCAGAAGGCAATGGATCGCGCTGCGGCGGAAGGAAAGACGGTGATTTATTTCCGCGGCTGCGGCGGCGGGGACCCGAACTGGTTTACCCTGTCCAAGCCGGTCCGGGTGCCCAAGCCGGTCCGTCTGGTCACCGGTCTCGGGTGGGCTCGCATCCTGGGGGATAAAGACGGAGCCTTCTTCGTGGATGATGACTCGGTCCCGAGGGTGAAGTTCCAGAACCTTGATTCCTTTGGTGGCCCGCCGGTCACGATCATGAATGCATCGGCTTCCAACACTCTCCTGGTGGAAAGCTGCGGTGTGACCATCGTCGGCGACGGCGGCGGCGACATTTTCACCACAGACTGCCCTGCCCATCTGCATCTCAAAAAGGCGGGGCAGAAGTGCTGGGCACGCCAGCTTAATCCCGAAGGTGCCAGTGATACAGGGCTCGTTCGCAACGACGGCGCTGACCTCTGGTGCCTGGGCATCAAGCACGAGGGCCGCGGTGTCCGCTTCGCCACCACCCAAGGCGGACGCACCGAGATCCTGGGATTGTTCAACTACGGCGGCACCACCGACGAAATGGATCCGCGCCCTAGCTTCGTGGTCGAAGACGCCTCGTTTAGCGTAGCAGGAATGCGCGAGATTGCGTTCGACCAGCACACCGCGCTTAACAAGGTGCGGGAGCGAAGAGGAAATGAAACTCGCCTACTCGACAAGCACGCTGAAGGAGGCTGGATCGCATGGCCACTCTTCAGCGGATTCAAGTAATGAGGTTCCGCTGGATGGGATCAGCCGGCGTTATCCGAACGCCTTCACGGAGTTGGCCGCTGCTTTCTCCATGAGCCCGGCCAATCCTTCGCCTTAGTGATGGATGGCTTGGCTGGCTTCGACTTCCACCACCTCTGCACCGATGCGTTTGGCCTTCTTGTGCAGCAGCTTGGGAGCAATGATGTTACACCGGGTCGCGACGATGAACCAACTCGGCTTGGTCCTCCATGCGCCTTTGTGAATTTCGCGCTGAAATCAACTTTGATGGGTGCCTCCGAATCCAGCAAGAAGGCGTGATTTGGCTAGGGGGAATGCTTTCAGGTTTGCCTCGCCTCCAAGACGTAGGCCAGCCCATTTGGATTAGCCGCTCCGCTTTTAATCCGTTGGATGTGATTCATCACTTCTCCGGGACGTCTTTAAATACGCTTGCTCCGTCTCGCAGGCGGACCAGGGGCTCTTCCGAATTGTCGGTAGCATTTCCTTCTTTGATGTAGGCCTTTGTCTCGGGATACCGCAATTGAATGTTCATGGCGCAAGCCACCATCTTGTTTCCTGCGATGGTGCCGCCATTGGCTTTATTAAGATAAATCGCTGCATCGCTGGTGCTCTGGAAGATATTGTTCCGAATGGAACCGCCGCGGTGCTCTAGCGTCTGGTCGCCATCCCTGAAGTAGGCGGCTCCCGTTCCTCCGCCCCCGAAGGATGCTCCGATGAAGCAGTTCTCGAATCGATTGTTCTCGATTACCGTGTCGATCGAATTTCCCTTAGTGAAGACTCCGTAGGCCGCCCCGCCCGACTTTTGCACGTTTAGAAAGCGGCTTCCGCGAACCGTCCAACCTGCAACGGCCACCCCGTCAATTCCCTCCACGACACTGCGAGTCCCGCCACTAGGACGTGTGAAGCCGATATCGCAGCCTTCTACAAGGAGGCGGTCAGGGTAAGTTTTCGCTGATGGATCGCTGGTTCCCTTCACTCCTGATTCGCCATGATCCCGCATGACAACATTCCTAAGAATGCAATCTGTCGATGAGCCGTTCAATTTGAAACCATGATAGAAGGAGTTTCGCGTTGTAAGATCACGGAAAGTCCATTTCGGCGAATCGGTCAGCTCAAATACCACTTGAACCGCCTCATTGTCCTGCCCCAGGCCCTCGACCACAACGTCTCCGGACTTGGCGGAAGCACCCCGGACGGTAACGGGGCCGGGACGACCTGCGATGAGGATTCTCGACTTTTCGGAAATCGTGTAAACCCCTTTTGCCAGGATGATCTCATCACCAGGCGCGGCGTTCTGGCATGCTTCCTCCAAGCCTTTTACTCCCGTCACCCTTCGTTCTGCTCCAGAGAGTGAGCCGAGTGAGATGACGACAATCGAGCAGGCTATCGTGAAATTCGCGAGCTTCATTACTGCTCCTAAGCTCATCGAACGGGTGCAGAGCTGTCCATCTCCATCTTCTCAGTAAGACACCAATGTGCGACCTCCCCCAGGTAGCACCCACAAAAACTGTTGTGGGCCTTGCAAGGCAAGCACATGGTGCTTCACACCACGCTTACTCGAAACTGCACATCCTTCGTCCCCTCCAAAGAGCCTGGCTGGCGGCATCGCAGTCGCCGTTAGAATATGGGAACAAAGAAGGCTAGGGTAAGCCTCTGCTCCCTGCCTCCGCGCAAGGGAACCTTTAACGCCGAGCGCGGCGTAACGACCGTCAATCAGCACACCGTTTCGCTCGCGACGATCGCCTCAAGTTCGGCGTGAATCCCAGAGTGGCGGGATTTGATGAAGCGGTTGATCTTCTCGTTCTCCATCAATCTCACGACGTAACGACGAAAGACAGTAAGCAGCAGCATCTTTTTCGCGAATACATCCTCGCATGCCTTGTACTCCTTGCCGAGGGACTCCATCTCCATTTCCATTTTCGCCATGTCCTCCGGCTTGATTTTCCGTCCCGCCTTCGGACGGGGTGACGCAAGCTTGCTTTTGGGAGTTCCGATTAGAAGCGCCTCGACGTAGATCTTCGTGTAGTTGTTGGCCGCGACCATCAGCTCCACCATTTCGATCTGCCGCGATGGAACCGCCTGACGAAGCAATTTCAACGCATGAGGGCTCATCTGCTTGTCCTTCAACATTTCGACCACCTCGGAGCAGAGTCCCTTCGTCACGTTGATCCGGGCTCTCATCTGCCTCACGTCCTCGTTGAATGCCTCCGCGATGCGTTCGATCGAAACGCCGCTTTCCAGCACCTTGAGGATCATCCGTCGTTCTTGGATTGGGGCCAAACGGTTGACCTTGGCGTTGTAAATGTAGCTTTCATCGTCCAGTGCCACGATACAATCAACCTCCTTCATCCCCAGTTCCTTGCAGGCCAGCAACCGGAGATGGCCGTCCGTCAGCACGTAATTCCCGGATCCGCCCTTCTCGGGATACACCATGAGCGGCTCAATGAGACCGGCGACCCGGATCGTGGACACGATTTCCTTGTAGCGCCTGATCTTCTTCTGGGGATCAGTGATCACCCGAATTGGCAGAATCCGGTCCAGAGGCACCTTAATCCTGGACAGCTCGAACGAAATCAGTGGTTTCATGGCATGACTTCTTCAGGTTTCGCCCATCATTTCGGAAAGCTCCTGCGGCACGGTCTCGACCTTCTCGGCGCGGAGTAGCGTCACGAAATCCTCGTCGGCAAACAGCCTCCGCATCGCTTCGACCGTGAAAACCATCCGTGATTCGCAAACCTTGGTTTTCTTGATCAGGAGCTTCTGTCGCTGGCCCTCCTTCTTGAGAGTGTTTACGAGTCCTTCCGCGCTGGTGCACCGCGGCCCTTTGACCGTAGTCCCGAGTTCCCTGCCAAATACGTCCCTCTGAAGGACCACCCGGCGAATGGTTCGTATAGCGGCTTGGTTGAGGTTCTCCTTTTGATAGGCCTCAAGGAACTCGCGTTGTTGGTCCGGGTTTTCGACTCTCGCGATCTCAATCGCCACCGACAACGGGACATTGCCCTTCATCACTTCGTAGATGAGACGGCCCTCTCCGGCCTTTCCTAGCTTTAGCAACTGCCCTACCGCAGTGTCGGAGATATCGAGCTTCTTTCCGATCGCGACGTTGGAGTAACCGAGTTTTTTGAGCCTGCTGATCTCGTCGGCAAGTTCCACGGGAGACGCATTCCGACGTGCCATGTTCTCGATCAGACTCATTAGCATTCCCTCTTCCCGGGAGACTTCCACGACGATCGCGGGAATCTCGGTAAATCCGAGGGCCTGGAAAGCTTCCATCCG
Organism: Luteolibacter rhizosphaerae; assembly: GCF_025950095.1. Classification (NCBI taxonomy): domain Bacteria; kingdom Pseudomonadati; phylum Verrucomicrobiota; class Verrucomicrobiia; order Verrucomicrobiales; family Verrucomicrobiaceae; genus Neoluteolibacter; species Neoluteolibacter rhizosphaerae. The sequence continues at coordinate 462,243 of NZ_JAPDDR010000002.1, read as the reverse complement.
TCCCTGTCCGCATACGAGATCGAAACCCGAGGGCTCCCCTGGGGCAACCACGCGAGGGGAGACTTGTATCGGCTTCTTCAGACCGACGTTTCGAATGCTCTCCACCACCTTGGCGAATTTTCGCTTGTCGCGTACACGCGGGTTGGCGACGCGGATCTCCGCTATCTCCACGAGTTCGATTTTCTGGCTCATTGCAGGTCTTGGATTCGGGTTCTTCGGGCCATCCGGAAAAAGAAGCCGAGATCGTCGAACTGGTAACCGTCCAGTTCCACTCCGTTGGCTTCGGCCATCCGCAAACGATCCCAGGTCATGTCCAGCGACGGCAGGAGATAGTAATCGCGGATCTCCCGATTCCCCGGTTGCAGGCGGACCGCAATCGTCAGATCCGGGCGCAATCCCGTGTCAAAGCGGATCGCCCAACGGGAAGATCCACGCTGGGTAGTCGTGTGCCGGCAGATGACGACGGAGACCAGGAACTCGCCGTTGACCAGCATCAGCTCGGTCTGGGGCTCAGTCTCGACCCAAGATCCGATCTCGCGCAGCTGCTTCTCGACGGACGCGACAATCTCCGGGTGCATCCGCCGGATCATCCGATTCTCCTCGATGAAGCTGTAGTCGGTAGCCGGGGTGTAACCGATCAGCGAATAGGCGCTCACCAGACTCCCGAAGCGATGACGGAAAGCGGCGCTTGAGGGTAGATCGTCACGTTCATCAATGAGGATTCCAGACAGTCGGCCGTGGAGTTCCAGAAGCTCCTTGAGCTTGGCCAGCATCTCGTCATTGGAGAATCTCTTGCTCCGTTCTAACACGATTCCTTGCGCCTTCTGAAACAGCTCGGGAAACACAATCGGCGGCCAGGCACCTTCCGCCCGGATCCAATCCGCCTTCTCGTTCTTCACATGCTTCCGCTTCAGCTTGAAAGAAGTCCGGTGGTAAACGTTGTTACCGATGTATTTCTCGTTGGTCAGGACCTGGTGGACGGTACCGAGCGTCCACGCGCGCCCGAAGTCGGTCTTTACACCGCGGGCGTTGAGAATAGCGGCGATCTCGGCTTCCGTCCGACCCTCCTCCACGAACGCCATGAACATCCACCGGACATCGGCTACTTCGTGATCGGGACCCGGCACCAAGATGACCCTGTCAGTCTGGATTGACTTGTGCTCTCCAAGCGCCAGCTCGCCCTTCTGGTTTCCTGATTGGTCGACGAGCATGCGCCTCAGCCCATAGCCCGCCGTTCCGCCCTGCTTGTAGCCAAGCCGGATCAACCGGCACGCTCCCTGGAAAACTTTAGCCGATAGCTCGCGGCTGTATTCCCCAGCCATGGCCCGCTTCACGCCCTTTACGATCGTCGAAATGGGACTGCCATCGTTCTCGAACTGCTCGGCGCAATAGTGGACTTCGATCCCTGCCTGGCGACAAATGAACTCGTAGTAGGCGCTTTCGTCGGCGTCCTGGAATCTACCCCAGCGGCTCACGTCGTAGACGAGGATACAATCAAACCTGGCTGCTCCTGACCGGACGTCATCGATCATTCGCGCCAAGGCGTCACGTCCCGCGATGTTGAGACCGCTTTTCCCCTCGTCGGAGTATTCCTCCACAATCTCCATGCTGCGCAGACACGCAAACTCCCGAATCACGTCCATCTGGTTACTCGTGGAGTACTGCTGATGTTCAGTGGACATGCGGACATAAACGGCAGCTCGCCGGTTCCGGGTGCCGGTCGTTGAGGGGTCTGCCGCCCTATTCATGGCTTCATATCAAGTAGGTGGATCAGTTCCTGAAGAAAATAGAAGATTTGTGTGGTCATGCCCGGGACGGCTCGACGGAAGTCCGCATTGATGGCAGCGGTAGCGGCCCAAAAGCGTAATTCCGCAGGATCCTAGAATCCTGCCGGTCGCGTGTTCGATGGGACCGAACCTGTCCTCAATCACATGCCAGCCAGCCTTCGCAGATAGACCTCCAAGTTGGAGCCCAAAGGTTTTGCCGACCGGGGCGGCAAGCTGCGGAAACCACCATTCGTATTTCTTCCGGCAGCTCGACAAGAGCGGCTGCCATCGGAGGTCGCACGCGTCTATGCCCTCCCCGCGAAGAAACCTCGCAACCGACTCACCGCGCACAAACCGGTAGGTGAGGCAGAAACCGGGGAGCAGGCTGGTGGTCAGCAAGCAGTCTCGGCACCGGAGACGACGGATGAGCAATAGCAACGGTGCTCCGTCCGACTTCCCGGACACATATCGTGCGTAGTATCCGTGGAACCTCAGGCGGCGACTGCTTCCGCAGTTGGGGCAAACGGGAGGAGAAGCCATCCGCCGTTCCGCTGAGGAGGAGTGGTATTCTTCCGGATCTCCGCTGAACGGCACCAGAACCTGCATGAACCCGAGTGATTTCGAATCAAGGTATTGCAGTTCCTATCCCCCAAGTCGAGTTACCAGAGAAGGAAGCACGTCCTCCGTTTAGTAGGGCCCTCCTTCTTCCCTCGCCGGGCCGGACGATTATCGGAGGGCCTAGCGGGCGGGAGACGCCGGGAGATGGGCTTCGGCTGTCGTAGCACGTGCACCCCGCTACGATCGCTCAGGCCGCAAAGTACGATGTCAGTTCGGCCATCCTGCGAAAATCACACGATGTCAATTCGGCAAACCGAGTCGATGTCAGTGCGGCCCGTAACACCTTGACCTACTGCCCACCGACCGTCTACTCTCTTCCATAAGTTTTATTCACCCTGCATTCGACTGAAGTCAGACATCAACACTATCATCCCCTATTTACCGCATTCCACCACCAAGATCATGTTTAGCACCATTCTTCCAACCATTGTCATGCTAGCGGCCGGACTTATCGCTCTTATTGCGCCCTCAATTAGCTGCGTTCCACTTCGCCGAACTGTTCACCTCCTTGTTATCATCGCGCTATTGGGCTCTACCATCATGTCCTACTATAAAGTAAAATCTCGCGTCCTATTTTTCCAAAACCTAGAAAAAAGACTCGCAGCAGCTGAAACATCGGCTCAAATAAGAGAGAAATCAATTAAAAAGGAAGCCCTCAAAGGTTTCCTTCAAGGCGCGTCAAAGCTGGAGATTAATGACGGCGACATCCTTGGAGAGGACGATTACTCCCTAAAAATAGGGCCTAACCGCGCGCTTAACATCAAGAAAATAATCGAAGACTACAAAACGCTCGATTCGACAACACAAGACTATTGAATGGAGGCGCAACTACCAATAGGAAGTCGTGATCCTGCCGTTTGTGTGGCATGAAATTTCTTAATTATAATAGCACCAATCACAATTCCCCCAATGGCGGCGATGGCCATCGCTAAGAATTTAACTATAGATGGCACTGAGTCAGTCCGAAAGCAAGGACCAACGAAAACGGTCACAATAAGAATCAGAAGCAGAGGCGAAACCGTCTCAAAGCCAGGTGTAAACACAACCATCACTTCCCAAGAAGCTAAGGCAAGACCAAAGAAGATCGCGGATCTGAACAAACTTGCAAACGAATGATGTCCGGATAACATAACAGAGCGCCTCATTCGATAATTTCGTACTCTACCGGAATAGAAGGGGGCGGAGAATACTGAGGTCCGTTAAGAGGACCGTTGCGCTGGGCATTTATAAATCCTTCCTTAATCTCCTCCGCTTGCTTCATAAGTTCGTCCATCGCTTGCTTGAGCGCTTGCTCCAGTGCCTTTTTGTCTTCCGAAAGCCCTAGGTCTCCCGAAAAAAAGCAACTCGCAGAATAGCAGGATTTCCCGGCAAAAACTTTATCCAGCCCAATAAACGCTGCCTCCCCTATTCCGCCTTTGGCGTGATTAAAATAAAAATTGGGATTCGCATCATCGATCGATCCGCCCACGCTTCCAGAAACAGGAATAACGCCCGGACTCACAGTCGCCAGCGCCCCTGTCGCTGTTGATGGGCCTTCCAGCGTATCGTTCATCGATACACCGCCCATAATCCCCCCTGCTGCGCCTGCCCCCCCTCCCAGTCCTGCAGCAACAGCCAAAGTAACGGAAATACATATTCTAAGCGTCGCAGGGAATTGGCAAACTATAGATTTTGAAATAGAGACATCGACTCCTATTCCAAGGGCCACGATCGGAATAAAAAGCTGAGCTCCGAGCGTAGCCCCCCCCTCAACTTGAAGAAGGCCCAAATATTCTCCTTGGTTTACCGCATTATTCCCCACAAACGCGTAAAGATTTAAACCCCCTCTATTTCCGAGAGGATCTCTATTTATCCACCTCCCAAGAAGCGGCACGAAATAGCGGTAGCCGTAGTTGTAGTAGCCAGTCTCGGCATCGCGGAATTGGGCCTTGAAAAGCAGATCCCAAGAATGGGCGCTCTCGGCCCGATCCACGAAGCTCCAAGTCATGAAGCGCACGTCGCCGAAACCGCTGTAGCCGTACCGTTCCACCACCGCGCCACCCGCGTCAGTGATCGCCGTAACGTTGTAGTAGTCGTGGAGCGCATAATTCACTTCCGGACCGCTCGTGGAGGACGACGAGTCGGCGGAAGACGAACTGTCGCTCCCGCTCGATGACGAGGCCGATGCATCGGAGCCCGACGATTTAGATCCACCCGACGATTCCGATGAAGATCCGCTGCTCCCGCTACCCGGCGTGGGAGCAGCCTTGTTCCGCCTCACCAGGTCATCCCTATAGCGGATTCCCCAGTCGTAGAGGCAGGAGGGCATGATCGAGCCTCCCTCCCGTTCCTCCACCGGTCGCCACTGACGGTTGTAGTAGTAGTGAGTCACCTTCCCGGCCACCGTTTTGGTCGTCCGGCGAGCGAGGCCGTCATAGGCGTATTGCGCGATCACCGCGCCGCCGGTCGTACTCACGCGCACCAAGCGGTTCCACGCGTCCCAGCGCAGCACGTTGGCCTGGGACCACGACCCGTCCTCGGGCGGCGGACATTTCGTCATGTTGCCCGCGGCATCGTGCGCCAGCAACGTGTTCGAGCCGTTGATCTGGGTCAGGATGTTCGAGGTATTATGGGTCCGCGTTTGGTCGAGTTTCTGGATCCCGTCCTGCCAGACATCATACCCCTCCCAGTTTCCGATCGGGTCGTAGTCGAAAGCTTCCTGGCGCTTCGGCGTCCCGCCGATCGCGGTGAGGTTGATGTTGAGATCGCCCCGTTCCCTCCTGGTAAGCTGGTAGAGGCCGTCGTAGTGGTAGAACTCGTCTTCTCCCGAAGACGCCACCGGGTTCTCGCGCCAGGTCCGGTTACTGCCCCGATTGTAGCCGTAGAGCACCTGTTCCAAGGTCGTCGATCCCTTGAGCCAACGCATGTTCTGAGTGCGCCCGAAGCGGTCCCAGCCGCCGTAGGGGTCTCCCGCGTCACCGCCGTTGCCGCCGCCGGCGTTGATGTAGGTGAGTTCCACTCCGGGTTGCACATAGCGCGTCCGCACGAAGCGGTCCAGCCCGCAGTAATCGTAGACCGCCAGATCGGCGCTTTCGCCTTCGATTCGGAGGGCTTCGATCCTTCCGAGCAAGTGGTTGTCGCTGAGGATGGCTCCGTATTTGAATTCAAGCTTGGTGCCTCCCGGATACCTCACCCAACGGGGGCTGATGTCGTTCCCCAAGGGAGCTTCGTTGACATTGTATCCATACTCCACCTTGGGACTGGCGGAATTCGCCGACCCGGAATGCGATTGCCGGTCCTCCGTCACTTGTCCGAAGGGATTGTATTTGAACTCGACCTGATTCGATACGGTGGGGGAAGTTCCCACGTAGCTCGTCGCCTTGCGAAGAAACCCCTTCGCCGTGTAGCTCTGTCCGATCCGGCGGATGGCGGTGTCGATGCCACTGCCGGTTGCCGTCACCCTGTCGTCGGTCAGCCGCCCGAACTTGTCATAGGTATACTCGTGGACAGTCTCGTTCGGGTCCTGATAGCGGATGGCCTGACCTAGCCGGTTGTAGCGGTAGGCATAGACACCGGAATCCGGCATCACCTTCTCGCGCAGCAGCCTGTTGCTGGCAACGCCGGAGCCGCCCGGGACCGTCACGCCGTAATTCCACTCGGTTACCTGGTCGCTCGCCCCGTTGACGATGGTAAGGCGCTTGAGCGCGGAACTCGAATGATAGGCAAAAAGCGTGGTCCGGTTGAGGTCATCACCGCTGCCCGTGGCGGCATAGTTCTCGATCAGTTCGATGCGCCGCCCCATCGCGTCGGATTTCCAACGGGTTTCAATTCCCATCGGATCCACCGAGCCGTTGGCATCCCCATCATCCCCGAACTTGCTGAAAGAGACCAACACCGTGTCGGACGGGGTCGGAGCAATCTCGTCCGTAACACGTACCAGATCGGCTCCCCCGTAGGTCCCATAGTCCGCCGTCACACGGTTCCGCCCGATCGCATCGGGCCAGTAGGCGATGTAGGCACGACGTCCCTTCGGCTTGCCGACGGGAGCATTCGGGCCGTAAAGCGCCCCCTCCCCCGAGGTATCGTGGAAGCGCTCGTTGCGGGTGGTGAGGATAAGGTTGCTAGCCTGGTCATACTGCCAAGTCTCCTGCAGGAACACCTTGTCCTTGCTGATGTCATTGGCGGCGGGAGCCCACCCGCCGGAAGGCGGCGTCGGTCCTACCGTCCCCCCTTCGTAGAACCCGTAGCTGTTGCTTGTCACCGACTCCCCGCCGTTTCCGGTGTGCCAGTTGGTTGAAACCAAGGGGAAAACTCCGGGCGCACCAGCCCCTCCCCCGCCGCGATGCTCGCCGTAAGCGTACGATACCTGGGTAACCGACCGTGTATCGTCCGCGCCCGGTTGGGCGGCCTTGTTCTTGATGTAGCCCGGGGCCACCGGCTCGGTCTCCGCCACATACTCGAAGGTCTCGACCAAGCCCTCGCCATCCTTGAGTTCCACGGTCAGGGTGCCGTTGGCATCGGCCGGTTCGCTCACCGATTCCACCGCGGCCGAGGTGGCGATCCGGGTTGTCCGGTAACTGGTGTCGTACTCCCGGTAGCTATACCAGTTGTCACCGGTCGCCACTCCGCCCACGATCTTCTTGAGGATCGTGAGGATCGCCTTGCCGCCCGAATTGCTGTAGACCACGTACTTGTTCCCGTCGGGGCGGGTTTCCGTCGTGCGCGTGGCCCAGATATTGATCTCGTGAAGCCCGGGTTTCACGGCCGAGGAAAGGTATTCGTAGGCGATCGTCTTGCTTCCGCCCCGCACTTTCTCCAGCACGACCCGTCTGTCGCTGTCGTATTCGTAATAGAAGTCGCTATAGGGCAACAACTCCTCGTCGCTGGCCGAGAAGCTCACCCCGGCAGCCTGCATCCTCCGGCAGCCATCCGGACCTACCACCAGCTTGAGACCGTGGGCAAAGCCTTCCGCTTCCGCTCCGGTCCAATAACGGTAAAGCGTCCTGCGGATTTCCACCCATGCACCGCCGATCCGGTCTTCGATTACCGCGTCCTTCAAGTCCCCGGTCGGATGATAGTCGTAGACCACCTGGCGCAGGCTGAGCGAATCGATCATCTGCTCGATCTTCCAGAGCCGCCCGGTCTTCCCCGCACCCGAGGTGTAATAGTCGTAGTTGAAGCTACCGCTTCGCCCCTCTACTGCCCATACCGCCTGCCCGAGCCGCCCGTCGGGATGATAGCCGAGTTCCATGACGTTCCCATAGCGGTTCACCACCGCTTTGAGCTTACCGCGCAGATTCGCATTCTCGGCGTCATAATCGTGATAGAGTTTCTGGCTGCCGTCGGGCTCGAAGACTTGATATTGGTTTTCGGCCGGTTTGGGAATGAACAGCTGCTGGCTGCCGAACATGCTCCTATGCGATGCGGTTGCGGGATTGACCCAAAGCGTCGAGTTCGCGCCTCCCACCACTGCCACCAGATTGTTCGACGGACCTTGCCCGGTGGTCACATAGGACATCTGGCGCGACAGCCAGCGGTAGCCGTTCAGGCCGCTGCCGTCACCGGAGAGCCGGTTCGAGTAGCTGCGGGTTTGCCCCCAGCGGAAGCCGAAGCCTTTCCAATCGAGATCCGCCACCGAATAGAGGAGCTCCCCCGTGGCATAGCGCACGGGATTTGAGGAAACTTCGCTGGAAGATGCCGAATCTGGGCAGGTTTGCTGACCGGTACCCGCGTCATTCTCGGTAAAAGATCCACCCGAATTCTGGTTGCAACAGCAAAGCGAAGCAACCGGATCGGTTCCCGACGAATTGCCGGAACCGCTACTCCAGTTCGAGCCGGAAGACCCTCCCGATCCATCGGAACCGCCGGAGCCATCTGATCCGCCCGAGGAACCCGAGCCGCTCGACCCTTCGGAGCCTCCCGATCCTCCGGACCCACCTGAGCCGCCTGAACCGTCGGAGCCCCCTGAACCTCCGGAGCCACCCGAGCTTCCCGAACCATCGGAACCGCTGGAACCACCTGAACTGCCGGAGCCTCCCGAACCGTCCGATCCTCCGGACCCGTCTGAGTTATTAGATCCCGAACTCGAGCCTTTCGAGCCCGAGGAACCGGAGGACTCGCTGTCTTCGGAGTCGGAAGAAAAGCCGAAGTCCCCGGAGTCGCCTCCCGAGGAGCTGTCATCTCCGCCGCCACCGCCGCTGCCCCCGCTTCCGCCGCTCCCGCTTCCCGAATGTTCGCCTTCGAGGACAACGTATCGGGCGCGGTTCCTTTCGATGCCGTCATAGACATACTTCACCGCCGCGCGGGTGTTGGGTCCCTTCTCCTTGATCACGTTTCCGGAGGCATCGTACCAGGTGTTGCTGATGAGGGGATGTTCCGTGAGATCCCCGGTATCGTCATCCGCCCCATACGTTTCGCGGCGGAAGACCCGGCCTTCTTCGTCGTAGCGGGTCAGCGACCGCCCCAGATAATGTTCGTCTTCAACCGGCCCTTTGTAGCGCAGGACCTCAACCACGCGTCCCAGATTGTCGTAGCCGTAGACGGTGGAAATGTCCTGCGTCCCGTCGTTGGAGCTAACCTCCTTGAGCCTGCCACGATAGTCGTAGCTGCGGTCTTCGATGCGGTCCTGAGCCACGTCATCGTTCACCTTGCGCACGATCTTCGTCAAATACCCGTTCCCTCCGGATTCGCCCCCGTCGTAAATATTCTCGGTGACCAGCACCATGTTGTTGGACGTCGGCGGATCCACCGCCGGATGCGGATCGGTGGCGGTAGCACCCGTGTCGTCGGTGCCGACCCAGGTCGAAACAACCAGACCCCTGGTATCATACACCGTGCGGGTGATCGTGCAGGTCTCGTCCTTCAGACGGACCAACCGGTCCATCTCGTCGTAGCCATACTCGACCAACTCGAAATCCGCGCCCCGTTCCCCCGTCCCCGTCGGCGGTATGTGGTGATAGACACGTCCCTGAATCACTTTTCCCCATTGATCGCTTGTGGTAAACGACCACTTTTTCCATCTCGTCCTCACGGTGAAATCCTCTGTCCCCGACAAGGGACCGTTGTTATCGGCCCGCACCGCCTCCAAGGTCTCGCGCACCACACCGGCCGCTCCGATCACCGTTCGCGTGATGGTTGCGGCACCCACGGTCTTGTAGACGTAGCTTCCTTCGGAACCCGTCGCATAGCCTTTTGCCCGCCGGACCTCGCGGATCTGATCCAAATACACGGTGAACTCCACCTGACGTATTGTCTTCGTCTCATCGTCGCCATTGAGCTGCACCTGATGCTCCGGACCAAACTCCTTCAAAACCCTTCCGAACCGGTCGTTGTGATAATCGGTTATCAGATTGAGCCCTCCATTATCAGGCGTCGTCCAACCGTCGGGCAAGCCGGGAGGAAGATCCAGCGAGGCCGTGTTGACGTCCTCGATCTTCTGAATCAAGGCACCGGTCGCCATGTCGTAGGCGTAATAGGTGATGAAACCCCTGGGCGACTTCACCCAGTTGAGCCTGCCGTAGGGATCATACCTTTCCGACACTTGGTAAGCCTGCCCGGTTCCGTTGTGACCCTGACCCACGATGGGTAAGGTGCGATCCGCCGAGAGAATCTGGTAACTCATGAAAAAGGAAGGGAATCCCTACCAGCCGAACAACTCATCTCCACCGCATCAAGAAGATTCGTTGATCAAATCACGAAAGTTATGCCATTAAGAAAAATCCCAACCCGGATTGGGTGATCCGGAACTCATGCCGCCGACGTACTCCTGACGAGATTCCCGAAGCACTCGACCTTGGAATTCAGCGGATGGGCGAACAAACCGTTTGCAGGATAAGCGCACAGGGCGCCTAGATCGGCTTCCCCGAGTGTCATCACCCTCGTCCCCCAGTTGCCCGCCACCTCCGAAATCGGGATCGCCGGATGGCTGATGGCGGGAAGCTTCCAATAACCGATCGCCTCCTTCGCAATCATCTTCAGCCATGTTTGAAGACTGCCCGGAGAGCCGACGCAGGCATCCAGGCCGACATCCTCCAGCGTGTTGTCCTTCAGATGATTGCCGAAGTGGAGGTAGCGCCGGAGTTCCCCGGTCCCAACCACCTCCAGTTCCGCCGGCTCGACGAACACGAAGGGCAGCCCCATGCCGTAGCCACCGAAATTCCACCAATAGCGGGGGTTGTTCTTGCCCGAGATATTGCTCGTCCCTTCCTCCTGCCCCGCTATCCACCATGCAGGGGCATAGACGTTCCAATCCCCGCGCTCGTGCGCGATCCCCAACTGATGATCGATATGCCAGGGGGCCCGCGCCATGTAGTCGGGCGCGTGCATGACATGCTGTTGGAAAAGCCGGAACGCTTTGTTGCTCAGTGCAAATGCGTGGGTCCGGTTCACATTTATGCCCCTGAACACGAAGGGCGAACCTTCCACCGGTTCGGGATCACGGAGATGTTGCCCGCCCAAGTAAATCTGATCCCAGTCAGCAGGCACTTCGCTCATGAAGCGTTGCAGATGCTCCCCCGATTGGTCGTGGAAGATCACGTCGTCCTCCAACACGAGGTAGTTCCCGAGACCATCCATCGTCGCATCCTGGACGATGCGGAGGTGGGATTGGAGACATCCCCATGCGCCTCCCCCTGCTTTGAAATAGTCGGGCGGCGGGCACATGTCGCCCGAAATGGCCCTTACCCAAGTGATGTCTTCCGGGCTCGCCAGACCAGCGACGGCCAAATGCTTTGTGAGACGGTCTCTCCTCTCCGCCTTATACGGGAGATTGATGACGAAAATCTTCTCGAAGAAATCTGTGAGCTTCATCGGGTGCCGGATGATCACTTGAGCGATAGAGCGACGTTGATGATTTGTCGATGATCCGTTGCGCCTCCGATCTGTTTCATCCCGTTGGAATTGGGACCAACATCAGAACCCTAACTATCACATCATTCGGTTCACGCCATCGCTCGCCGCTTGCCATGACTCTTCGATCTTGATCAGGCATCTTGGTTCTGCCAGTTACTTGAAAATGGAGTCGGTGCCATCATTCGCGGAAGCGCGGCCAAGCTCGTTGCCGCGGCCTTCCACGATGGATCCTGCAGGGAGATCCGGAGCCAGTATCTCATCCGGGGCTGCTTTTACCCACCGGTTTCTGGTCCTCTGCCGGGCCCCGAGCCCTTCCACTTGTTCTTTGAGCGGGATTCTGGCCGGTATAGGCGCGGTCGAGACCATCAGCGACAGCCCTGCCGGATCCGAGGCGGTGTGGATTCCGGATACGGAAATGGACGGCTTCGGAGGGCTAGCCAAATGGGCTCACGACGGACCCGAGATCACGGCTTGGGACCGGGCTTTCAGACACCTGTCCCGGGAGCAGGACTTTTCCTCGGGCGTTTGGTTCATCGAGGATGATGTCGCCGGGCCGCCGGATCATCTGAGTAGGCTTGCAGCCCGGGTGGCGCTGGCGGCCCCGGATCTCGCTGCCACCGATGTTAGGCACCATGACGAAGATCCGGGATGGCCTCACTGGCACGGACGGGCCGGGTGCTTCGCCCGACCCGTGAGGTCGTTCAATCCTTTGTGCTACCTCTCCCCCTGGCTCTTGGAACGGGTTCTACTCTACCGGGAGATTCATCACCGCTTCATGTTCCTCGAAGTGCTCTTCGCGTCGCTCGCCTACCGGGGGCAAGGCGGGATCATGGACCTCGCCACCGACCGCTCGACCTCGGGACTCTTCGGGGACTTTCGGTTCCGGCCGCCCGTCGAGGCGGAGCATCGCCACGGGATCTGCCATCCGGTCAAGGATTGCGACCTTCATGCCGCCATCTGTTCCCCGGCGGAGACAAGCCCGCCCAAACGCTTTTGCCAGAGCCCCGCTTGAACTCCCGGCACCCGCAGCCGCCCCCGGATCAATCCAGCAGGTAGAACCATCCCCTTTAACCGTCATGGATATCGAGAAACTCAATCAGCAACTGAGGGCGACATGCGCGCCCTACCGGATCCTGAGCGCCGACTGCAAGATCGGCGGGATCGGGCTCGGCGGAGTTCTGGGACACGAGGAGATCACCGTGACCAACTCCCGTTCCTTCAGCTGGACCTTGGGAGCCCACGCTCCGTCCCGGGTCGAAATCAGATGCTCGGAAGCCTTGGATCTCCAGGGATTTCTCAACGGCTCGTCGAGGTTCTGCGCCGGCGTCTGCATGAAAATCGACGGAACTCCCCTGGACAGGGTTTTCGGAGCTTACGATGTGACGAATGCGGTCACCCTGTCTCCAGGCCGCCACGTTCTGGAGGCGGCACCTATCGACGGAGAACGCGACTGCCACACGGTGTGGGGTCTAACATTGGCTTCGGAAGCTTCCTCTGCCGGCCCGACCTACGGAGTTGCGATCAGCGCACGACTGGACGGGGCGGTCCCCCCCGACCTGCTGGACGCCTGGTTGGATCATCATCGCGGTTTGGGGGTCGATCACGTCTTTCTAGCGACGGAAGCCGATCCCATTGGCGAAGGGCATACAGTCAACCCCGATCCCGGTTTCGTGACGATGGTGTTTTGCCACCCTCAAGAGGCCGGCTGTTTCCATGAACTGGTTCTTCGCAAACACGGCCATGAAGCCGCGTGGGTGGCCCTGCTCGAAACCCGGGATTATCTCAATCCCCTAGGGTCGCAATCTCTTCCGGATTTCCTCCTTCCTTATCAGGAATTCGGCGGCATCAAGATCGAGACGGAAAGCGCCCCGGACACAGGGAGAGGCATCCGGCAGATCGTCCAGCCACCCTTCGTCGTCGAAATCCAATCGTCAGGCGAGGTGATCACGATGGAGGGACGGCCCATGGTCGGCGAGGACTACAGCAACGAGATCTCCTCGCTGCATCTTCACGTTTCAACGTTTGCCGATGAAGGGGTGGTTTCATCGGGCAGTGAAGGCGGACAGAAGGGCGGGGCCGGCGCTTGGAGGACGGACGCTCCCGGAATGCGCCGCCCCCTTCCAGCGCACCGCATCCCCGCTACTGGAAGGAGGGTCGCGGGTTTCATTCACGTCGCCGCCGTCAATCATTGGAGAGAAATTCTAACATCCCAACTCCGCAAGCTCCGGCAATCAGGGCTCTTGGATGAAACGACGAAGATCCATGTCGGCCTCGTGGGTGCCGGGCGTACGACAGCGGCCGAGGTCGAGTCTTTTTCGGACAAGATCGAGATCCTCTACGACGACAAGGATCTTGGAGCCTTCGAGTTCCCGACCCTGATCGCCCTTCAAAACTTTTGCGACGGGTTCGAGGGCGACGTGTGGTATCTCCACACCAAAGGATCGGTAAACCTCCGGGACAACCAGCATTCGTGGCGGTCGCGAATGGAGGACTTCGTCATCTTCAAGCACCGGCTCGCCCGCGCGAAGCTGGAACAAGGTTATGTCGCGGCCGGGGGGTTCGCCAATCCGGACCCCCGCTGGCACGTCCCGGGAAATTTCTGGTGGGCCCGCTCCGATTACGTCCGGGGTCTCCCCAGATTGGCCGATTTCGATCTTCAGAACCGCTACGAGGCCGAGCGCTGGATCGCCTGCACCGGTCCGGAGGACATCTACTTCCACGATTCCGGAGACAGTAACTTCCGGGAATTCCGGATCATCTCTTCGAAAGTCGCCGCGGGATTCATCACCACGAACGGATTCCACGGATGGATGAGAAGCCGGGTTACGGTCGATCCCGCCTGGAGTTACGATGTGCTTCTCTCCGCCCATGCTCCCTGCGAGATCATCCTTGAGGTGCGGCACCCCGTCTCGATCTTCGGGTTCATGGCCGGAACCTCGGAACGGGGCTCCTGGACCGTTCAGTTCGAGAAAAATGGAGAAGACGTCGGAGCACTCCGCTCTCCCTGCTCGCGAACGCAGGAATTCAACCTCGCGCCGGGTACCCATCGTCTGAGGTGCCATGTCACGGAAGGCGCACATTGGGGAGCCCATTCCTGCTGGGCCATCGCTACGACTCGCAAAGAACTTGATGATCCCGTGGCGGCATCGCCGATTGCCGAGGAGTCCGTAGGATCTTCCGGCAAGCGCTACTGGGATCATCGGACCACGATTCTCAACGACCTCATTGAAACTGCCGGTTATGCCAGCTACCTTGAGATCGGTCTCGGCGACGGCTTGAATTTCGCCCGCATCAAATGCGGCAGCAAATGCAGCGTGGACCCCGTCACAGGCCGCTATCCGATCGCGACCCCCTCGGTGAGTTCGAGTTCCGACGAGTTTTTCAGAACCAATCGGTCCACCTACGATCTCATCTTCATCGACGGGCTCCACGAAGCCGAACAGGTGGAAAAGGACATCAACAACTCCCTTCGATGCCTGAACAAGGGAGGGATGATCGTGTGCCACGACATGAATCCGCAAAGCGAGGCGATGCAGAGGGTTCCCAGAAGCCAAACCGAGTGGACGGGAGATTGTTGGAAAGCTTGGGTTAGAATACGCGCCCGGTTCCCCGACGTTTCGGCTATCGTGGTGGACGCCGACTACGGGGTCGGGATCCTGATTCCGGACGGGCCACGCACGCCGACACTCGCTCATCCTTCAGATTCCGCCCTCGAATGGCCTTACTTCCAGGAAAACCGCGAGAAACTTCTCAATCTGATGAGTCCCGGAAAGGCGCGCGACTTCGTCCGGCAGGCCATGCCCCTCATGGCATGACACCCGGAGACTTCAGCCGGTCGCCGGGATGGAGGTGCAGGTGGTGTGAATGGGCAGACAGTCCCGGTAGTTCGAAGCGATATATTCCCGGGCCGGCCAGAAATCCGCAGGCAGGATGTTCTCCAGGTTGAGGCCGGAGTTGTGGTGGCAATAGGCCTCCACCACATACGATCTCCTGCCCGCCAGCATTCCCTGCATGCAGATGTCACACCCATAAAAGTGATTGCCGGGGATGGACTCGTCGAAAACAGCCGGCCCGTTGACCACCAGAATGAGTTCATCCAAAGTCTGAACTTCATGCGGCGAGCTGATGGGAGATCCCAAGTCCCGGCCCCGGTCCCGCACATGGGCAACAAACGTGGGCCTGCCGCCATTGACTTGCATCCCCGCGACCCCGGCTACCGCCCAGTCCGGATCGATCCGCCCGAGCGATTCCAACGAGTTCAGCAGCCCGGCTTCGAAGGACTCCGGCAGGAAGACGTCGTGGTGGACATACACGGTGATGCCGGGGGCAGTCCCCGCCTCGTTGTAGGCGCGCATCACGTTGTCATAGTCCCTCATGACCTTCAGCGGATACTTTTGCAAAACGGCTGACCGGAGCAGGTTTTCCTCCAGCACCTCGGATCTGTGGCTAGCGGTTACAAAGGAAAGATCGCGGTGCATTTCCTGAAACCTTCACGGTTTCACGGCCATGACAAGTCCAGGCCTCCTTGTCTCCGTCGACTTATCTCTCCCCCCTCGGAATAAGGTCGCCATCCTTTCAGCCCGGAGCAATTCTTGTTTCATCTTCACCATCGGCGGCAGGTAGGCATCCCATTCCGTCTAGTTCTCGCCGGATGGTTCCTCAAACCCGAAAGCACGGATGGAGATCGAGCATTTTCCCAAGCCTCCACAAGAGGGCTCTTTCCGGACCATGGTCCGGATCATTCATCAGACGTGGACGTCCGCTTCTCCGCCGGACCCGCCGTTCCGGACTGACTGGATCGAATCGTGGAAGCGGCTCAATCCTTCATGGCGCTATGAATACTGGACCGACGAGAGAATGGCCGCGTTCGTGGCGCGGGAATTCCCCGCATTCTTTCCGGTCTGGTGCTCCTACCCCAAGGCCATCATGCGGGTTGATGCGTGGCGCTATCTCGTGCTCAAAAGGGTCGGAGGACTTTACGCGGACCTGGACTTCGCATGCCTGATGGCTCTTGATTGCTGGTTGCCTTCTAGCGGGTTGTTCCATTGTGCCGATCAGGGAGACGGTTTCTGGGGCAACGCTTTCATGTGGGCACCATCACCCGGACTGAAGTTCTTCGATGGAATCGAGGCCGCCCTGATGAAGCGCGCGGAAGAGGGTGATGTCCTGAAGGCGACGGGCCCGGAGTTCCTGACCGACTATGGCTACGAGAACGACCGGCATGCGGCCTTGCTCCCCTCACCGCGGGTTTACCCCTTGGCGCATTGGGATCATGATCGGAAACGCCAGCTCGCGCGGATGCCTCCGGAAGCCATCCTCGAGCTTTTCCCGCGGGCCGGTGCCATCACCTTCTGGTGCAACTCGTGGAGCGTCCAGCGTAACTCCGTGCCTCCGCAACCTTCCCCTTCAGCCAAGCCGGAGAAGCACAACCCGGCAAAGATCCATGTGGCGGTCTTGGGCACGCCCGGGAGCCGGCTCCTCCGCGCCGTTGCACGTGAGACTTGGACCTTGGAGCTTCCCCCGGAGATTACCTACACTTTCTGCGCCGAGGCGGGCGAAGGAGCGGATGATGAGTCCGGGAATCCGGACGACAAGTCCGTGGCCGGCCTCTTGCCGACATCTGTCCTCGAGCTGCGGCACCGTCATCCCGAAGCGGGATGGATTTTTATCTGTAGCGAGGAAACTTATCTCGTTCCCGAACGACTTGAGGAGCTTGCGGATCCGGACTTCGGCCTGGTGGGAAGTCCCTCCCTGCTTACCAAGGGCAGGCCTTGCCTGCGGGCCGGGTTCCTATTGTCACGCCGTGCTGCCGTCATACTCGCCCAACGGGGTTTCAGCGGTCCCCTATCCGATATCTTGCCGTTATTCAAAGAGGCGGGCATCCGCTGGAAAGCCACCCATCGCCTCAGACCTGACGCGCAGTTGATCCCGGATCAAAACAACGACCTGGCATCGGCGTGTTTCAGCGAAACCCAACGGTTAAAAGCGATCCATACATTCCTTTACGATGACCCGCTGTGGACGGCACGCGCAGCCCATCACGACTGGCGGGACGATCTGGAATTCTACGAAGGCGGGTATTTCCGTAAGAAGAATCATGGCTCATTCGGCGAGTGGCGGGACGAAGGCCATGGCGCAATCTATCTTGACTGGTTCGACTGGGCACCTGAGGCCTTCATTGCAGTGAGCCAGAGTCCCACCGGATTTCCTGACGCGGGTTTGGTAGTCCATGAACTTGCCGCCGGGGAGGTTCTCCGACGCTGAAATCACGTCACAACCGAGCCGGAGCCACTCAAATGCCATCGTCACGTCCCGTCAGGCAGTAACCCTTATTGGGGCCTTCCGGAACGCCCCGCTTTCTTCATTCTGCCTGTCCCCCCAAAGGAAATCCCTGCGGACAGGGGTTCAGCGCACAAACCAAAAGGAAACGCGCCGGAAAGGTCAGCGAGCCCGCAGCGCGGGAGATCGTCACGTTGCCATCCTCCAAAGGCTGGCGCATCACCTCCAAGGTACTGCGGCGGAACTCCGGAAGCTCATCGAGAAACAAGACGCCATGGTGGGCGAGCGAGACTTCTCCCGGCCCGGGATTCGAGCCGCCGCCTAACAGACCGGCGTCCGAGATGGTATGGTGTGGCGAACGGAAAGGCCGGGTGGTGAGGAAAGCGCGCTTCGCATCGAGCATCCCGGTCACCGAGTGGATCTTCGTCGTCTCGATCGCCTCGTCCTCGGTCATGTCGGGCATGATCGTGGCCATCCGCTTCGCCAGCATGGATTTGCCGGTGCCAGGCGGCCCGACCATGAGCATGTTGTGATTGCCCGCCGCCGCGATCTCCAAGGCGCGCTTCACGTGGTGTTGGCCCTTCACCTCGTCGAAGTCCACCTCGTAGCTGCGATGAGAATCAAAGAAAGCGCGGCGATCCATCTGGAAGGGCTGGATCTCTTCCTCCGCACGAAGGAAGCGCCACGCTTGGTGCAAGTTGCGGATACCGAAAACCTGGACCCCTTCCACGATCGCCGCCTCCGCGGCATTGGCCTCCGGAACCAGCACGCGCGTGCGGCCGCGAGCCTTCGCTTCCAAAGCGATGGCAAGGGCTCCCTTCACCGGTCTCACGGCACCATCCAAAGCTAGCTCACCGACGATGCAGCAGTCATCCGCCGCCAAGGGCACGTTCTCGCTGGCCGAGGCCATGGCCAGCGCGATCGGCAGATCGAAAGAAGGCCCCTCCTTCTTCAGATCGGCCGGCGCCAGATTCACCGTCTTCGTGCCATCGGCAAGATAGAGAGCCGAGGCGCTGATCGCGGAGATTACCCGTTGCGAGGACTCGCGCACGGCGGCGTCGGGGAGGCCGACCACGATCACTAGAGGCTTCTCCGAGCCACGGACGCTGACCTCCACCTCGACCTCGAGGGCATCAACTCCCCGCAGGGCGGCGGAATAGAGACGGGTAATCATGTGAACAGCTCCAAGCTGCACGAACGCTTACCCCCCTGACAAGACGGAAACTCCGCCGAAGAACTCCAGTCTCCTCGCCTAGAAGCTGTTGGCTGGGGCCGGGGTCGTCGTTTTCTCCTGCGTTTCGGTCGGCTTGATCAAGCGGATCACGTCATCCATCAAGCGCTTCGCCAAGGCTTCGAGATCTTGGTGTTCCGCGACGACACCTTTGAACCCAATCTGCAGGGTATCGGTGTAGACGCCGTTGATCTGGTCGGTGCCGGAGCGAAGAATCACCCGCTTGCGCAACTCGGCCACGGCCGCGGATTCCGAAGGAAGTCCCCATTTGGAGACGATTCCGCAGTCGCGGACCACACTGGTGAGGACGGTGTCGGTGAGCAGACGCTCCTGCATCTCCTTCACGCTGGCCTCGCGCTGCTCCTCCGTGGAGTTCTCGCTGAATCCGAGCGGAATGTAGCTGAAATCGGGGTGCTGCTGCTTGATCTTCCAGATGCCGAAGATCCCCAATCCCCCCAAAAGGACAAGAACCACAGCCGCTAGGACGATCCACCGTTGCATGTCCCCGGTGTATCCTCCATTTCTGTCGCTCCAAGCCGGAAATTCATGGATTACCCCGCTACTGCCGCCACACTGGAAAATTTACCCAACGGATTGACGCTCATTCTGGATCCGGATCCGGCGGTGCCGGTGGTGAGCGCCCAGCTGTGGGTGGAGACCGGGAGCCTGCACGAGGGTGCGATCCTTGGCTCCGGGGTTTCCCACTTCCTGGAGCACATGGTTTTCAAGGGCGGTGGCGAGTTCGGCGCGGACGAGCTGGCCACCGTGGTGCAGGCCGCGGGGGGGCACTGGAATGCCTACACCACCTTCGATCGCACGGTTTACTACATCGATGGTCCGGCCAGCGGCTTGGAAACCTTCCTGAAGGTGCTGGCCGCGATGGTTTTCGCACCGGCGATCCCGGAAGAGGAGTTCGAGAAGGAGAAGGATGTGATCCGCCGCGAGATCGACATGGGCTTGGATGACCCGGACGACGTGGCCAGCCGCCTGATGTTCTCCACCGCCTTCGCGGCAGACCCGCGGCGTCACCCGGTGATCGGGCACCGCGCGCTCTTCGATGCGATCCGTTACGAGGATCTGACCGGCTATCACCGCAGCCGCTACACCCCCGACCGTTGCTGCCTGTGCATAGCCGGCGACTTTGACGCCGAGGTGATGCGGGAGTCCATCCAAGCGCTCTTCGGCAAGTTCGCGCGTGGCACAGGCGCGGAGCCGGTGGTACCGCAGGACGGGGTCCAGCTCGGACCGCGCCGCGGGCGGGCAAGCTTCGCCGTGCCCGCCAGCCGGATCAGCCTCGCGTGGAAAATCCCACCGCTGGGCCATCCCGATGTGCCGGCCTACGACCTAGCAGCCGCAGTGCTAGGCCGCGGCCGCTCGGCACGGCTCTACCGCCGCCTTCGCGAAGAGCGCGAACTGGCACTCGAGATCTCGGCCTGGTCATGGAGCCAGGCGGGCCGCGACGGACTCTTCGCCGTTTCTGCCGAGGTCGAGCCGGAGAAGCGCGACGAACTGGTCGGCGCCATCCTGCGGGAGCTGGCCGACTTTCCTTCGAGCGTGCTGGATGACGAACTGGCCAAGGCGCGACGCCAGATCGCCGCGAGCCAGTTCAAAACCCTGACCAGCGTGTCCGGCCGGGCAACCGACCTGGCCTCGAACTGGCACGAGGCGCGAGATCTCGACTTTACCCGTCGCTATCTGGCAGCGCTGAACGCCACCACTGCGGCCGATGTGCGCCGGGCGATGGCAAGACTGACCGAAGATCAGCTCACGCTCACGACCCTCGATCCCGAGGATGCTCCCCCTTCGGCCTCGCTGCGTCCGAATGTCCGCCAGCGCCCCGAACCCGAGTGCGTCACGCTCCCGAACGGAGCCGTCATCGCACTGCTGCCGGACCACCGTGTGCCGGTCTTCGCCGCGCAGGTGGCCGTGAGAGCTGGCTTGGTTTCAGAGATCCCTGAGAACGCCGGGCTGAACACCCTACTGGCATCGACCCTGCCTCAGGGTACCATCCGCCGTAGCGCGGCGGAGCTGGCGGGACTGCTCGAATCTCACGGAGCAACGCTCGGTGCGGCCTCCGGCAACAATGCCTTGCTGGCCCAGTTGTCCGGCCTCTCGCCGGACCTCTCCACCCTGCTGCCGCTCTTCTCGGAAGTGCTAGCCGAGCCCGCCTTCCATGGCGATTCGATCCAGCGCGAAAAAGCCAGCCAGATGGCATCGCTCCGCGAGTCCTTGGAAGATCCGCTTTCCACCGCGTTCCGCCTCGCTCGTCATCATCTCTTCGATGGCAGCGGTTATGGACTGCCCAGCTTGGGCAGCGAGGAATCCCTCACGAAGCTCGATCGCTTTGCGCTCTCCGCCCATCACTCCCGTCACTTCCAAGGCAGCAATCTCGTGCTCGCCTTGGCTGGAGACTTCGATCCCGGTCACGCCCGCGAGGTTTTGGCCGAAGGGATCGGACGGCTTCCGGAAGGCACGCCATGGATCCCACCGGCCGTCGCGACGACCGGAGATTTCGAAATCGAAGCCTTCCTGCCGAAGAAGCAGGCGGTCCTGACCCTCGCCTATCCTGGCTGCTCGGCGCTGGCACCGGAGCGCTTCGCGCTACGGATGATCCAGGAGTGGTGCTCCGACATGGCCGGCCCGCTCTTCACCCGGATCCGCGAGGATCTCGGCTTGGCCTACCAAGTCGGCGCGACCCAGTTCCATGGCCACGATACCGGCTTCTTCGGCTTCTACATGGCGACCGATCCTTCGCAGGTGGATCTGGCCCAGCGGGAGCTTTCTTCGGAGATCGCCAAGATCGCCGAGCAGGGCATTCCGGAGGAAGCCTTCGAGCGCGTGCGTGCGACGGTGCTCTCCAGCCTGGCCATCGGGATGCAGTCGCCCGCATCCATCGCCCGACTCTCCGCCATCGACGTTCTCTTCGGACTCGGAGTGACGCATCACCGCGAACTCGCCGGGATCTTCCAAGCGCTCACACCCGGTGAAGTGAAAGCAGCGGCGGGCTCGCTGCTGGGCAGCACTCCTGTCGTGGTGCGCGTCCTGCCACGGGAAGCGACACATTGAACGCAAAACGCCGCCCCCGATGGTCGGAGGCGGCGCATAGCGAAAGATCGGGATTGGACAATTACTTGTTCGGCACCATCGAGTAGAGCGCCATGGTCATGCAGTAGGCCTCGTCCATGCGCATCTTCTTCTTCTCGTGGCCTTCGCCCCACGAGTCGGTGTAGTAGAGCTCCTCGGTGGCGGGATTGTAGCCGAAGATGAGGCGCATGTGACCGCCATAGGTCTGCGGAAGGCCTTCCTCCTTGAACATGCCGAGATAGAGGGTCCAGCAAAGCGGGATGCCTTGGTCGACGTATTCCTTGATCTTGCGGCTGAAGAGCGCGTAGCCGGGCTGCGTGCGCTTCATGTCGCGGAAGGTCTCCTTGTGCGCGTTGAACCAGAACTGGCGTGGATCGACGTAGTAATAGTCCGTATCGATATCGAAGGTTTTCACACCGGCCTTCTTCGCCGCGCTGTTGTAGCTGCGGAGATCGCGCTCAATCTTGCGGTTGTCGTATTCGACCAGCGGGAGAGTGCGGAGGTGAATCTTGCCGGTGACGCGCTTGAAAGCCTTCTCCATGTCGTCACCGCTGGTGCCGTGATCGCCGGTATTCGCGAGCTGGGCCATTTCGTGCTGGTCCATTTCAGCACCGAAGTAGCGTGCCACGCGCTCGATCGAGGCCACCACGCAGTAGCCCTTCTCACCCTGATCCACCATCGGGATGCCTTCCACGTAGGTGAAGCCCTTGTCGTCTTTTTTCACGTTATCCGCGAAGGTTCCGCGGCGGGCCATCTTGGTAGGCGCATTCTTGGCTGCGGCGACGGATGCGAAGCGCAAACGGATGAATTCGGCGCGCTTCTCGGAGCGGTTCACGCTGCCTTCCAGCAGGAAGGCGGTATCGCCCTTCTTCCACATCCAGCCTTGCAGTGCCACGGCACCCTTGCCGGTGCGTTCTTCGGAGCGGGCACCCGTTTTCTCATCCAGCAGGGCCTTCCACTCCTTCATCCGCGTGTCGAAAGCGGAGAACGGAATCTCACCGTCGTCGCCACGATTGAAGACCGAAACCGTTGCTTCGATCGGCTTGCCTTCACGGGCGCGGATCACGACCTCGCCCACATCTTTGCCAAGCAGCTTGAATTGTTTCGGGCTGGCGCGCAGGCCATCCTTTGCTCCGGAAAGCCATGCAAAACCTTCCACCCGGCCCTTGCCCATCTCGATGCCCTTCTTCTTGAGTTCCTCGCGGAGCTTCTCCTTATCGGCATCCTTCTCAGGCTCGGGACCTTTGATATCTTCCAGGGACTTGCCCCAGAAGGATTCGTCGAAAAGCATTTCATCGAGGGAAACCTTTTCCTTCTTCTCATCCTCCTCGGCCGCGAGGCTCGGGATAACGAGAAGAGCAGCGGTAAGGGCTACTAGGGCTTTCATCAGGTGTGTTATTAAAAAAACGGAGTCGATATGTCCAATCGAACTTATCGGAAGTTTATTTGAAGTGATTAAGAAATTCCGCAGAATCCACGGATGCAAAACGCCCGCTACGCTGCGGACTGAATCGGATTGTCATTTCCGGACGGACTGTTAGTGCCCTGCTTCAAAAAAGAGGCTTACCCATGACGCAAAATTCCCGGCAATCGCTGATCGAGCTCCTGTTCCTGTCCCTCTATCTCGACAATCACCTGTCGCTGGCCGAGGACGAAGTGTTGACCAACGCGCTCGACGCCTTGGGCTGGGAGGCGGATCTCCCGCGCGAAATCTTCATTTTCCAAGCCTTTGCCAAAGCGCGCGAGGCTGCGGGGGACGAGCTTAAGATCGATGCCTTCGTCCGCAGCCACGCGGATCTGATTGTGAGCGACGGCACTGCCGCCCCGGCGCTCACCTGGCTGTACAAGATCCTTGGCTCCGATGGGATCTCGATGGCGGAGGAGCGCTTCCTGAAGAAGTTGGAGAAGCGCCTTTACCCATGAATGGCAGCCCGCCTCACTTCTCTTTCGAGAGGAGGGGCAGGTAGGAATCCGCCGCCACGCCCAAGTCCGACTTCGGATCGAGGCGGCTGATCTCCTTCAAAAGGGCAGGCAGGTCCGATTTCTTCTCCGGCCAGCGTTGATACAGGGCGAAGCGGGCTGCAAGGGCCTCCTGCTGCTGGGCCTTGGTCAGGCGGGGCTTCTTCAGCCATCCTCCGATTTCCTCGTCCGCTTCGGCAAACTTGCCGTCCTTCCCCTTCGAGACGGCCATATCAAGAAGTTTGCGTCCGGGAAAGGTGTAGCGGGCCACGACGCCCGAGCGATCTTCCGGGTCGGCCTTCCGCATCTCTTCGACCACCGGCTTGTAGGCTTCCTTCGGGCCGGTCCCCAAGCCGAGCAGATCCAATCCGCCTGCCAGCATGCCGGCCTTCTGAGGGCCACGCTGGCCCTCGGCCCGCTTCCAGAGCTCGTCGCGCTTCTTCCGGACTTCCACGGCGCGTTGGATTGCTTGCTCGGGTTTGCCCAAGGGATCGAGTTCGGGAGCACCTTCACGCAAGGCGACCAAGCGCCCCTCACGGTCGAAGAGAGCAATGGCAGGCAGGCTCCGCGGTGTCACGGGACAGGCCTCGTTGATCTTGGCCAAGGCCTCGTCCGCCGCGCCCGGGTCCTCCTTACGGTCGATATCCATCACCAGCAGGTCATCACCCGCCGCCTTCGGGAAGGCATCGGCGAGCCAATGGTCCGCATACTTCTTCCCCGCAAGGCACCAATCGGAACCATGAAACAGGACGGCGATATCCTGACCGCCGGTCTTCGCCCTCTCCAGTGCGGCCTTGAAATCGCCCACGCGCTCGGCGGCAACCGCCGACGAGAACGAAGCCAAGAGGATAGCCGCAAAGTACGATGCGCCTAGTGGTAAACGCGACACCAAAGTTTGAGTTCTCATCACTGCAGTCTCCTTCCGTAGACGTGAATCGCGGAGAGGTGGAAGACCTCCTTGCGTTCGTCATCACGCTCGACCTTCACCCAGCCGACGCGTGCGGCCTTACCATCGAGTGGCACTCTCCATGGCCCGCCGGGTTTCTCGCTGCGGAAGACTTCCTGCCAGCTCTGTCCATCTTCCGAGACCGAGATCTTCACCGGCACGATACGGCTGGCATTGTAGCCGGTGGAGGCATCGGCCACCACGATGCCCGAAAGCTCGCCGAGCTTCGCCAAGCGGACTAGGACGTGCGGATGAAGCTCCGAATCCGTGTGGAGGCGACCGCCCTTTTCCTCAAGCACTGCGGCGTGGCTCTCCGGGGCGTCCCACCCGGAGGTGGTGGAAAGCTGGAGCAAACCGCCTGACGACAGCAACTCGCCCGCGAAGGGCTCCATGGGCGGCAGCTTCGGAAACTCCGTCGGGGTGACGACCTTAGCGAGTGCTTGGAACGCTTCGACATTGCCGGTGGCGGCGGCGGCCAGGATGGCGGGGCGGAGTGCCTTGCGGGTGGATTCACCGGCGGCACCGCCGGAGCCGGTGGCGAGGCCGCGTCCAAGCGCCTCGAACCAAGTGGTATTGCCGCCCTTGCCAAAGCGTTCACTCCCCCATGCCACCACGGGGGCGAGCCAGCTTTCGGACTTCGCTTCAAGGGTGACCACCTGCTCGAAGAACTCGAGCTCGAGCGCCGGATTGCCCAAGAGCTTGACCTGTTCGTCGAGGGCCTTCGGTAGATCCCACATGACCGGCCCCTTCTGGCTGGCGATCACATTGTGGAAAGCCAGCAGGAAGGGCATTCGCTCGTCAGGAGGCACGTCCTTCATCATCGTGGACTGCACCGCGAGGATCACTTCCCAAGCGGCTTCCGGGTAGGCGGCGAGCGCAGCCAACGCCTCGTCGTGAACCTTCTTCCAGTGCAGTGCGTCCAGCTTGCGGGAATCACGGAGCCAAGTGACGTACTCGATCCAAGCCGGCTGACCCAGCGGCTGTGCGGCAAGGGCCTGCTTGTAGGCCTTTTCCGCCAGCTCCGGATTCTTCGACTTCAAGGCGCGGGCTTGCCAGAGGTGGATCGAACTACGATCCGTGGCGTACTTCTCGCCCAGCACCTTTTCCTGCAGGACGAGCTGGGTCCATGTGCGTCCCCACAGCGAGGTATGAAGGCCGCGCTCCCAAGACAGGGAATAGGCAGGCGTCCATTCCCCGCGTGCTGTGCGCACGGCATAGGCACAATGGCCGGGCTCGCCCATGGTGATCGCCGGGATGCCGTTCGAACGCGCGGCGGTGGCACCGTAGTGAGACAAGGATCCGCAGACGCCGCCAACTTCCCGCACCCGCTCCGCATGGATCATGTGATTGAAGGGAGCATAATACTTGGGCCCGTGGATCGAATCCCCGAAGACATTCTCCAAGCGATAAGGCGCCTGCCAACAAGCGCCGGTGTAGTCCTTCACCGGCAGCTTCACGTTGTCGCGCAGCCAAGTCATCGATTGCTCTCCCCAGCCTTCATCGCCAGCCCAGCCGCCATTGCCGCCGGCGGAAACGACGAAGCGCTTTTCCCATGTCTCCAGCGTATCGAAAACCGGATGCAGCTTCCCGGCCTTCCGCGAGTCGCGGAAATAGCGGTAGCGGGATGAGGCTTGATCCTCCGGCCATTTCTCCCGCGCATACATCAGCGCGACAGCCGCAGCCGTGGTGAGCTCCCGCCGGTCCGAGAAGTCGCCGCGGAACTCTTTCCACAGCGCTTCGGCGATCCGCATCATCTTGGCGGGCTCATCCGGCAAGGGGCCGGAGAACATCAACTCATCCAAGAGCTTGCCCTGCATCTCCCGGAAGAAGGTCGAGCGGGGGCCGTTGGTCAGGTTCTTCCACTCGCGTTCACCCAAGACCCGCTCGAGCTCGGCAAGGGCCCATTGGCGGCGGGTGGCGACATCTTCGGCAGTGACCTCGAGCGCGGCTTCATTCTCCGGCAGGGAGATGGCCGCAAGGGGCTGGACGAACAGGAGAAGCGGGGCGATGCGATGAATCATCACGAGGAGGGTTCGGGTTCAGCGGCCGCTGAAGTGCGCGCCGGTCAGATGCAGGTTTCGCTTCGGCGCCTGAAGGACCAGAGCATAGGTGGCATTGATCAGGTCTTCCTCACCCATATAGGGAGCGCCCATGTGGGGCTGGGTGAAGTGCAGGCCGTAGCCCGGCTCCCATGCCAAGGAGAACCACCATGCGTAGTCCTTCATCACGCTGGCATAGGCCTCGGGCTTCAGGAGATTCAGGCCGAGGAGGCCCCATGAGCCGCCGGGCTCGCCATAGGCATGGCTATTGCGGATCCACGGATGATTCTTCTCCATGAAGCCGATCATCGCGCTGCTCATGTCCGGCCGCTCACCGCGGAGATGCGCCGCCATGGCGAACATGCCGCTGCGTGACCAGAACTCTTCCTTGTCCTTGTAGGAGCGATTGTAGCCGAGCGAGCCATGGCCGCCTTCTTTCGGATCCGACCAAGCCATCTCCATGTAGGGCATGATCATCTCCCAGATGCCCGACTTCATCCCGCAGCGCTTGGCGAGCGATTCATAAACCAGCAGATGCACCGCAGGTGCAACCAGAGCCTTGTTCTCGTAAGGCAGGCCGCTCGGACCATGACCGAGCGCCGGAACATTCCACACCGAGTTATGCTTCCCCTTCACCGCCCAATCACGCAGGGCCTCGAGGTGTGGCAGCACCTGCTTGTCGCCGGTAAGCAGATGCCACTCGCTGTAAAGAATCCCGGCATAGGCGCCGGCCCAGAAGCCGAGGTTTCCATAGGCATCGGGTTTCGGATACTTCTCGAGCGACCATTCCACCGCCTTCTTCACGCGGCTGCGATACTTCTTCTCACCTGTCGCCAGCAGAGCGAGTGAGGAGAAGGTTGTGCGGATGATATCTCCCGACCACGAACCATCCTCCTTCTGCGATTCCTCAAGGAAGCCGATCATGTCCTTCAGCATCGCCGCCGCCTCCGGATCGTTCGCGGGATTCATGGTGGTGAAGGAGCGGCTGCGAGGCAGCTCCACATTCACCGTCACCGGCAGGCCCTCGCGGAGCACCGTGAGCGGGAGCACCCTCAAGCCAGCCTTCAGGGCCGCCTCCGATCTGCGACCCAAGGTGGCCTCATGACTACGCTGGAACCACTCCCAGCCGGGATTGAGATCATTGACAGGCAGAGGCATCTCCCCTGCGGAGAGGATCACATCACCCTCCTTAAGCTTGGCTTTCGAGGCCGGGCTGCCGCCGCGCACCGACATGATGGTGAGCACGGATTGCTGGTGCTCGGTGAGCGCATCGAAGCCGAGCAAGCCGGCCCCTAACAGATCCGGACCGCTGCCTCCGTTCGAGCGACCGAAGAGCTTGTCACCGGGCTTCTCGTGCACGCGGCTGAAGCGGGGGCTACCGATGACCACGGCCCTACCCTCCCCTGCCCGCACGCGCAGACCGAAGGTCTTGCCGGGCAGCAGCCCCATCAACTGGTCCGGAATCTCCAACCATGCACGGGATGATGCCGCCACCGGCAGCGACTTCTTTTCCAGGCTGATGCCCAGCGGAACCAGCTCTCCGGCAGTGCCGAAGCCGCCGCCGCTCCAATCGCTCTCGATCACGAAGCGGAAGGCGCTCACCTCTTGGGGAGCAGGGAGATTGATCAGGAGCGGGAGCCGGGAATCCGACACATCCTTGCCGGTCACGCCCTTCGCTACCGTTTCCCATTCCGAGCCGTCCTTGCGGATCTCGAGGCGGTAGTTCTTGGCGACACCATTGGCGTAGCCGCCGAGACGAGGAATGTAGCGGAGGCCTTCCAGCCGCTGCGGGCTGGCAAACTCGAGCCCGATCCAGTGAGGCGGCGCAGGCTGTTCCTTGCCGTGGCGGGTGTGCCAATCGGTATTCGGATCGCCATCGAAGGCACGCTCCGCCTCCGCTCCCTGCTGCTCCGAGGAGGATATCACCCCCCACGCAGCCCGAGGCGCCGGGCCATTCGCGGTCGCGCTGACCTTCGCGAAAACCTCGCCACTCGGCGGATCCAGAGCTTCCAGTTCGATGCTCCCCTTCCCTCCATCCAAGGTCCCGTACACATCCACCGAAAGGACGCCATGCCATTTGCCACCGACTTCCTTCTCCTTGTCGGTGAGCTGCGGGACCCTCACGGAAACCGCCGTGCTCTTGTCCTTTTCCAGTAGCACGCCCTTCTCCCCTCCGGGGAGAGCCCAAGAAGAAGAGGACTCGAAAGGAGCCGTTTCAACCGGCGCGCCGGGTAGCGGGGCCGTCAAAAGCGGCAGGAAAAGGAGACAACGGGGCGAGCGCATGATGCAGAAACGCATCAAGGCTCGCTTTTGTTTCTATTTCCAGTCTTAAAAAGACGGAATCACTCGTCTGAGGTTGGAGAATCCGTCTCTTCCAGAGTGGCATCTTCAGTCCCTTCCGATCCCTCGCCCGGGGCATCTTCGCCATCGGGGATCACCAACGCAATGTCCTGAAGGGCCTCTCCCTCCTTCAAGGTGAGCAACTTAACCCCTTGAGCATTGCGGCCGGTTTCGCGGATCTCGTTGACCCGGATGCGGATGCTCTGACCCGTGGAGGTCATGAGCATCAATTCATCCGCGTCGGTGACCGTGACAGCGCCCACCACGGGGCCGGTCTTGTCAGTCACCTTCATGGTGATGATGCCCTTACCACCGCGGGTCTGCTTGCGGTACTCTTCGAATGAGGTGCGCTTGCCGAGACCGTTCTCGGAAGCCACCAGCAGCGTGGAGCCTTGGGTCACGAGGGCGAGGCCGACCACGAAGTCACCCTCGACCGGGCGGATGCCCATCACGCCGGCCGAGGCCCGGCCCATCGAGCGGGTATCGTCCTCGTGGAAACGCAGGCTCAAGCCTTCGTGGGTGACGAGGACGATCTCATCCGATCCCGAGGTAAGGCGGACACCAATGAGCTCGTTGTTCTCCTCCAGGATGATGGCGGTAAGGCCTGCCTTGCGGTAGTTGCGGAAGTCGTTGAGAGCGGTCTTCTTCACCTTCCCGCTACGGGTCGCAAAGAAGACAAAGCCGGCATCCTCGCGGAAAGTGACGTCGTTGCCATTCTCATCCGTGGCGCGCTCCAGACGGAGCAGGGCCGCGATCTTCTCTTCCGGCTTGAGGTCGAGCACGTTTTTGATGCTGCGGCCCATCGCGGTGCGGGAGCCTTCCGGAAGATCATAGACCCGCTCGACATACACGCGCCCGGTATTCGTGAAGAACAGCAGGTAGTCGTGCGCCTGAACGCTAAAGAGATGCTCGATGAAGTCGTCGGGCTCGTCCTTTCCGGTGGCACGGGTCTCCATGCCCTTCAGGCCCTTGCCGCCGCGTCCCTGCAGGCGGTACTCGGAAGCGGCGGTGCGCTTGATGTAGCCGCGATGCGAGAGGGTAACGATCATGGCATCGTTCGCGATGAGCTCTTCCATCGCGATCTCACCGGCTTCCGCCAAGATCGGGCATCTACGAGGAGTGGCGTACTTCTCACCGATCGCACGGAGCTCGTCCTTGATGATGGTGAGCACGCGCTCCTCGCGGGCGAGGATATCGAGCAAGTCCTTGATGGTCGCGAGCACCTCGTCGTACTCACCCTTGACCTTGTCGCGCTCCAAGCCGGTGAGCTGATAGAGGCGGAGTTCCAAGATGGCATTCACCTGGCGCTCGCTGAAGACGTAGCGATCCCCCTGAACCGCGGGCTGCGAGCGGATCAGGATTCCTAGCCCCTCGGCCGTGGCCGTGCTGAACTGATAGGCCGCGAGTCGTTCGCGGGCTTCATCGCGATTCTTCGAATCGCGGATGATCTTGATGAAGTCATCGAGGTGACCCAAGGCGAGCAGGAATGCCTCGAGCAGCTCGGCCCGCTCCTCCGCCTTGCCGAGCAGATATCGCGTGCGGCGGATGACGACTTCCCGGCGGTGCTCGATGTAGGCATCGATCGCTTCCTTCAGCGAAAGCTGCTTCGGGCGGTTCTTGTGAATCGCCAGCATGTTCACGCTGAAGGAGGTCTCCAGCGCGGTGAGCTTGAAGAGTTGGGCGATCACCACCTGAGGGCGGGCATCGCGCTTCAGCTCGATCTCGATGCGGGTCTCCTCGTCGGAGAGGTCGCGCATGCCGGAGATGCCGGTGAGCGTCTTCTCGTTCACCAGCTCCGCGATGCGCTCCTGCAGCACCGCGCGGTTCACGCCGTAAGGCACTTCACGAATGACGATCAGAGACTTGCCACCTTCGTTCTCCTCGATCTCGACCTTGCCGCGAAGACGCATCGAGCCGCGACCGGTGCGGAAATATTCTTCGATACCACGAATACCGCGGATCTCGCAGGAAACGGGAAAGTCCGGCCCTTTGATATAGCCCATCAGCTCCGGCAGGGTGATGTCCGGATTATCGATCTGGGCGCAGATGCCCTCGATCACCTCGCCCAGGTTGTGCGGGGCAAGGTTCGTGGCCATACCGACCGCAATGCCGGTGCCGCCGTTGACCAGGAAGTTCGGAAAAGCGGAAGGCAGCACGGAGGGCTCCTCCTGCGAGCCATCGTAGTTCGGCTGGAAGTCGACGGTGTCCTTGTCGAGGTCCTCCATCATCGCCATCCCGAGGGGATGAAGACGGGCCTCGGTGTATCGCATGGATGCGGCGGCATCGCCTTCCACCGAGCCGAAGTTACCCTGGCCATCCACGAGCATCTCGCGCATCGACCAAGGCTGGCCCATGTTCACCAGCGTGGAGTAGATCGATTGGTCGCCGTGCGGGTGATAGTTACCCATCGTCTCGCCGACGATCTTGGCGCACTTCACGTGGGCCTTGCCCGGCGTCACGCCGAGCTGGCGCATGGCGTAAAGGACGCGGCGCTGGGATGGCTTGAGGCCGTCGCGGACATCGGGAAGGGCCCGCGAGATAATCACGGACATCGAGTACTCCAGGAAGGAGTTCGAGAGTTCCTCGGCGACGTTGATGGGCTTGATGGAATCCTGAGACATGCGGAAAAAGTCAGTGGTCAATGGTCAGCGGTCACTCGTGTCAGACTCGACCGGGCCAATTGAGCGGATGTAGGCGTTGAGTCGCTTCTTCAGTAAATCGAACTCTCGATAGAGGGCACGACCCGCTTCATCGGGAATGAGATTGCGTCTAACGGCCTTCTCGATCCATGTTTGGGTTTCTTGCAAAGAACCGCGGGAATAATAGCAGAACTTCTGGTTCTCTTTGAAATGATAGCGGCCATAACCTTCGGCAAGATTTGCGGCGATCGAGTCTGCAGATCTCACAATCTGCTTACCGAGGGTATCCTTCGCGAACAGAGGCCAGGATCCAACTGAATCCCAAATCACCTCCGCGAGACTCATTGACTCGCGGTAGATTTCGAGATCGTTGATCGAAGCATTCATATTCTCCACCGATGACAATTGACCACTGACCAATGGCAAATTTCAGACGTCGAGGTTACGGACATTCAGTGCGTTGTCCTCGATGAACCGCTTGCGCGGCTCGACAATGTCGCCCATCAGGACGTCGAACATCTTGTCTGCTTGCACCGCGTTGTCCTCGTCGAGACGGACGCGGAGGAACTGGCGTTTCTCGGGGTCCATGGTGGTCTCGAAGAGCTGCTTGGCGTTCATTTCACCAAGACCCTTGAATCGCTTGATCTGGACACCGCGGCTGGCGATTTCCAAGACGCGTACCAGTACTTCCGGGATGGAGAAGACCGGATGTGATTTCTGCTTTTCGCCGTCGCCTTCGAGCAGCTCGAACAGCGGTTTGTCCTCGTCGAAGAAGTGGTTGGTATCGATACCGCTTTCGTTCAAGCGCGAGAAGATCTTCGCGATGGCGTGGGACTCGTGCAGCTCGTGGAGATTCGCCCGGCGCGATGGGCCGGCATGGCTGGCAAGTTCCTCGCTGCTCAGCTGCTCGTCGAAGAGGCGCAGGTCGCGGTTCTCCGAAGAATAGGCGCGAAGCGACTCCTCATCGGCGAAGTAGAGCACGTTCTCATCGTTGCCGATGCGGACGCGTACCATGTATTCCGGGAGATGTCCGTCACGGCGGGCCGCGAGGTAGTTCTTGAAGTTGCCGCCGTTCCCTTCGATCGAGTTCGAGTAGCGGGAGAGCGAGGAGAGATTTTCCAGGATCACCTTCAACTCATCCGCCGTGAAGCTGCGGGATTGATCGTGCGTGCGGAGTTCCACCTCGCTGGCCCCGAGATCGATGAGGATCCTGTTGAGCTGGTCGTTATCCTGCACGTACTCGGACCGCTTCTTGCGGGTGACGAGGTAGAGCGGCGGCTGGGCGATGTAGAGGAAGCCGCGCTTCACCAGTTCGGGCATGTGGCGGCAGAAGAAAGTCAACAGGAGGGTGCGGATGTGAGAGCCGTCGACGTCGGCATCGGTCATGATCACCACCTTGTGATAGCGGACCTTCTCGATCGCGAAGGAGCCTTCCTGCTCGCCATCGCCGATACCGGCACCGATGGCGGTGATCAGGTTCTGGATTTCCTTGTTCTGCAGGGCGCGATGAAGGCGGGCCTTCTCGACATTGATCAGCTTGCCGCGCAGCGGGAGGATCGCCTGGGTGCGCCGATCGCGCCCCTGCTTGGCGGAGCCGCCTGCGGAGTCACCCTCGACAATGTAGAGTTCGGACTTCGCCGGATCGCGTTCGGAGCAGTCTGCCAGCTTGCCGGGCAGACCGCCGCCAGAGAGGGCCGACTTGCGGACGGTTTCGCGGGCCTTGCGTGCGGCTTCGCGGGCACGGGCGGCGTTCAGCGACTTCTCGATGATGCGCTTGGCGATCGCAGGGTTCTCCTCGAAGTATTGAACGAGGCCCTCGTAAACGATGGAGGAAACCACGCCTTCGATCTCCGAGTTCACCAGCTTGCCCTTCGTCTGCGAGGAGAAGCGGGGGCTGGGCATCTTCACCGAAATCACGCAGACGAGACCTTCCCGGACATCGTCGCCTGTCAGGGCGTTGTCCTTCTCCTTCAGGATCTTGTTCGCCTTGGCATACTGATTGATGCCGCGGGTGAGCGCGGTGCGGAAACCGGTCAGGTGAGTTCCTCCGTCGGCATTCGGGATCGAGTTCGCGAAGCAGAGGATCTGGTCGTTGTAGGAGTCGTTGTACTGGAAAACCACGTCCGCGAAGACGTCTTCCTGCGACTGCTTGCCATCGTAATCGATTTCGATCTGACGTTTGCCGCCGAGAACCACGGGGTCGTCATGGACGAGGGTCTTCGTGCTCCCGAGTTCCGTGACGAACTCCACGATCCCCTTCGCATAGAAGAAGCTCGTCTTACGGGCGGACTCGGGCCGCTCGTCTTCGAGATCAATCGTCAGACCCGGATTGAGGAAGGCCAATTCCTTCAGACGAGTCGAGAGGCGGTCGAACTTGAATTCGATCGTGTCGACGAAAATGGTCGCATCCGGGAAGAAGGTGATGGTCGTACCGGTGCGCTTCGCGTCGACTTCCCCGACCACATGCAAGGGCTGGGTAGTACGGCCGCGCTCGAAGGCGATCGCATACAAGTTTCCGTTCCGGTAAACCTCGGCCTTGAACCAATCCGAAAGGGCATTGACGCACTTCGCGCCGACCCCGTGCAAACCGCCGGAATACTTGTAGGCACCCTGTCCGAACTTGCCGCCGGCATGGAGATTGGTGAGCACCAGTTCGACTGCGGGGATCCCGAACTTGGGGTGAATATCCACCGGGATGCCGCGTCCGTTGTCCGACACCGAGATGGATCCGTCCACGTGGATGGACACCTTGATCCGGTCGCAGTAGCCGGCCAGATGCTCGTCGATCGAGTTATCCAGAACCTCGAAAACGCAGTGGTGCAGGCCGCGTTCGTCCGGATCCCCGATATACATCCCGGGCCGCTTGCGGACAGCCTCCAAGCCTTCGAGTTTGTCGATCTGGGCGGCATCGTATGCCTGCTCGCCACTGACGTTGGTATCGGCCTTTTCAGGCTCTTGATGCTCTTCGGACATGGACCCGCGAAGGGTCTGAAATACATCCGTTTTAGACAAGGCCGATTGTGGAAAAAGCGGCATATTCGCCGTCTTCCACCCTCTCTTGCAATTCACTCACAATCAAACGATTGCAATTAACCGAATCGCATATCTCAGAGCCCGAGGCAAGCAAGCTGCCACTTGAGCAAAACATCGGGAGGTTGAACCTCACCGTCGGCGATAGATTCGATGATCGAACGCGGCACGATCAAGGAGGAATCAATGTCCAATTCCGCGGCCTTGGAGTCGCGCAGGGAGATCAAGCGCGCCACCTTGGCATCGAAGTCGGAGTCCCGGCGGCGGCGCAAGCCACGCGGCTTCTCGGGCCATTCTTCCGGCTTCCCGGCCCGGGCTGCGTCCAGCACGTCCGTGAGGCGCTTGCGCCGGTCGGGGCGATAGTGGGGAGGGATCTCGATCCGCTTCCCTGCCGCCAGTGCCAAGCTCCAATCGATCAACTGGCGATTGGTGATCACCATGAAGGAGGGGCGATCCCACGCGGAAGCCTCCGCATCCCGCCACTCCCACAGCGCCTTCAGGAAATTCAGGCCACAGCGATCAAGCCGTCCGGAACCTTGGATCCGCCACGGCTCCCCACGGGATTCGTCACGCTCCAATACCTTCAGGCGGGCAGCCTCACAGCTTTCGACAAACCAGTCGAAACGCCCCTTCGACTTCAGCTCTTCGCTAATCTTCTCTCCCATCGGAAGCAGATAGCGAACGTCGTTAAGCGCATACTCCATCATCTTGGCGGACAGCGGGCGCTTGCCCCAATCCGCTTTCTGAGACGATTTCGACAGCACCACTCCAAAATACAGCTCGACCAGGTCCGCCAAACCGAAACGGCGCACGCCCAACAGGCGGGCACCGATCTGCGTATCGTAAACCACCGGTGGGAGGCTCGCGAAGCTCCGCCGCAGCATGGTCATGTCGTAATCCGCCCCATGCATCCACACGGTGCGGGCTCCTAGGAAGTCGCCAAGCGGCGAGAGATCGTCGATGGAAAGCGGGTCGATCAGCGCGTCATCGCCCGCACAAGAATACTGAACGAGGCAGAGAGATTCCCGATAGCGGTGCAAGCTATCCGCCTCCGTGTCGATGGCACAAACAGCACCGGCGGGAGGCCGGGAAAGCAGAGAAACGAGTTCTTGGGAATCGCTGACCAATGATTGGGATGACATGACCCGGGGGAAGCCTTCAGGCGAAAGGGAAAGCTCCGGAGCCCTGATCGCGGACTCCGGAGCCATTGTCGAATTCAAAATCCCGGATCATTCGGAACGGGACGAAGGCAATCCTTACTTCACCGTAACGGCATCGAGGATCACTTGGATGTCAGGAACAGTTGCTTCCTCGCCGACAAGCGGATTGTTGGCCTTCAGGACCAAGAACTCCTGTGTCAAATTCACGGTGGTTTCGCCCGCACGAGTCCGGAATCCGACGGTCTGTCCACCGGCAGCTACCAGTTCGACCTCGAGGATCACCTGCATGGAAGATTCCACAAAACGGCTGGAGACAGTGTAGTCCTGAGGGATCCTGATCTTCTTACCCTTCTTCTTCCCTTCGATCCTCTCCACAAAGCTGTAGCGCAGGGTATTGCCCGTGCGCGGACGGACCGGCACTTCCAAGGTTACCTTGTCTTCCTCATCAAGGAAGGGAGCAGCAGGACCGGTCGGCTGATCGGCCGAGTCGATGATCGGCGTCGGGACTTTCGTGATTACGCGAGAGAACCGCTCCGTTACAGGGATGCCATTGAAGAGGCTAGGCGGGCCAGGAACAAATTGCTCGCGAGCACGTGCCGAAATATCCTCGTTGGTGGGGAACTGGTAGGCGAACTCTTCGACATTCGTCATCCCGTCCCTGTCGATATCACCCTTCGGGGTCAGGTCGCGCTTCATCGTCCCAAGCGGGAAGGTGGTTTGGACGAAGCCGTTGAAGCTATCCACGAAGGCCACCTTGGCGCGGAAATTACGCTCGGAGAAGTCACCCGATACGCCATTGGTCAACAAATTCCGCTGATACCGCAGGTCCATCACGCCGGTTTGACCGACGTCGAAGAAGAACGGAGGCAGATTGTATTGCTGGACCGTCGGAATCGGCAGCAGCACCGGGTTCTGTGGGATGGTCGGGGGGAACTGCAGGAAATCCTCGGCATCGTTCAAGATCGAGAAATAGAACTGGTCTCCCGGACGGATTACTGAGCGGTCATTACCCGTCCATGTGATCCTGCTGATCAAACGGGGATCCATCTGGTAGATATCGCCATTCCATGTGCCGGAGGTGAAGCGGAAGCCGGCGCGCGTGCGGGAGGCGGGATTCACGGCCTCCAAGTTCGGCACGATGGTCACCGGAATCGCAACCGGATTGAGATCCGGACTACCGAGGCGTGGGAAGGTGAAGATGTATTGGCCCGGAACGATCTCCTCGTTCATCTGCTTCAGAGCGGCCACGGGCGCATTGAAAGCTCCCACCGTGGTATTGAGGCTTACCGTGGAAGGCAGACCAACCACTACCGCCGTGCCAGGCTGGAGATTGATGTTAAGGGTCGGATCATTGCCGTTCGGAACAATTTCGCTCAGCGTGACCAAGTTACCTTGTCCGCCCACGCTGTAAAAGTCGGTGATGGCGTCCACGTCGTTCAGCGCTTCCCGAATGGCTGCAGCCCATTGCGGACCGGTCATCCCGGGGACAAGCTCGTCATCTTCGTTGATGAAAGGACCCGTCACCGCGACGGGGACGGAAAGCGGCGAGCCCGCAATATCGGCACCAGTGACGATTACCTCGATGTTACCGTCGGCCAGCACGTTGCCCAAAGCCTGTGCCGTTTCCACCTGGCGGACCGAGCCGTAGGGACGAATGAGTTCGTAGCGGGACTGATCATACTGGCGCACCACCGCCGTGCTGATGTCGTAGAAAGTAACCACCGCGTCGTCGCGGAAGTTCTGGAGCGGGCGCGGCAGCTTTGAAGGCGGGCCGGAATAAAGCTGGGGAATCTCCGGGCGGGACGGCTCGATCACGAACGCGGGAATCACGCTCGCCACCGACCAGTATTGATTGTCATCGCGCACGCCGTCGCGATCCACATCACCTGTCGCGATGAAGCCGGTGGCACCAAGCGGACACGGCGGGATATTGCTGGGCGGGAAGAAGAAAAGCTGCGGGTCGATGACGCAGGCACCGTCAAGAATGACCAAGCCGTCGCGAAGGAAAAGGTTCAATTCGCCACCTTCGAAACGGAGGGTTTGGCCGCTAATCTGATAGTGGGTTTTGTTTGCACCCAATGCCATGACCAAGTCCGCTTTCGCGGCCTGAACGGTCATAAGGGCTGCAAGGGTGAGCAAGGTCCGGCGGGTTTTCATGTGGGAAAACCTTCAGCCCCTCCCCTGCTTTGACAAGCAGATTCTTGGCGCAAACGCGCTCTTCACGGCGTCTTCACATTGATCCGCAAAAGCCACTGAATGCAATGTCAATGCCATGCCACACAACACGCATTAGCGCAAGCCCCGAAGGAGCAATTCCGCATTGGTTTTCGTAGCGCGGAGGTTCTTGAGAAGGGTCTCGATGGCATCCCCCACCGGCAACTGGGCCAGTTGTCTACGAATATCCAAAACCTTCACGAATTCTTCAGGATGGTAGAGGCGGTCGTCGTTGCGGGTGCCGCTCTGCGGGATGTGGATCGCCGGGTAAACGCGGCGTTCCGCAAGCTCCCGGTCCAAGCGCACCTCCATGTTACCGGTCCCCTTGAACTCCTCGAAAATCACGTCATCCATCCGGCTCTCGGTTTCGATGAGAGCGGTTGCGAGAACGGTCAAACTACCGCCCTCCTCGACATTCCGCGCATTCCCGAAGAACTTCCGCGATTTTTGGAGCGCTGCCGGACTTACCCCGCCGCTGCCAATCGGCCCGCCTTGATTCGCGGCGTTATGGCCCCGGGCGAGACGGGTCAAGCTATCCAGCAAAAGCACGACATCCTTCCCTTGCTCCACCAAGCGGCGCGCCCGTTCGATCACAAGGTCCGCCACTTGGGCGTGCCGGCGCGGTGCCTCATCGAAGGTTGAAGCATAGACCGTGGTCCCCACCGTTTCTTCGAAGTCGGTAACTTCCTCCGGGCGCTCATCCAGCAGCACCACGATCAATTCGACCTCGGGATGATTGCGCCGGATCGACTTGGCGATCTGCTTGAGCAAGATCGTCTTGCCTCCACGCGGCGGAGCCACGATCAGGCCGCGCTGGCCCTTGCCAAGCGGGGCGACGAGATCGAGGACGCGCACGCCGATGGCCTCCGGTCCCTCACCCTCCAGCACGATGCGGCGGTCCGGGAAAAGCGGGGTGAGCTTGTCGAACTCCTTCGGAGTCTTGTACTCGGCGAGGGGGATGCCCTCGATCTCCAAGATCTCGGTGGCGGAAAGATACTTGTCACGGTCCCGCGGCGCACGAATCCGGACTTTCACGCGATTGCCCGCACGCAGGTTGTGATCGCGGAGCAGGTGCCCGTTCACGTAAAGGTCATCCGGACAAGTGCGGAAGCTGCGGGCGGGGTCGCGCAGCATGGCGTAGTTCTCCTTCGCTTGTTCGACGATTCCCTCGCCGATCAAGGTGGCGCCCTCGTTCGCGTAAAAGCTAAGGAGCTCGAAAATCAACTGGGTCTTCGGTGCCCCGGGAGTGATCCGCGCCGGCACCGCTTCCGCCATCGCGAGCAACTCTCCCAAAGGCTTGAGGCGGAAGGAATTGATATCGATCACCTGCGGGGCAGGCGCGGTTTCTTGGACGGCGGCAGAGGTTCCTGCGGGAAGCTCGGGGAGCTCGGTGTCTTCGCTCATGATAGCGTGGGATTGGAGGAAGCGCCTGAGTTGCGCTTCAAGGACGGTGGCCGGGCCTTCATTCCAGAACACATGATCCGCACGGCGGAGCTTTTCATCCTGGGGCATCTGGGCCGCGAAAACGGCATCGATTTTAGCATCGTCGAATCCGTTGCGCTCCCGCAATCGTCTGCGCCGGGTTTCGTTTCCGGCGGCAACGAGGAGATTCGCCTGTTGGCCGAGGTCGAATCCGTTCTCGAAGAGCAGCGGAATGTCCGCAACGAAGAGGGCCGCGCCCATTCTGCGGGCGGATGCCGAAGATTCAAGACATTCCTCGCGGACCCGGGGGTGGACGATGCCTTCCAGATCCTTACGTGCATGCGGGTCCTGAAACACGATCTCCCGCAGCACCGCCCGGCTGACCGATCCATCCGCGGCGATCACTCCGGAGCCGAAACGAGCTGCAATCGCATAAGCGACCGGTCCCGGCTTGGCCAAGAGCGCGTGTACACAAGCGTCGGCATCAAAAAGCACCGTGCCCGGGAAGATCTCCGCGAGAAGACGACAGGCCGTGGATTTCCCGCTCGCGATCCCACCGCTCAGGCCGAAGACGTGCATGGGCCGAGATAGGAGCGGGAGACCGATCCGTGCAACTGGCAAATCCAACCGACTCCCGACGGAAAGAAAACGGGCGGAAGGTTTCCCTTCCGCCCGCGTGATTGATCCTTTGATCGTTCTAAGCTTACTCGGCCGGAGGCGGCGGAAGCAGATCGGCACCGCCGGTGGCGGTCGGGAGAGCATCGCTCACCGGCGCATTGCCAGCGGTTGCAGCGCTCTCGCGGATCGGCTTGCCGGTCGCGTCGATGATCTGTGCGGTAACAAAGATGATCAGGTTGCTCTTGATCCGGTTCTCAGCCTTGGACTGGAACAGGCGGCCGACGACCGGGAGGTCACCAAGCACAGGCACCTTATCTTCAACGGTTTGCACGTCCTCGCGCATCAGGCCACCGACTGCGACGGTGTAACCGTCGAAGATGGTGAGGGCCGTGGTCACGCGGCGGCTCGAGAACACCGGCATCTCGATCCGGTTTTCCGTGATGGTCACGGTCGTCGGGTTGCCGAGGAAGTCGGTGGCAGGCGATTGGATCGGGCTGCCGTAGTTCACAAAGCCTTCGAACTCGACGATGTCCGGAGCGAAGCGGAGGTCGATCACGAAGTCGTTACCACCGATGGTGGGCTCGATTTCGAGGGTAACACCCGTGTTGCGGGTTTCGAAGGAGGTCGGGGTAGCAGGGGTCACCGGGAAGATACCGGAGTTACCACCGCCGATGCCGATACCACCACCACCGGTCGCACCGATCGAGTTCGGAAGTTCCGGGGGCTCGTATTCGGTCGGGTAGATGAATTCGCGGATGATCTCGATCAGCGCCTTCTCACCCGAGCGGGCGGTCACGCTGGGAGCGGTCATCAGGTCGGTGCCCTTCTTCTGGGCGAGACCGCGCATGATGAGCTGCACCTGGCCATCCGAGAACAGACCGGTGAGAGCAGCGATACCCGGTGCCGGGCTGGCGCTCTGTGCGGTGCGGTTCGGATTGTTCAGGACGGCATCGATGTTGTTGCGGTTGATCGCGCCGTCACCGGAACGAAGACCGGCGGTCACGATGTCGCTCACATTGGTGCCGGTCGCAGCCGGGACGCCCGGGATGTTCACGCCGGAAACGGTGCCGATGAAGTCAGCATTCGTGCGGGTCTGGCCGGCGCTCACCGTGCCACCGCCGAGGAAGACGGAGTTCGCGGAGAGACCGAAGGGCGAGACGATCCAATCGAAGCCGAGCTCGTCGGTGTTCTCCTGGGAGATTTCCACGAACTTGGTGGAGATCTTCACCTGCTTCGGCGTGTCCTTGCCCATGTTGTCCACGATGCCCTCGATCAGGTCGAGGTTGGTCGGGGTGTTACGGACGAGGAGCGTCGAGTTGCCCGGGAAGAACTTGGCCGAGGCGCCTTCCGGGAACTTCACGCCGTTCTGCTTGAGCAGATCGGTTTCGTTCGCGCGGGGCTGGATACGCGCACCGGTGCCGCCACCGGCATCCGAAGCGAAGGGATCGGCATCGCCACCACCCGCGTCGGCTGCGCCGCCACCGCCAAGCTTGGCGAGGAAATCCGGCGGAACGCGGAAGGTGCGGTTGAATAGATCTTCATCCGTTTCCGTGGCCGGCACGAGGGTCACGGCGTATTCGTCGACCTTGTAGCGCAGCTTGGTCTGTTCGCAGATGTACTTCAGGGCTTCAGCAAGCGGAACGTTGCGAAGGCGCAGTTCGCGGATGCGGAGGGAGCCCGGGTCCGCGGTGGCACCGAGACCGCCAGCGGCGTCGGCATCCAGAGCGGCATCACCGCTGCCGCCGGAGCGGGGCTTGCGAATCACGAAGTTGATGCCCTTGCGGGTCGGATCGGCTTCCTTGGTGTCCAGCTCGCGGGAGCGCAGGCGGAGGAAGTCGATGGCCTCTTCCACGGAGGTGTCTTCGAAGTCGATCACCGGGATGGTGATGTCGCGAAGCTTTTCGAGGATGTAGGTGGTGCCGCCGGAAACGACATTGCTATCGGTGCCGGAAGCCGGGATGTCCGAAATGATCGGCGGAACGGAAAGCTCCCATGCCGCGTCCACCTGCGAGAGAAGCTCGGCGCGGGTGTGGTCGTAAGCGGCGCGATAGTAATCGGTCTTGGCCTGGGCAAGGCGCTCCATACCACGACGGGCGGCCTTGTTGAAGGGGTCCACGCGGATGACGTCCTCGTAGTGACGGAAAGCGTCGTCATACTTGCCGAGGTTGTAGGCACCTTCGGCGAGGTAGAGGCTGCGGCGGACCTTGTCGACGTTCTCGGTGTGCTCGTAGGTGAGCGCCGGGTTCGTGCGGATCGGATCGTCAAGCCACTCGTTGATGCGCTTGGCATCCACGTTGTGCGGATCTTCTTCGAGCACCGCAGCAGTGAGGGAGCGGGCTTCTTCATACTTGCCAACCCGGCGGTAGGCATCACCCAGAGCGGTGGAAGCGTCGCCAAGGTGGGCGACGAGGACGGCGCGGCGATCGGCAACCATCGGCGCATCCGGGAGGACGGCGAGGGCTTCACGATACTTGTCCACGGCTTCCTTGTACTTCTCCTTCGCGTAGGCCTCGCGGCCTTCGACGAGCAGACGGTCCGCGTCTGCAACCGCGTTTTGGCGGCGGATCATTTCCTTTTGGGCGAGACCGCTATAGCCGCCGCCGCCGGAGTATCCTTCGCCGGCGTTGGCAACCGTAAGGGTGACCGGCATGACAGCTGCCAAAGCCATCAGCGTGGCGGCAGTCTTGCAGGTGCGATTGGTTGGCGTTTTTTGCATGGTTGGGGCTGTGTTCTGCCGGTCAGACCGGCGATTGGGAAGCGATTTTTTCAAAAACGAATTGATTTACTTTGTAGCTGTGCCGCCCTTTGGAATTGAAACGGTTTTCGTCTCAGTTCCCTCGGTGTACTCAACCTCGATGCCTTCCGGCGTCACTGTTTTGAGGAGGTACTTCTTCTCTGTCGCGCTCGGCGGCAGGGCAAAGGTAGTGCCTTCCTCGACCTTGAATTCCTTACCCGATTCACCGATGGCCTGGAGATCCAGCACCGCGGTGCGATCATAGTAGGCATTGGCATCGATCTCCGCGTCCGGGAGACCATACTGGGATTGGTACTTCGTGCCCTTCTTGTTGGGCTTGAGGTCTTCAAACTCGGCCACGTTGACGTTCTGCGTCAGGCCGGTGCGCTTGCTAGTAACTTCCTTCTGGACGATACCAATGAACTTGAAACGGTTCTGGAAGGGCTGCTTGCCGATGAAGAAGGTGTCCCCCGGAGCGAGCATCTCAGCGGCACCTACACGGTTGTTGAATGCCTTCTTGTCCGGCATCTGGCCGAGGAGCTTCGGACCCCACTTGCCTTCCGACTCGAAGCCGAACTCGACATACCACTTGATCGACTCGTCCTTAAGGTAGGCGAGCTTGTAGATGAGCGGCGGGATGCTCTTGCCATCGACCGGATCGGTCTTCGCCTCGTATTCGTCGAGGTTGGAGAAGCCGTCGCTGTCGTCGTCGCGCTGCGGCGAGTCGGCGAAGGTCATGTTGGCACCGGTCTTGATCCACCAATCGTTCGGGATCGGCGGATGAACGACGCGACCACCCGTGGCGAGCGGATCGACGGGATCGGTA
Source organism: Luteolibacter rhizosphaerae (assembly GCF_025950095.1). Taxonomy (NCBI): domain Bacteria; kingdom Pseudomonadati; phylum Verrucomicrobiota; class Verrucomicrobiia; order Verrucomicrobiales; family Verrucomicrobiaceae; genus Neoluteolibacter; species Neoluteolibacter rhizosphaerae. Next base: position 418,509 of record NZ_JAPDDR010000002.1, on the reverse strand, counting down.
AGGTTGTTCTTATCGACGAAAAGCGGCACGCCGATGAAGAGATCCACCGGGCGATCCCCGGCTTGGCCCACTTCGATGGTGCGGTTCGAGGTCAGCGAGTTCACCGCCTTGGCGGTGGCCGGGGCTTCCGGGATCGCGATCTCGTCTTTACCCGACTTGGGCACCGTGGCGGAGAAGTCGTTTTCGACTGCGCCGAGTTTCATGAATCCCATGGCGGCGAAGCCGATGGCACACACGCCACCAACGCCGAGCAGGATCTTTTCAAAGTTTTTCGGTAGCTTGGACATGGACGTGGGTTTGTTAAGCCTTCGCGTCGAGGAATTGGATGATGTCGATGCGGAGGAAGACATTGATCTTCTCTGCACCGAGGACTTCTTGAAGGATCACACCGCTGCCACCGGCAGCAGGCGCGGCGGCCTCGGGAGCGGGGGCAGGAGCAGCAGCGTCAGGAGCAGCGGGGGCGGCGGCATCGCCTTCTCCCGGCAGCACGAAGCCACCGGCAGCGGCACCACCGAAGGGATCGGCGGCAGGCGCGGCAGCCGCGCCTTCGGCACCGGCTTCCTCCGTCTTGAACTGACCATCGGCAGCGGTCGGAGCCTTCAGCTTCTCGTTCACCACGCGAACCGAGCGGATCACATAGTAGAACTTCCCGGAGTCATCCAAGGACGAGAGGAACTTGCGCAGGACATCTTCCTTGCCGTTGAAGGAGATTTCGATCGGCAGGGCGCGGTAGCTCTTGCCCTTGCCGTCGAAGACCTTGCCTTCTTCTTCTTCAAGCAGCGGGCGGGTCACGTTAAGCACCTTGGCCGGGCCGGAAGCGGCGAGGCTGGCGAAGAGGTTGCTGATGGCTTCCAGCTCGTAGCTCAGGATGCCGGTGGCTTCCTTGCGGGCCGGGGCGTCCTTGTAGGCTTCGAAGCCGATGAAGAAGTCGGCGGGCACTTCACCCTTGGCATCGGTGATCGCCTTGGTGGCGGCTTCGAGCGCCTTCTTCACGGCGTCGTTGAAGTCACCGGGCTCGATGTTGGCCGGGGTCGGCGCGCGGAACTTGTCGAAGGCCTGCTCCAGCTTGGAGACGGACTCCTTGTAATCCTTCACGGCCTTCTCCTTCTCGGAGAGGTTTTCGTCGTTCGGGAAGACAGGGCCTTTCACCATCTTATCCACTTCTTGAGCGGTGGTGTCGAACTCCTCCTTGGCCTTGGTGTAGCCATTGCCCGCGCTGACCGCCCAAGCGATCAGGCCGGCAGCGGCGACGGCGGTGATACCGCCGAGTCCGGCGGCGAAACGGTTTTCCTGGATCCAGCTCATGGTCGAGGGCGTGTTAAATTGGGGTGACGATCAGCGGACGGGAACTTCGCGGGAAAGCGGGATGACGACGACAAAAGGAGCAGCGAATTCCTCGGCGGCCGGGGCGCTTTCCAATTGCTTGACGATGTTCTGATCCGGCACTTCGACCGGCTCGGTGCCGAACTTGGCCGGGGTCTTGCCGGAAGCGGCGGTCCACGGCAGCGCCTCGAACTTGAGGTGCTGCGGATTCGCGCGGAGCTTCTTCAGGATGTCGTAGATGACATTGCTGCCGCGTGGATTGCTGCGCCAGAAACCGGTGATGCGGATGGCATTCGCGGTCGGCGTGATTTCCGGAGCGGGCGGAGCACCCTTCGCCGGCTTCTTGCCAGCATTCGGGCCTTCCACCTTGATGCTCTCAAGGGCGGTCTGGCCGTAGTTGATGCTGTAGAACTCGCCCTTCACGGTCGAGCGCGGCTTGTTGTCCTTCTCGAAGGGCTGATAGCCGAAGACCGGCTCGAAGTCGGTGATCCAGACCGCCTCGCTGGCGAATGCCGCTTGGACCTCCTGGATGGTTTCGAGCCAGAAGCTGCGCTCCTCTTCGGTCTTGGTGTATTGAGAGGCGCGTTCCACGAGCGCGGCCTGCTGCTTGGTCTGGGCCTGCAGCGGCGTGTTGTATTGCTCGAGGGCTTCCTTCTGCTCGGTGAGGCTCTTGAGTTCACCTTCGGCCTTGGCCTTGGCGAGAGTGTTGAAGAGCCCCCATGCGGCAAGACCGCCGAGGAAGAGAGCCGCCGCTCCGATAAAGAAGGGCTTCTGCTTGTCCGCGGTACGGGCGGCCTGAACCTTGGTCGGAACGAGGTCGATGTTGATCGCGGACTTGCCGATGCTGCGCAGGCCGAGGCCCACCAGCTCGCCCATCAGGTGAGCCTCGCGGCCCAGCTTCTCGGTATCGACGTTCTTGCCGACGGAGATGGCGCTGACGGGATTGAAGAACTCCACCGGCAGGTGCAGCTTTTCTTCGAAGAACTCCTTGGTGTAAGGGAGGTTCGCGCCACCACCGGCGAGCACCACCATCTTCGGCGCATTGCCGCCGTGCTGGCTGCGGTAGTAGTTCGTGGTGCGGGCGATTTCCGCCGGCAGCTGGCCGAGGGCATTGCGGATGGTCGAGGCGAGGGCCGCCGTCGTCTCATCGAGCTGCTCGGTGTGACCGCCGCCGAGGGCCACCAGACCGCTCTGGGTCTTGTGGGCTTCCGCCTCGCCGAAGGGCACGCCGTACTCCTTCGAGATCGCCGAGGTGATCGAGACGCCGCCGCGGTTCACGCTGCGGGTGAAGAAGCGCTTGCCTTCGATGTAAAGCAGGTCGGTCGCCTTCGCGCCGATGTCGATCAGGAGGACCGGCTCGGTGACATTCGGATAGGCGGCGCGGAAGGCATTGTAGAGCGCCATCGGGGCGACATCCACTTCGGCGGTGCTCATGCCGGTGGAGGTCACCGACTCGTTGAGTTCGTCGAGGGATTCAGCCTTGATCGCAACGATCACGACTTCCTTCTCACCGGAGCTTTCGAGGATCTCGTAGTCCCATGCGACCTCTTCCAGCGGGAAGGGGACGTGCTGCTGGGCTTCGAAGGTCACCAGCTGCTCGATGTCATCGTCGCCCAAGGGCGGAAGCTTGACGAAGCGGGTGAAGACGGACTGGCCGGAGACAGCGTAGCGGACCTTGCCCTTGGCCTTCAGCCGCTGGCTGAGCTGGCCGATGGCGTAGGCGATCTGGGCCGGACGGGAAGCCTCGGTGGCCGGATCGGCCAGCACGGTTTCACTGTCGTAGGCCTTCAGGACGAGGCTGCTGCCGGACTTCGATGGCTCGAAGACGGCCATGCTGACCCGCTGGGAGCCGATGTTTAATGCGATTGAGGACTGGTTGTCAGCCATGACGGGCTTTGGGAAAAAGACGGGAATTCGAGAGCGGACGCCGGGGAGGGAAAGCCGCGATCAGCGCTCCTTCTGGATCTCCGCGTAGCGGTCGTACCAGAACATTTGGAACGGAGTCTCGTTCTTGTTGAGAAGGGGGAACTTGTCGCTCTGGTCGGAGAGGCTGCCGGACGACCACCAGCCTTCCTTCTGCTTCACGGAGGCTTGGCCGACCTTCTCGCCATCGACGAGAACTTCGAGGCCGACGGCTTCTACGGCACCCTTGCCAGCCTTGTCCTTACCGGTCAGGCGCTTCAGGGCGCTGGGCGACATGTAGACGGAAGTGAAGACTTCTTCATCCACCGGCACGTTGATGTGCTCGATCGTCTTGGAGAGCTTGATGAAGCCCTTGCCATCCGGGTTCTTCATCGCCACGTACCACTTCACGGTGACAGAGTTGATGAAGCCGATCTTCTTCTGCTCCGGCGTGCCCGGGAGCTTGAAGCCGGCTTCGACCTCGAGCCAATCCTTCGGTTTGAAGGCCTTGTCCTTGCCGGCCTTGATGTCCGGGGACGGGAGGTCATCGAAGGTGAGGTTTCCCACCTCGCCCTTTGCCTGGGCGGAAACGGATGCCGGAAGCAGTGCAAAAGCAGCTGCGGTGGCGGCGACGGCGGCGAGTGCCGACCTACGGACGGTAGCAAAGCGATGTTTCATGGTGGGCTTTAGGTTTTTGGAGAACTAGGGAAAGCCTCCGGGTATTGACCAGAGAAATCCTCGTAATTCAGGAGAAAAATCCGTCAGGTATATACATCGAAACTGCCGTGCATCGACGGCCACGGTTGACAGGCGGAGGGCCCGGCGTTTCTGCTCCTGCGGTGAGTTCCCAACGCCCCGTGCTCAAGCCCTACCAACCCTTGGTGGTTGGAAGCTTCGGAAATGCGGAAAGCCTTGCAGCCGCAAGCATTGCCGAGGCGAGGGTGGCCTGCGACCTGATCGAGATCCGGCTCGATCTGTTGGACGTGGAAGACATCCTAACAGGATCAAGGCCTTGGGTACATCTGGAGGGTCTCCCGCTGCTCTTCACCGCCCGCCGCGGAGATGAGGGAGGAGCCGGAGATCTGGATGCCGGGAAGCGCCTCGAACTGCTCCGGGCGAGTCTTCCCGACGCGGCGATCATCGACATCGAATTGGCTTCCGTGGATGTGAGCGGAAGCTTGAAGGAGGAACTGCGTGAGCAGGGGCTGTCCTGGGTGGCGTCCTGGCACGATTTCGAGGGCCGGGACGATAGCTTCGGCAGGATTCCGGAACTGGCGGCGGAGGCGGCCAAGGCCGGTGCCTCATGTTTCAAGGCGGCGGTTCGACTGCATGATCTGGAGGGACTTAAGAAACTTGTAGCGCTACAGAAGGCGGGAGCTGAGATCCCGCTGGCGCTGATGGGGATGGGGCCGCTGGCACCGGCTTCCCGGGTGCTGTGCGCGCAGCACGGAGGGGTGCTAAACTACGGCTACATCGGGAATGCGCCGACGGCACCGGGGCAGTGGAGCGCCCGGCTGCTGAAGGAGGCGATCGCGGACTCGGTGGGGATTTGAGGCGCGGGGTGGAGGGCGTTCGGTGGATCCGGGCGGTTCTTTCAGTTGCGAGCTCCTCGCCCCCCTTCAGGGGGCCAATTTTTTTGACGCGTAGACCCAGGGTTGCGTCGCGTTGCTCCTTACCCTGGGCTTTCTCCTTGTCGCCCCGTTGGGGCTTTTGAGATGGGCTGCGTCGCCTCGCTCCTTACCTTAGGCTTTCTTCTTTTCGCCCTTTGGGGCTTTGGAGGCGCGAGTTCGAGTGGGGTAACTTTAGGTCCAAGGTTCCGACCGCCCCCCGCCTGACCTTTCGGAGAAAGGTCCCTGCCTCTCAAATCCTCAGGGTTGCGTGCGTTACTCCCGGGTCACCCGACAACTTCGACGGGGGCCTGCGGGAGGGCGTCGAGGAAGAGGCGGCCGTAGCGTTTGGTCAGGATCCGGTTGTCGAGGATCGAGACGAGACCTTGGTCCTTTGCGGTGCGAATGAGGCGGCCGACGCCTTGGCGGAGCTTCAGGATAGCCTCCGGGACGGAGTATTCCATGAAGGGGTTCGCCCCTTCCGCTTCGAGTGCTTCCAAGCGAGACTGGGTGAGCGGATGGTCCGGCACGGCGAAGGGCAAGCGGGTGACGACCACGTTCGAGAGCGTTTCCCCGGGCACATCCACGCCGGTCCAGAAGCTGTCGGTGCCGAAGAGGATGCTGTGGATATCCTTCCGGAATTCCTCGACCATGCGGTGACGCGGCATGCCATCGCCCTGAACCAGCAGGCGCCAGCCGCGATCCTCGAAGTGGCGGCGGAGCGCGTCCGCGGCGTTTTTCATGGTGCGATAGCTCGTGAAGAGCACGAAGGCCTTGCCCTCGCTGGCTTCGACGGCGGCGCGGATCGCTTCCACAAGCGCCTTGCCATAGGCGGGAGCGGTGGGCTCCGGCATGGTTTTCCAGATGCGGATCTTCATCTGGCGCTGGAAATCGAAGGGACTGCCGATGCAGAGGGCGGGCACATCCTCCGCGCCGACCCGGCCGCGGAACCAGCCGAGCAAGGGATCCCCCACCCCGAGCGTGGCGCTGGTCATCACGCAGGTTTTCCCCGGCGCGAAGAGCAGGGTGCGGAGCTTGTCCGCCACGCGGATCGGCGCGGCATGCAGGGAGAAAAGGCTCTCATCGCGACCCGAGCGCTCGATCCAGTGGACATTGTCCTCCCCGCTCTGATCGAGAAAGCAGCCGATGGCGCCATGGGCCTCGCGAAGCTTGCGGGAGGCATCCTGCAGCTCGGCGCGGGTCGTCTCGCTTTCCACATCCGCGGCGAGGGCATCGATCTCCGTCCAGAGGCGACGCAGGGGCTCGGCGGCGCTATTCGGCACCAGCTCCGGTTGGCGGACGCGCCATTCCTTCGAGTACTCGCCGAAGTGCGCGGCGTGGCCCAGATCGCCGAAGAATTCGTCGGCCGCCTTGATCGCGTCTTCCACCGCGAGCAGCGCGGACGACTTGCGGAAGGAGCGTAACAAGCCCTTGCGGGTGCGTGGATTGTAGAGCCGCTGGAGATCGAAGCGCATGCCCGCCTGACTGACACGGAGGCCTAGCTGGACGGCGGCGACTTGCTCCAGCGTGTGCGCCTCATCGAGGATCACGAAGTCATTCGGAAACAGGAAACCGGAGGGCTTCTCGTTTTCCAAGGAATCCCCGGTCTCCAGCAGGGCGAAGAAGAGCGTGTGGTTGACCACCACCAGCTTGGCCTCGGCCGCGGCCTTGCGGGCTTCCTGGAAGAAGCAATTCCCGCGCGGGCCGCAGTGGCGGGCGGTGCAGAGGTGCGCCTCCGAGCAGACCTGCAGCCAGACCTTCATGGAGGGCTGGAAGTCGAGATCGCTCAGGGTACCATCCTTGGTGCCCTCCGCCCACTCGCGGATGCGGTTCAACTCCTCGTTTTCCGTGGAGGTGAAGAGGTCGCCGGATTGCTCGAAGGCGCGGCGCAGGCGGAGCGGGCAGAGGTAGTTTCCCCGACCCTTCAAGAGCACGGCGGGAAGTTCCTCACCCAAGATCTTCCGAACAATTGGTATATCTTTACGGATCAACTGCTCCTGCAAGTTGATCGTGTGGGTGGAGATGATCGCCTTGCGCCCGCTCTGAAGGGCGAAGCGGGCGGCGGGGACGAGGTAGGCGAGCGACTTGCCCACGCCGGTGCCGGCTTCCGCCACGAGGCAGCGTTTCCCGACCAAGGCTTCGGCCACGGCCACGGCGAGTTGCTGCTGCTCGGCCCGGAATTCGAAGTCCTTTGACCGGGCGAGGGCGCCGCCGTGGGAGAATGCCAAGGCGATCTCCTCGACGAAGGCATCGGGCAGGGGCTGGCCCTCGAGGGAGGCGATCATGCGGCCCGCATTTGCACTGTGGAGCGAGCCCGCTGCCAAGCACCAAACCGGCGATCTTTACAAACCGCCAAGTCGCCGCATGCTCCGGGCGGATTCCCCGCCATGCCGCGCATCCTCGTTCCGCTCATCCTCGCCATCGCCGGCGCTCTTCTCGCCTTCAAGGTGGGCCCTCTCGAACGGGAGGCGGTAGCCGAGCAAATGGAGAATTTCCCCGGCGTGCAGGAGCAGGCGCACGCACTGCGCCCGATGATCGCCATGGCGCTGTGCATGCTGCCGGCGATCGGCGGCTTCTTCTACATCATGAGCGGCACGCTGGCCCGCTACGTGACGCGGCAGTTCCTGGTAATCTTCCTGATCTGTCTCGGCGGCCTCTTCGTGGTCTGGCTGGTCGCGGATCTGGGCGATAATCTGGACGACCTGAAGCTGGCTCCGGAGCCGGTGAAACTGGCGCTGAAGCTCTACACGGTGCGGCTGCCGGAGATCATCGTGATGCTGCTGCCCTATTCGCTGCTGCTCTCGATCCTCTACTGCCTGGGCCGCCTCTCCCGCTCGCGGGAGATCGTGGCGATGATCCAGACCGGCCGCGGGCTGGCCCAGCTGACGATGCCGTTCCTGGTTGCTGGCACGCTGGCCGCGGTGCTGTGCGCGGGGCTAAACTACCAGTGGGCCCCGGCCGCGATCGGCGCGGAGAACTCGATCCTGCGCGAAGCCAAGGGCATCGGCGGTGTGGCCGAGCCGAACATCCGCTACCGGAACTTCCAAGCGCGGCGGCTTTGGATGGTGGGCTCCTTCCCGCGCGATTACCAAAAGGGCGTGCCGCTGCAGGATGTGACGGTGATCCAAGAGCACCCGGACGGTCGTCTGAACACAATCATTTCAGGCAAAACGGCGGCATGGTCGCCGACGACGGGCGTGTGGACCCTGACCGAGCCGCGGCAACGGGTCTTCGGCGAGAACCGCTACCCGGACTTCGTGAAGAACCTGCCGGATCCGATGCGGATCGAGGGCTGGGAGGAAGTGCCGACGCAGATCATCCGGCCCGGCCTGCCTGCCGAACAACTCGGCATCCCCGATCTGAACGACTGGCTGGAGGCGAATCCCGACAATAGCTGGGCGAGCCGCGGCGGTCACCTGACGCAGTGGCACTACCGCTGGGCGCAGCCGGTGAATTGCCTCATCGTGGTGCTGCTGGCGACGCCGCTGGGAGTGGTATTTTCGCGGCGCGGGGCGAGCGGTGGCGTGGCGATGGCGGTCTTCCTGTGCGCGGGGATGCTCTTCGTCTCCAACGTGTGCCTGAACCTGGGCGCCTCCGGCCACGTAAAGGCGGTGTGGGCGGCATGGCTGCCGAGCATCATTTTCGGCACGATCGCGGTTTACCTCTTCCAGCGCCGCTTGGCGGGCCGCCCGATTTACCAGACGCTGATGAAGTTCCTGCCGTCCGGGGCCTGAGGGCTTGCGGCGACCGATTTCCGTTTTCCATGGCACTCAACGAATCCTGGCACATCCGTTCGCGCGCACGCGCTTGCTCCGCCACCGAGCGTCCCTTCGACGACGGCGAGAAGATCATGACCGCGCTGTTTCCGGATCCGGAGTCTTCCGGCTACGTGCGGAAGGACTTCAGCATGGACGCGTGGAAGGCGCGGACCGCGGAGGACGAGAAGGCCTTTTGCTTTTGGAAGACCGTTTATCACGCGCCGGTGGCCGGTGCGGAGAAGCAGGACGCCTTCAAGCGGGAGAGCCCGGAAGAACTGCTCCGCCGTCTGGTGGAGGAGGGGGAAGAGCACACGGAGAACGCCCGCTACATCCTGGCGGTGATGCTGGAGCGCCAAAAGGTGCTGCGCGAGACGGACACGCAGCGCACCCCGAGCGGGATCCTGCGCGTCTACGAGCACCGCAAGCTGGGTGATGTTTTCATAGTCCGCGATCCGGACATTCCGCTGGCCGAGGTGGAGAAGGTGCAGGAGGAGGTGATCCTGCTGCTGGAGCCGGGGCGGAATGTGGAAGAGGAAGCTCCTGTTGAAGAGGCGGTGCCGGTTTCGACGGAGGAGCCCGTGGAGGTAGATGATCCTGCGGCAGGAGAGGCCGAGGAGAGCGCGGCGATTTCCGAGGATGAGGCGGCTGAGAGCGGCTTGTCCGCGGAGGAAGCGATGCTTTCCGAAGAGAGTGAGGAGGATGCGGTTTCCGAGAATGATTTCGTCGCGGAAGAAGGCGACGTGGAAGCCGGGGAGAAGGCTTGAGGGAGGGTGCAATACGCATCCCAGAGGGTGCAGTGGAGCGACCTTCAAACGCCCGCAGGAGGGTGATATATGCGGCGGAATCGTCGCAAGCGATTCAGCGCTAACAGGCGTAGCGTGCGTGGCACGGCCCTTGCGAGACAGGAATGCTGAAACGCTTCGCCATGAATACATCAAATCTCTTCCGATCCCTCCGGTGGATGATGCTGGCCGCAGCTATCAATACTGCTACAGCAACACCGGAGATGGGCCCTGAAGGCGGCCCGGACACCGCCGACTTCATCGCCATGGACATCAAGGCCGACCGACAGCTGGTGGGCTGCAAACTGGATGTCTCGGTCGATAATAGCATCGCAACCGTCAGCGGTACCGCTTTGTCCCTACAACAAGCCGAGCGAGCTGTCGCCCGAGCCAAGTCCATGGAGGGCGTGCGCGCTGTCGTGAACCGGGTACGAATCATCAATCCGGTGGCAAAGGATGCCGTCCTAGCCGAGCGGGTGGAGAAGCGCTTGGTGGCTCATGGAGCGATCGATGCGACCCGGGTGAAGGTGAGCGTGGATCACCGTCTCGCGACTCTGAGTGGCGAGATCGGTTCTTGGGACGAGCAGGAGCTTGCCCGCGAAATCGCGACCGAAATCCCGGGAATTTCAGAGGTGGACAACCGCCTCGAAGTGACCTTTGACACGGTGCGGACGGATGATGCGATCCGCGAGCAGATCCGCTATATGGTGGCGGACAACCCGCTCTTCACCGGCGTGCACGTGGATGTGATGGTGAAGGAGGGCGTGGTCAGCTTGGGTGGCGAAGTCGGCAGCCCGGGTGAAAAGGATCAACTGGTGCATCTCTCGCACGTGACCGGCGTCACTGAAGTGTGGGCGGACGACATCATGATCAACAGCGATCTGGCGATGGAAGGCATGGGCGGGAAGGTGCCCAGCGAGCACGATACGCTGAAGGCCTTCAACGCGGCGATTGCTGCCGATGAGCGCTTGGTGAATGCGGACATCCGCGGCGAGTTGACCGAGCGGGTGCTGAAGATCACCGGCACGGCTCCCAGCCGCGAGGCCCGTAGTGCGGCTGAGTCCACCGCGCGCGGTCTTCCGGGCATTTCAATCGTATCGAACGAGATTCGCGTGACTGGCGAAAGCAGCACGGCTCAGAACGTGAAGGATCCCCGCGTGGCGGCCGTCACTCCGTGACACCGCTTATACAGGCAAGTCCCGCAGTTCCATCTCTTCGGAGGGAGACTGTAGGCCGCGGCTCTCATAGAGGGCCGCGATGTCTTTGGCTTGGGCCTCATAGAGGTCGGTAAGGTATTCTTCCCCGGAAATGGGAATCAGCGATTGCCCCTCGGTGCGGACGAGATGGGCTTGATAGATGGTCTCAAGCGTTCCCTTTACTTCCAGTGAATCGAAGTAGTCGGGAAGCAAGAAGGCCATTGGGGGATTGGAGGTGAAGTGATAGCGGCCATCCGTATTCCATGATTGGAGGATGCCCTGATAGATCTCCGTGTAGATGTGGCCTGCGGAAATGCGCGTGGCTACGAGGCTGACGAATTGGGTCCAATCGGGAGAAGCGTAGGTCACGAACTCCATGCGGAGATCGTTCGTGGGGGAGTCCCGGCGTTCGGCCATGACGAGCTGCCAATTCTCCATCGGGGTGTTGGCGGACTCTTTCTTCCAGCGCTCTGTCAAATCGCGGTCGGCCTCTGCGAGCGGTAGCGGAATCCGCTCGCTCCAATCGAACTGCAGCCGGACCAAGCGGGGGGATGAAGTGAGCTTGAAGATCGTGAGCCACAGCGCGAGCCACGGGTGGGTGGCCTGTCCCCTTAACAGGATGGAGAGCGGCAGGCGGTGCTGATAGAATTTCGAGACCTTCCGCATGCGGAGCGGGGGCAGCGGCTCGATCGACTTGGCCGAGAGCTTGTGAAGCGCATGGGGCGGGACACCGGTTAGATAGAGCCAGCCATCCCGGAACGCTTGTGAGCGCAGGCCCTGCAGCGATTGGCTCCAACGGGCGGCACCAACCACCAAGCCGAGGCCTATCAACACGAAGAGGAGAAAGCCTGAGAAAACACGGTCTCTCCCGCCTATTTTCCCAAGCGCCGGGACTTCGATTTCGGCACCCGAGATCAGCAGCCCGACCGCGGCGAACAAAAAGGCAAGGCCGGCGAGCATCATCGGCCCGGTCCAGCGACCTTTGCGCTTCGTGCGCCGGAGTTCTTCCACCGAGAAGAAGCCGGAGATGGTCACGCTGGTCGCGCCCCCTGCCCTTCCGGCGCTGAGACGGGCGATGAGGATGATGGCCAGCAACCCGATCCACGCATAGTGATCGAAGCCGTTCAGCTTGCAGAAAACGAACCAGGCCATCCCGAGGATCGAGGGCAGGCACGCAACCAGCAGGCCCTTGCCTCCGCCTTTGATGACTTGGAAGCGGCGCAAGCCGGGTGTGAGATGCTCGTCCCGGCCATCGCCATTGAGCGCGATGGGGGGCAAGGCAGTGCCGGGCCTCACCAAGAGGTAGCCGCCCTGCACCATCCAGCCCTCGGCAGGCGGATCGGCAGCCACCTCGCTTTCAAGCGGCGGGGCATAGGGGTTCAACGCGTCGTCCGGCATGGCTCAAGGCTTCCAGCCGACGAGCTTGCAGACGCGCTTGAAGTGGGCGGCTTCGACCGGAGTGATCGAGAGGCGGGTGCCCTTCTGCAGCACTACCATGCCTTCGAGCGAAGGGTCTTCCTTGAGCGTTTGGAGCGGTATCTCGGCCTCGAATTTCGCGACGAAGTCGAAATCGACGAGCATCCAGCGCGGGTTCTCCTTGGTCGATTTCGGATCGTGGTACTCGGACTTCGGATCGAACTGGGTCGGGTCCGGATAGGGCTCACCGGCCACCTTCGCGATACCGGCCACGCCGGGCGGATTCGTGCTCGAATGATAGAAGAGCGCGAGATCGCCGGGCTTCATGTCATCCCGCATGTAGTTGCGCGCCTGGTAATTCCGCACGCCGCTCCATGGCTCGCGCTTGGCCTTCTTCAGGTGATCGATGGAGAAGACGTCGGGCTCGGATTTGATCAGCCAGTAGCGCATGGGCCGCAGACTAGCGGATGGGCGCTGGCTGGCAAGGCGCGCCCGCGGCTCAAAGCGCGTTCACCGGTTCGCGCATCACGTTCGCCTTCAGATCGTTTCTCGGGTCCACGCCATCGGCGCGATAGACCACCACCAGCGTGCGTTCGCCGGGATTTTGCAGCGCGCTACCCGAGTAGAAGCGGCGGAACTCGCCTTTCGCATCCACGGCTCCGAGCTGGAAGGGAACATCCTTACCCTGCGCGATGGCGCGGTCCAAAGGCTTGCCCGGCAGCAGCACGAGCTTCTCCGCACCCATGACCAAGCCCACCGTGACCGGTGCGATATTCAGGATCCGGATGCGCCCCGCGGGGGCTTTCTCCGCGCCGTCGGGAAGAACCAGCGCCGTCGGCTTGGCCCAAGTTCCCTTGTTGCCGTCCGCACGCCAGAGGATCACCAGCATGTCGCCATCCGGCGGACGTTGGACCTGGAGCCAAGGCTCGGCCTGCCCGTTGTCGCCCTTGTAGCGAAGGACGAGCGGACCGGCTCCCGCGGGGATCTTGAAGCCCTCCGTCACCTGGTTCAGCAGCATCCGCGCCTCGGCACCGCCGGGCTGGCCGGAGCCCACGATCAGCTCGCGCGGCGGGATGCTCCCTGCGGGCGGCTCAAGCTCATAGGCCACCCCGTCCCGGATCTCTTGGCGGAACGGCGGCAGATCACCCACCGCGAGAAAACGTACCTGCCGCCCGGCTTTCTTCTCGTCCTTCGGCGGCTCTCCATCGTCCTGGGCACAGAGCACTCCAGCCGTGAGAAGCCAGACAAACGCGAGAAGGCGGCCGAGGGTCATCGCGGCCACCGTGACATAACACGCCGTGGAGACAAGCGGGCAGTGCTCCGCAAGATCACTCCCACTCCAGTTCCAGCAGCGTCACCCCTTGCCGTGGCAGGGTAAGCAACACGGCAGAGAGCTTCTCCTCCTCGATGAAGCGCGGCTCTTCCTTCAGCTCCACCAGCTTGCATGCTTCTTCCAAGTCGGCGATCTGCTGGGCCGTCGGGGTCTGAGGAGATCCCATCGCCTGCCATGCGGTGAAGGAGTTCGAGTGGGTTTCATCCACCAGATAGCGCTTCACCTTCGGCACCCCCTTCGGCGCGCCTAACAGATCGATCCGCAGCTCGGCATCCGGACCGCGCAGATCGTCGTCGTGATAGTGCCAGGCGAGCACCGTGATCTTCTTGCCATCCGCCGCGGCGAGTGCCGACACATCGGGCTTCCCCCGCACGCCGGAACGGAGCATGTCCGGCAGGGATACCGCCGAGTCGCTGGATACCGGCAGGCGCGAGCCGCTCATCTTCGAGAACATGCGGAAGACATTCAGCACCGGCTTGTCGATCCCGTTGGTCGCAAGCGAGCGGAAGCCGGCGAAGTAGGGTTGATCCTCGAACTCGAAAGCCCAGGTAAGCGCGCCTTCCAGATTCACTCCGTGCTTGTCCGCAAGATCGAGCTTCCGCGGGAAGCTGGCCGCGGTGTAGCTGGAATACATGGTGCCATTGCGGTAGGCGAGGTTCGGTCCCTGACAGGCCGCGCAGCCTTCCGGGTCGGACTCGCCGATGACGATCGGCGTGTCCCTCAACTCCGGATAACGCGCGATCACCGCGAAGGCGCCGTCAATATCGCGCAGCTGGCTTGAGATGCCCATCTGCACCCGACCGTTGATATCCTTCGGCTGGCCCTTCGCGTGGAAGGAGATGAAGTCGATCGGCGTACCGGTCTCGCTGGTCGCCTTGTTTTTGCCCTTGATGCAGTGATCGAGGAAGGCCCGCAGGAAATCCCCGCCGGCACCTCCCGCAAGATCCGGGCCACCCACCTTTGCATCCGGGATGGCACGGCGAACGGCACGGATCGCGTGATCATGCAGCTTGAAGAACTCGTCGCGAGTGCCGCGCCAGTAGCCGATGTTCGGCTCGTTCCAGGTCTGCCAGTACCACTTCAGCACCTCCTCCTTGCCATACTTCTCCGCGGAGTGCTTCGCCCACTGATAGACGAGATCTTCCCACTTCGCCCAATCCTTCGGCGGGTAGGTCCAACCGGTGTAGATGTCGTCATACTTCGCGAGCGGGGTCCAGTGATGACGGTAGGGCTCGGGCTTGGCAGAAAGCGCCTGCGGCATGAAGCCGATCTGCACGTAGGGACGCACGCCGTTCTTCAGGTAGGTATCGAAGATGCGGTCAACGATGGTCCAGTCATACACCGGGTTTCCCTGCGCATCCTCGGTGTAGGCATTGGTCGAGCCCCACTTCAATGCCGGAGTACCATCGCCGGTGACCAACAGGCTGTGGGCACGGAAGAAGACCTCCTTCGGTTTCATCGAACCGAGATGCCCCAACAACTCGTCGCCATGCTTCATGTAGGCGTAGTTCGGCTCATCCGCGCCGAAGAAACGCCAGATCGGTTTGAGCTCCGCACCGGGCCGCTCCACGTCCACGCGGATGGTGACGGGAAAGGATTCCGCCATGGCGGACCCGGACAGGAGGAGCAGCGCGAGGGTTTTGATGGAGGTCATTCGCCCCACATTGAAGCAGTAGACCCCATCCGCGCTTGTAGGGAATCACGTCGCAAACGTCCTAATCCGGACCTCAGGCCGAGGCCTCCTGCATCGGCGGCGGCACATTCGGGGACGGTGGCTTCACCCAGGCCGGAGCCTTCGGTGTGGCATCGGCATAGATCGCCACCAAGGTCATCCCGATCAGACCGACGAAACCCGCGTGACCCACGGTCATGGCCGTGGCCATGCCGACGACGAAGGGCGTGAAGATGAGCAGGCCCACGACCATGAAGCTGGGCTTCACCTCATAAGCATGGATCACCAGACGCAGGCGGGAGCGGGCCAGCGACAAGCCCATCACCGTGTAGCAGATCGTCGCGGCCACGGCATTGAGGTGGTAGAAGAGTCCGGCCTCCTTCGTGACCACGCCTGCGAAGCCGATGGGAATTCCGCAGCCGACCGCCGCGGAGCCGATGAAAAGCGCGATCACCGCGATGCGCGCGAGCAAGCCCTTGAACGACGAAGCCCCGATGGCGCCCGCACACATCATGGCCGAGAGGGCGACCACGCTCAGCGAGCAGGCCAGCTCGCGCAGCACTTCGATGGCACCCACATTGTAGCGCACGATTACATAGGGCAGCAGCGAGATGAAGGTGAGCACGGAAAGCCCCCAAAGCGTGATGAACTTCCCCCTCACCACCTTCCAGCGGTTGAGCTTGGTGAGCAGCAGGAGCTCGTGGTTGCCCTCATCCAGCTCCTGCCCCATCAGCACCAGTCCGCCGAGCGGCATGATGATGGCGCAGATGATCGTCACCACGATCCAGAAAGGACCCGAATCCCACAGCAGCTCGACATTGAGCATGCCGGCATACTTCTCGAAGGAGTAACCGCTCTGGTCCTGGAACTCCACCAGCAGGGCGATGATGGCGAAGATGTGGATCCCCAAGAAGGGATAGACGAAACTTCCCCGCCGCATGTTCTGGCGGAGTTCCTTCACCAGCATCGCACCGAAGCGGTCCGGAAGGTCGTTCTTGTCGTTAGCCACGGCTGCCATCATTGCGGAGGAACAATTTCCGGCAAGTCAGAAGCAAGCGAGAAGAGGTGGTGAATTTCCTGCGAAAGCGGTGGCACCTAGGCCAGCAACTCCTTCACCACGTGCCCGTGCACGTCGGTCAGGCGAAAGCGCCGCCCCTGATGGAGATAGGTCAGCGCGGTATGATCCACCCCCATGAGGTGCAAGATGGTGGCCTGCAGGTCATGCACGTGCACCGCCCCCGGGGTGTAGACGTGTTTATCCGCGTGCAGCGGATTCCCGTCCGCATCCGCGATGTTGTAGCCATAGGCATCGGTGTGGCCATGTGAGATGCCCGGCTTGATCCCACCGCCCGCCATCCAGATCGTAAAGCAGCGCGGGTGGTGGTCTCGGCCGTAGTTATCCTTGGTCAGCTTCCCCTGCGAGTAGGAGGTGCGACCGAACTCTCCGCCCCATATCACCAGCGTGTCCTCAAGGAGACCTCTCTGTTCCAGGTCCCGCACCAACGCGGCGGAGGCCTGATCTGTTTCCATGCATTGGCCCCGGATCGCACCGGGCAGATTGTCATGCTGGTCCCAGCCCTGATGATAGAGCTGGATGAAGCGGACCCCGCGCTCCGCAAGACGCCGGGCCAGCAGGCAGTTCGCGGCGAAGGTGCCGGGCTTCCGGCTATCCTCGCCATAGAGCTGATAGACCGACTCCGGCTCGCCGGAAAGATCGGTGATCTCCGGCACACTGGCCTGCATGCGATAGGCCATCTCGTACTGGGCGATGCGTGACTCGATCTCCGGATCGAGCTCGCTCTCGAATTGCAGACGGTTGAGATCGGAAAGCTTGTCGAGCATCGCCCGACGGCCGGAGCGGCAGATGCCATCGGGATTCGAGAGATAGAGCACGGGATCCTTCCCCGAGCGGAATTGGACGCCCTGATACTTCGAATCGAGGAAGCCATTTCCCCACAAGCGGGCATAGAGCGGCTGATCCCCCTGCCCTGCCGAGACCAGCACGATGAAGGCTGGCAGGTTCGCGTTGTCCGAGCCGAGGCCGTAGGACAGCCAGGACCCGATCGAGGGCCGCCCCGCGATCTGCGAACCCGTCTGGAAAAAGGTGATCGCCGGGTCATGGTTGATCGCGTCCGTGAACATCGACTTCACGAAGCAGAGCTTGTCCGCGATCGCGGCGGTGTGCGGCAGCAGCTCCGACACCCATGCGCCCGACTGCCCGTGCTGTGCGAACTTGAAGTGGCTGCCCGCCAGCGGGATCGAGGCCTGCTGCGCGGACATGCCGGTGAGGCGCTGGCCGCCGCGGACGTGATCGGGCAGCGGCTCGCCGTTCTTCTCGATCAGGAGCGGCTTGTGATCGAAGAGGTCCTGTTGAGCCGGACCACCCGACTGAAACAGGTAGATGATGCGCTTCGCCTTCGGAGCGAAGGACGGGGCCGCCGCAGAGAGACTCTCTCCGAACATCGAAGCGAGTGCAGCGCCACCGATTCCCGAGGCCCCGGCCTTGAAGAAGTGGCGACGCGTCAGACCGGCGAAGGAATCAAGGGTCGTGTTCATCGGCTCCAAACGGATGCATCGAGGTTGAGAATGGCTTGGCAGACGACGGTGAGAGCCGCGGCTTCGACGGGATCGAGATCGGGTGGCGCGGGGCCTTCGCCGATGGCGAGGATCTTCTTCGCCTCCTCAGGTGTGGCCTTGAAGAGCTCGAGTTGTTCGCGGTGAAGCGCATCTAGGAGCGCGGCTTCCTTATCCGTGGGAGGACGGGATGTTGCGGCGATGAAGGCCTCGGCAAACCTGCGTTCTGGAGGGAGCGAGGAGACCTTCATTGCCAAAGCGCGCGCCGCTTCGACAAACTGCTCGTCGTTCAAAAGCACCAAGGCCTGCAAGGGCGTGTTTGTCTGTGGCCTGCGGATGGTGCAGACCTCGCGCGTGGGACTATCGAAGGCGAGCATGTTCGGCAGCGGCGCGGTGCGCTTCCATACCGAGTAAAGCGAGCGGCGGTAGAGGTCCGCCCCCTTCGATTGATGATAGGCGGGCGACATCGAGTTCGACTCCCGCCACAAATCGCCACCGGGCTGATAAGGTGAAACCGGCGGTCCGCCATCCTGCTGCTGGAGCAAGTCCGAGGACGCCAGCGCAAGGTCGCGGATCTGCTCGGAAGACAATCGCCGCGAAGTCGCGCGCGCCAACAGGCGGTTTGCAGGATCACGCCGGGCGAGATCCGAGCGCATTCTACTATCCTGACCGTAGGTCGAGCTCAGCACGATGCTGCGGCACAGCTTCTTGAGATCCCAGCCTCCGGAAATGAAGTCCCGGGCCAACCAGTCGAGCAGCTCCGGATGACTCGGCAGCGAGCCCTGAAGCCCGAAGTTGTCCGTGGTCTCCACGATCCCGCTGCCGAAGAAATTCGCCCACACCCGGTTCACGAAGACCCGCGATGTCAGCGGATGCCGCGGATCGACCAGCCACTTGGCCAAACCAAGACGGTCTCGCGGCGCATCCTCCGGAAAGGGAATCAGGATCTGAGAGAAGACATCTCGCCCGATTTCGTTCTCTTTGCTACGAGGTGCATCGTAGGCACCTCGTGCCAGGACATGCGCCGGAACAGGATGCGGTGTTTCCTTCATCACGGGTATCTCGAAGACTTTCTCCTCCGCCGCAATCAGGGCCGAACGCTCAAGCCGAAGCTTCTCCAATGCCTCGCGGAATGCCGTATCCGACGACCTTAGCCACGCCTCCCGCAACTCCGCACGATGAGCCACGGGATCGGCCAAGGCTGCCTGCCAAGCTGCCGGATCTTGCAAAGCCGCCACTTCCAAGGATCCGAGCTCACGCTTGAAGACCCGGATCTCATCCACCTCACCACCGGCGAAGCCACGATCCCGGAAGCGCTGACCGATGGTCGCCGTGCCATCACCATGACTCGGCGTAGCGATTGACTTGTAGATCTCATCCGCCGTGATCTCGACCGGCACAGGCTTGCCATCGACATACAGCTTTATCCCGTTCGTATTACTAGACCCATCGTAGGTCCATGTGATCCGCACCCATTGATCTTTCGTAACCACCGGTTCGCTCCTCACTCCCAAAGCATTTCCCGGCCAATCCCGCACCACACGAGCTTCCAAGCGCCCGCCGGCGAGGAACAACTCCAGGCCATTGTAACCCACATCCGTGCCAAAGCTGCGATGAAGCAGGATCACCGGCTCGGGATTCGCCACCGTATCGCGGATTACCAGATCCACACTGAAAGGGTCGCAGCGATCATGGGCTAGCACTCCGGGCAAGGGCACGCCGCTGTCCCCATCCAGCTTTACTACTCCGTCATCGAAGGTCTGATGCGATACCAGATCCACTCCCAGCGGCGCAACAGGTGCGCCCGCCAGCCAAGCGTCTAGTTCCGGATCCGAAGCCGCACGGCGAGCCTCCACCGCCGCGGAGGCAGCCGATATCCTCTCCTTCGCCGCCGCCATCGCCGACTCTTGCTCCGCATTCGGCAGCAGGAGTCCGGGCGAGGGCTGGATGCCCTGCGAGGTGTAGAAGCCGCGCTCCGGGATCGAATTGAAGAAAGCTCCCAGCGAGTAGTAGTCCCGCATGCCGATCGGGTCGTACTTGTGATCATGGCAGCGGGTACACTCCATGGTCAGCGCGAGGAAGACCGAGCCGAAGGTGTGGACGCGGTCCGCCATGTTCTCGACGAGGAACTCCTGCGCCACCGAGCCGCCTTCATTCGTCAGACGGTGCAGGCGATTGAAGGTCGTAGCCAGCTTCTGCTCGCGCGTGGCATCCGGCAGGAGATCACCGGCGACCTGCCAGGAGATGAAGCGGTCGATCGGCAGATTCTCATTCAAGGATCGAAGCACCCAATCCCGCCACGGCCAGAAGGCGGTGAGCTGATCCGACTGGTAGCCGTAGGAGTCGGCATAACGTGCTGCATCCAGCCACGGCACCGCGAAGTGTTCGCCGAAGCGCGGGCTGGCGAGCAGGCGCTCCACCGCCGCGGCCTTCGCCGCCGGGAAGTCCGTCGCCGCAGCACCTTGGAAGTTCGTGATCTCCTCCGTCGTCGGCGGCAGCCCGGTGAGATCCAGGCTGGCCCGCCGCAGCCAACGCAAGGGATCCGCCGCAGGAGAAGGTTTGAGCTGCTCCTGCTCCAAACGCGCGAGCACGAAGCGATCGAGTGTCTGGGTCCCCCAAGCGGCATCCTGCGGCTGCGGCACCGCCACGCTCTCCGGCAGCGGCTGGAAGGACCAATGCGGCTGATACTTCGCGCCCTCCTCGATCCAGCGCTTGATCAGAGCTTTCTCCGCGTTGGTGAGGCTGAGGTGCGATGAAGGCGGAGGCATGAGCTCCTCCGGATCCTGCGAAAGGATGCGCTGCCATGCCTCCGACTTACCCGGATCTCCCGGCACAATCGCGCTCGCAGTGGCACCCTCCGCCGTGTCCAGTCGCAGGTCCGCCTCGCGCTTCCCGCCATCCGGCCCGTGGCAGGCGAAGCACTTGTCCGAGAGAATCGGCCGGATCTCATACGCATACGAGACCTCGGCCTTGGCGGCAGAAGCGACAGCAAGCGCAGGAATGAGCAGAAATCGCGACATCAGGATCGCGATCTTTACCCTAGCAAAGCGCCAATCGTTTCACAACGACGGCAGATTCACCCAAAGCGGCTACCCGGCGAAGGCGTGGGCGGGGAGGCCCTTGATCCCCAAGCCGCGGATCACGAAAAGGCGACCGGCATCCTCCTCCACCACGCTCTTGTGCAGGCCGGTGGTCACGTAGAGATCGGCAAGATCCGGGCCGCCGAAGGCGCAGGAAGTCGTTTCCAAGCAGGGCAGATCGACCTTCCGCAGCTCCTCCCCACTCAGCGGGCTAAAGCAGGCGACACAGGCGCCGTGGCAGAAGGCGATCCAGAGATTGCCGTCCGCATCGATGGTCATGCCGTCCGGGGAAGCCTCGTGATGCGCGGTCGAAACAACACTGCGAAGATTCGTGAGATGGCCCGCCTCATAGTCGAAGGCGAGCACCTCCTTGCGCGGGGTATCGATGTAATAGACCGTGCGGCCGTCCGCGCTCCACACGATGCCGTTCGAATTCGTGACGGGACCGAAGACCTCGTGAATCGTCCGGTCGGGATCGAGGCGGTAGAGGCGGGCATCACCAGTCTTCTTCACCAGACTGATGGTGCCGGCGAAGAAGCGGCCGTCCGGAGAGCATTTGCCGTCGTTGAAGCGGTTGTCCGGCTTCTTGTCCGGCTCGGGATCGCCGATGGCGCTGAGCTTGCCATTGGCCTCATCGAGGAAATGGAACCCATTGTCCCCGGCGATGACCAGGCCGCCGGCCTCGCGCGGGACCACGGTGCCGACGCGCTCGCCGACCTCCCAAATCTTCTCCTCGCCGCTGGCGGGATCGAAGCGGATCACCCGGTGCGCCTCGATGTCCACATAGAGAAGAGTTCCATTCCACCACAGGGAGCCCTCGCCCCACTTCGCCCGATAATTGCCGACGGTTTCGATCACCATGGCCGGGAAACTACGGGAGGAGGAGCCCGCGAAAAGCCCAAAGGAGGTCAAGCAATTCATGGAAAACGGATTTGTCATGCGCCGCGGAAGGGCGTAGAAATCAGGCCCTATCGACCGGGGGCCGAACCCAAAGCAGCGCCCCCGCGCCTAACTTGTCATGTCGTCCCGACTCGCAAAAAGCCCCCTTATCCTCGCCGTCCTGCTCTGGTTCGGCGTGATCGCTCCCGTGTCCGCGCAGTGGGACACGAAGCCGATCAACGGTCGCGATTATGTCGCGGTGGACGGGATGAAGACTTTCTACGGCTTCGAATCCCTGAGCCGCTCCGGCAACGAGGTGGTGCTGGAGAACAAGAAGATCAAACTGAAGATGCGCGTGGGCGGGCAGGAGTGCCTGATGAACGGCGTGAAATTCGTCTTCAGCTACAAGGTGGAGGAGATGGGCGGGAAGGCATGGATCTCCCGCATCGATCTCGCGAAGCTGGTCGATCCCGTGCTACGCCCGAGCTACATCGACAATGCCGGGAACTTCAAAACGGTGATCATCGACGCCGGCCACGGCGGCAAGGATCCGGGAGCCACGAATGCGCTGGGCACGGAGGCGGTCTATAACCTGATGATCGCCGAGAAGCTCAAGGGCATGCTCGCGAAGCGCGGCTACAAGGTGATCATGACGCGGGAGACCAACCGCTACCTGACCCTGCAGGAGCGGGTGGACGTGGCGAACCGGGTGCGCGACAACGCGATCTTCATCTCGATCCATCACAATTCCGGCGGCAGTGCGGCGCGCGGGATCGAGACCTTCACCCTCTCGCCAATTGGTGTGGCGCACTACGGTCGCGGCCTGAACCAAAGCGATTTCCAAGAGCGTACGGGCAATAGCCATGACTCCGCGAATGTGGCGCTGGCCACTGCGGTGCACGGCTGCATGACCCGCCGGCTGGGCAAGAACACCTTCGACCGCGGCATCAAGCGCGCGCGTTTCAGCGTGCTGACCGGGGTACGTCACCCCTCCATCCTGGTGGAGTGCGGGTTCATGACGCACGGCTACGAGGCGCGCCTGATCCACACGGAAGCTTACCGCAATGCGGTGAGCACGGGCATCGCCGAGGCGATCGAACGTTACCGCGCCGCGGTGACGAAGAAGCCGGTGACAAAGCCCTGAAGCGACGCCTCGGAGTCTTAGAGACCCGGAACGCCGCGCGGGCGCCAGGTGAGCAGCTCTGGCTCGCCATCCGTGACGAGAACGGTGTGCTCGAAGTGCGCGGAAGGCTTCTTGTCCGTGGTGATGACGGTCCAGCCATCATCCAGGATCCGGATGGAAGCCGTGCCCGCATTCACCATCGGCTCGATGGCGAGGGTCATGCCCGGTTCGAGGATCGGGCTCTTGCCCTGCGGGCGGTAGTTCGGGACCTGCGGCTCCTCATGGAGATCGCGGCCGACGCCGTGACCGACGAACTCGCGGACCACGGTGAAACCGAGCGGGCGGACATGCTCTTCAACTGCGCCACACAGATCCGCGAGGCGTTCCCCGGCGCGGGCGTGATTGATCGCTGCGAAAAGGGACTCCTCCGTGGCGACAAGCAGGCGGCGGGTTTCCTCGGCAATCTCACCGACGGCCACCGTGATGGCATTGTCGCCGATGAAGCCGCTTTTCACCACGCCGACATCGAGCTTCACCACATCGCCGGGCTGGATCTTGCGGGGACCGCCGATGCCATGAACGATCTCCTCGTTCACCGAGATGCAGATCTGGCCGCGGAAGCCGCGGTAGCCGAGGAAGGCGCTCTTGCAGTCGCGCTCCTTCATCAGCTCCTTGGCAAGCTGGTCGATCTCCAAGGTGGTGCGCCCCGGCTCGACCGCCTTCACGAGTTCCATGAGGACCTCGCTGGCAGCCTGGCCCGCGACCCGCATCTTGCCGATCTCATGCGGGGTCTTGATCTTAATCTTATGCCGCCTAGCCATGGGACTTGAGGGATTTCACGAGTTCGAGAAGGCGCTTCGCTCCTTCATCGGGACCGCGGGTTGCATCGAAACGATGGAGCAGGCCTTCCTGCTCGTAGCGGGAGACGACGGGTAGCGTGTTCTCCTCGTACTCCGCAAGGCGGGAACGGAAATTCGTAGGGGTATCGTCGGCACGCGGAGCGGGAACGCCACCGCACTCCGGGCAGCGGTCGGCGCCGTTCAGGTCCTGCTTGCGACCGGACCAGCGGCACTCCGGACATTCGATCCGGTTGCCGAGACGGATGAGTAACTCGTCCAGCGGCACTTCCAGCAAGATCGCGGCATCGAGCTTCAGACTCTTGTCCGCCAGCCATGCCGAAAGGAAGTCGGTCTGGGTGATGCTGCGCGGGAATCCGTCCAGCACCCAGCCGCCCTTCTGACGGCCGAGCCATTCGCCCATGATCGAGCACATCAGCTCGTCGGACAGGTATTCGCCGCGCTCAAGGACGGGCGCGGCCTGCTTGCCCAGCTCCGTCCCCTGCTCGACCGCGGAGCGGAGCAGGGCACCGGTGCTGAGGTAGGCGAGTCCGAGATCCTCGGCCAAGCGGCGCCCCTGTGTCCCCTTGCCCGAGGCAGGGGGACCGAGAAGAACGAGTCGATGTGGCATGAGCTCCGGCGGGATGGGGCGAATCACTTGGCGATCCACGCCGCCGCCGCCACCACCACGATCAGGCCGATCACGGCCCAGAGGTAAACCAGCGCGGTGCTGGAAGCTGCATTCCCCGTCTGGGCAAGACGGTCGTAGCGACCCTTGATCTTACCCTTGCGCAGGAAGCCATCGTAGTGGCGCTGCAGCAGGTGGGTCTCCACCTGGCGCATGACGTCGAGCACCACGCCCACCAAGATCAGCAAGCTGGTGCCGCCGAAGAACTGCAGCACCATCGATCCGGGCGGCAGGCTCACCAAGTGACCGATGAAGGCCGGGAGCACGAAGATCAGGGTGAGGAAGATGGCACCCGCGAAGGTCAGGCGGGTCATCGTGAAGTCGAGGAAGTCCGCGGTGGGCTTGCCCGGGCGCACGCCGGGGACGTAGCCGCCGTTGCGCTTCAGGTCTTCCGAGATCTGGGACGGCTGGAACATGGTAGCCACCCAGAAGTAGGAGAAGAAGAAGATGAAGATACCGCCGAGGATGTAGTACCAAGTGCCGCCGGGGTTGAGCTGGGTCTGGAGCTTCACCGCCCAAGGAGCGCCCTTGAAGAACCAGGTGAGCATCATCGCGGGCAGCGAGAGGATCGCCGTGGCGAAGATGATCGGCATCACGCCGGCGTAGTTCACCTTCAGCGGGAGATACTGGGTCTGGCCGCCGAATTGCTTCCGGCCGACGACGCGCTTCGCATACTGGACCGCGATCCGGCGCTGGGCCTGGGTGATGGCGATGGTTCCAGCGATCACGAGCAGGAGCATCGCGATCATGACGACCAGCATGACCGAGCGGAACGGGCTGACGTCATCCCCGGTGACGAAGTGCTGCCAGGTCTGGACCAGCGCACCCGGCAGGGCCGAGATGATGTTCACCGTGATGATGATCGAGGTACCGTTACCGATACCGCGCTCCGTCATCTGGTCACCGATCCACATCAGCAGAAGGGTGCCGGCAACGAGGGTGATCACGATCAGCGCGAACCAAAGCGTGGAAGGATCCGGGACCAGCACGCCGAACTTCGATTCGTCATCGATACCCGGCATGTAGAAGAGGGTCTCCGGATTCGCCAGCGAGCGGGCCACGAAGAAGCTCTGCACCAGCGCGATCACGATCGTGATGTAGCGCGTGTACTGGGTGATCTTCTGGCGGCCGCCATCCTCACGGGCGAGGCGGGCCAGCTTCGGCACCACCGCGGTCATGAGCTGGACCATGATCGATGCCGAGATATACGGCATGATCCCGAGAGCAAAGATACCCGCCTGCTGGAGGCCACCACCGGCGAAGATGGTAAGCATGGCACCGAAGGCGTTACCGCCATCGCCCTGCTGCTTCGCGGCGTGTTCCATCCACTTCTCGATCACGCCGGCATCGACACCCGGGAGGGTGATGTGCACCCCGAGGCGCACGATGATGATCATGGCGAGGGTGAAGAGGATCCGGTCACGGAGTTCCGGCACCTTCCAAGTATTCGCAAAAGCGGAGATCATGGGTAATCGGGATGCAAAAAGCGACGGGTTTGTAAACGCGGAGAGGAAGCGTTCAAGCGCTTCCTCACCGGAGACCCGTCATGTGGGGATCAAACAGAGCATCAGGCTTCGGCTGCTTGGACGCTGCCGCCGGCCTTCTCAACCTTCTCCTTGGCGGAGGCGCTGAGGGTGCCCACGGCGAAGACCAGCTTCTTGGTCAGGTCGCCTTGGCCGAGCACCTTCACGACGTCGCAGGCGCGGTTGATGAGACCTGCCTTGCGAAGGGCCTCTTCGGTGACGGTGTCGCCGTCGTTGAAGGCCTTTTCGATCTGGGCGAGGTTCACCACTTCGACCTTGGTCTTGAAGTTGATGTTGTTGAAGCCGCGCTTGGGCAGACGGCGGTGAAGGGGCATCTGGCCACCTTCGAAACCGACGCGGGTGCCGCTGCCGGAACGTGCCTTCTGGCCCTTGTTGCCTTTGCAGGAGGTCTTGCCGTGGCCGGAGCTTTCGCCGCAGCCGAGGCGCTTGACCCGATGCTTGGCACCCTTGTTCGGGGCGAGAGTGTGAAGTTTCATTCTGCTAAAGAAATGGAGTGGTGGAAGAGCGGGCGACCGGAGGATTCATGCTCCGACCGCCCGGGATCCGGAATGGATTAGATCGCCTTTTCCTTCTTCTTGCCGCGGGATCCGAGGATCTGGTCGCGGGTGCGAAGCTGGGTAAGCGCCTTGAGCGTGGCCTTCACCACGTTCGAGTGGTTGGAGGAGCCCATGGACTTCGCGAGGATATCGCGGATGCCCACGGCTTCGCAGACGGCGCGAACGCCACCGCCGGCGATGATGCCCGTTCCCGGCGAGGCGGGCTTGAGGAGCACCTTGCCACCGCCGAACTCGGCGTAGATTTCGTGGGGGATGGTTCCTTCCACGATGTTCATCGGCTTGAGCGACTTCTTGGCGGACTCACCGGCCTTCTTGATGGCGTCGGCCACTTCGTTGGCCTTGCCGAAGCCGAGGCCGACCTTGCCCTCCTTGTCGCCAGCGACGACGAGTGCGGAGAAGCTGAAGCGACGGCCGCCCTTCACGACCTTGGCGCATCGGTTGATGAAGACAACCTTCTCGGCCAACTGAGGGCCGTCGGTCTCTTGTTGCTGACGGTCGTCGCGGCGGGGACCGCGGGGACCGCGGCCTTGGCCACCACCACCGTAGCCGCCACCACCACCGCGCTGGCCGTAGCCGCCGCGCTGTTGATAGCCGCCACCGCCTTGGTTCTGCTGCGGACCTTGCGGTTGCTGCGGGGCGGGGCTGGGAGTCGAATCTGGAGATACCATGACGATTGCGCTAAATTAGAATTGGAGGCCGGCTTCGCGGGCGGCGTCGGCCAGCGCCTTGATCTTGCCGTGGTAGAGGTGACCACCGCGGTCGAAGACCACGGCGCTGACATTGGCTGCCTTCGCTCGCTCGGCGACGAGCGCACCCACCTTCGCGGCGGATTCCACGTTGGAGGCGGCCTTCTCGATGCTCTTGTCGAGGGTCGAGGCGGAAACGAGGGTGCGACCGGCGGTATCGTCGATGACCTGGGCGTAGACGTGCTGGTTCGAGTAATGCACGGCGAGGCGGGGACGCTCGGCGGTTCCGGCGACCTTCTTGCGGATGCGCGCGTGAATGCGGCGGCGTCCTTCCTTGCGATTGATCTTGCTCATTATAGCGAAAGATTAAGGGGTTACTTGCCGACGCTCTTGCCTTCCTTGCGGCGGACGTGTTCTCCGACGTAGCGGACGCCCTTGCCCTTGTAGGGTTCCGGCGGGTAGTAGCCGCGGACATCGGCAGCGAACTGACCGACGAGCTGCTTGTCGATACCTTCCACCTTGATCTTGGTGTTTTCGTTCACGGTCACGGTGATACCGGCCGGGATCGGGTGAAGGATGGGGTGGGACTTGCCCAGGGACAGGTCGAGATCCTTGCCCTTGACGGCGGCACGGAGACCGACGCCTTGGATTTCAAGGTCCTTGACGAAGCCTTGGGAGACTCCGGTGATCATGTTGTTCACCAGGCTGCGCACGGTGCCGTGCAGAGCGCGGAGGGCGCGGGCTTCGCTGGCGCGGGCGACGATGACGCTCGTATCTTCCGCTTTGACGGAGATACCGGTGGGAAGCGCGAGATCGAGCTTACCCTTCGGGCCTTCGACAACGACGCTGCCGGCATCGACCTTCACACTGACCTTGGCGGGCAGGGAGATCGGCTTGAGACCAACTCGTGACATGGTAGTTTTCCTTTCTCGGGTTGGGGTTTACCAGACGTGAGCGATGACTTCGCCACCGAGCGAGCTACGCTTGGCAGTGGCTCCGGTCATGACACCCTTGGAGGTGGAGATGACGGCGATGCCCAGGCCGTTGAGGACACGGGGCATTTCGTTGGCGCCGCAGTAGACACGGCGGCCCGGCTTGGAAACGCGCTTCAGGTCGGTGAGCACGGGGCGGCCATCGACATAGCGGGCCTTGACCTTGAGCTCCGGGTGACCGGATTCGGAGATGACTTCGTAGCCCCAGATGTAGCCTTCTTCCTGCAGGATCTTGGCGATGTCAGCCTTGATGCGGGAGTAGGGAGCCTTGAACTGCTCGTTGCCAGCGCGGCAGCAGTTCTTGAAGCGGGTGAGGAAATCGGAAATGGGATCGGTGAGAACGGCCATGATGGTGGTTCTGTGGGAGTGTCAGGATCAGGCGGCAGCGCCTTCGGTTGCTTCCGCCTTCTTGATGTCGCGGAAGGGCAGTCCCAGCTCGGCGAGCAGGGCGCGGCCTTCGTCATCGGTTTTGGCCGAGGTGACGAAGATGACGTCGAAACCGATGTTGCGCTTGATCTGGTCGAGCTCGATTTCCGGGAAGATGGACTGGTCGGCGAAGCCAACGGCGTAGTTGCCGCGGCCGTCGAAGTTCTTCGGCGAGATCCCGCGGAAGTCGCGGATGTTCGGCGTGGTGATGTTGATGAAGCGGTGCAGGAACTCCCACATGCGGGCGCCGCGCAGGGTCACGCGCGCTCCGAGGGGCTCACCCTCGCGCAGCTTGAAGTTCGCAACGGCCTTCTTCGAGAAGGTGATCGACGGCTTCTGGCCGGTGATCTTGCCGATTTCCGCGACGGCATCGTCCACCGCGACCTTGCGGTCCGGGGACTTGCCCATGCAGGAGGTCACCACGATCTTTTCAAGCCGTGGGATCTGGTGAGGATTGGCGTAGCCGAGCTTCTCCTTGAGAGCCGGCGCCACCTTATCCGTGTAGTGCTTTTGCAGTACTGGTGTGCTCATTTGATTTCAGCGGGTCAGCGCTTTGGTTGTTGCGCTTAAGCGCGGGCAGAGGCCGTAGCCTCAGCCCAGTTTCTGGACATTGGAGATATGGACGGCGCCGTCCTGGGAGATCAAACCACCATCGGGGTTCTTCTCGGAGGGGCGGGTAGCCTTGATGACGGAGCGGGCGCCTTCGACGACGACCTTGCCCTTGGCGGCATCGACGGACACCACGGTGCCGGTCTTGCCTCTGGAACTGCCGGCGATGATCTTGACCTGATCGCCCTTCTTAACGTGAGTCTTCTTCATTTCAGGAATGAGGTGGGAAGGATCAGAGAACCTCGGGAGCGAGGGACACGATCTTCATGAACTGCTTTTCACGCAGCTCGCGGGCGACCGGTCCGAAGATACGGGTGCCCTTGGGGTTGTTGTCCTTGTCGATGATGACGATGGCATTGCCATCGAAACGGAGCACGGAGCCATCGGCACGGCGGATCGGGAAAGCGGTGCGCACGACCACGGCCTTCACGACGGAGCCCTTCTTGACCGAAGCGGTCGGGATCGAGTCGCGGATGTGGGCGGTGATGATGTCACCGATCCCGGCAGTGCGGGAGCGCTTGCCGAGAACACCGATCATCTTGGCGGAGCGGGCGCCGGTGTTGTCGGCGACCGTTACAAGGGATTCCATCTGGATCATGGCGGGAAAGGCGTAAGTGGTAAAAGGATCGGTAGAACCGGCGGGGAATCTTAGTGCGAGAGCACCTTCTCAAGGGCCCAGCGCTTCAGCTTGGACATCGGGCGGGTCTCGACGATGCGGACCTTGTCGCCGATCTGGGCTTCACCCTTCTCGTCGTGCACGTAGTACTTCTTGGAGCGCTTGACGATCTTGTTGAAGGTCGGGTGCGGGACGCGGGCGACGTGCTCGACCACGAGGGTCTTGCTCATCTTGTTGGAAGTGACGACGCCGACGCGGGTCTTGCGGACGTGCTTGGCGGTCTCCTGGGGCTGCTCGCTCATGGAAATGTTTCGCTAATGGTTGCTGCGGGTGCGGACGGGCTCAGGCCTGCTTGTTGCGGTGGCTGCTGAGCGCGGTTTGGACACGGGCGGCCTCGCGGCGGACCGTGCGGATGCGGGCGGAATTTTCAAGCGTCCCGGTAGCCTTCTGGAGGCGGAGGTTGAAGCCCTCTTCCTTGAGGTCGCGGAGCTTGGACTCGAGCTCCTTCACGGAGAGCTCCTTGGTGTCCTTGGACTTGGTCTTGGCCATGGCAGTAGATCTTTAGAAGGTGGTGCCTCAGGCGTGCGGGTTGCGGACGACGAAGCGGGTCGGAAGGCCGAGCTTGTAGGAAGCAAGGCGCATGGCCTCCTTGGCCTGCGACTCCGGCACGCCGGCAACTTCGAACAGCATGTTGCCGGGGCGGATCACGGCGACCCAGGCCTCGACGGCGCCCTTGCCCTTACCCATACGGGTTTCCGGCGGACGGGCGGTGATCGACTTGTGCGGGAAGATCCGGATCCAGACCTTACCTTTACGCTTGAGGAAGCGGTTGATCGCGATACGGCAGGCTTCGATCTGGCGGTTGGTCATCCAGCCGCGGTCGAGCGCTTGGAGACCGAAGTCACCGAAGGCAACGGTCGTTCCGCGTTGTGCATTGCCAGCCCGGCTGCCGCGGTGCGACTTCCGGAACTTCGTGCGTTTTGGCATCAAGGGCATGGCTCAGTCCTCCTTGGGGAAAATGGTTAAGTTGAAATGTTAGTCTTACTGGTTGCCACGCGGCGGACGCGGGCCACGGGGACCGCGGTTGTCGCGGTCGCGGCGGTCACCGCCACGTTCGGGGCGCGGGGAGCTGCCGTCGTCTTCCTTCTTGTTCACCCAGCACTTGATGCCGATGATGCCGTAAACGGTGCGGGCTTCGGCGAAGCCGTAGTCCAGCGGCACGCGCAGGGTCTGCAGCGGCACCTTGCCTTCGCGGTACCACTCGGAACGGGCGATGTCCGCACCGCCGAGGCGACCGGCGCAACGGATCCGGATGCCGTCGGCACCGAAGTCCATGGCGGTCTGCACGGCGCGCTTCATGGCGCGGCGGAACGAGATACGACGCTCGAGCTGCACGGCAACCTGCTCGCAGATGAGCTGGGCATCCAGCTCCGGCTTGCGAATCTCGACGATGTCGATCTTGACCTGGGCACCTTTGCAGATGTCGGAAAGCTCCTTGGTCATGCGCTCGATCTCCGAACCCTTGCGGCCGATGATCAGGCCCGGGCGGGAGGTGTGCAGGGTCACGCGGACGCTATTCCAAGCACGCTCGATGACCACGCGGGCCAAGGCGGCGAACTGCAGGCGCTGGCGCATGTAGCCGCGGATCTTCAGGTCCTCGTGGAGCTTCTCGGCGTAATCCTTGCCGGAGGCGAACCACTTGGAGCGCCAATCTTTGGAGACGGCGAGGCGGAAACCGATGGGGTTGACTTTCTGGCCCATGATAAGGTGCGGTGAGTGGTGGGATCAGGCGTCCTTGCTGGCTGCCTTCTTGGAAACGTTGATCTTCTTCGGCTTGGCACCGCCTTCGGGAGCCTCGGCCAGGGTGATGTAGATGTGGCTGGTGCGCTTCAGGATGCCGCCCGCCGAGCCCTTGGCACGGGGCGAGAAGCGCTTGAGCACCGGACCCGCTCCGATCACGGCTTCCTTCACGATCAGCGTCTCGGCGCTGAGGGAGAAGTTGTGCTCCGCATCGGCGATGGCCGTCTTGAGCGTCTTGTTGATGAGGGCGGCCGCCTTCTTCGGGGTGAAGGTAAGGATGTCGAGCGCGCTCGACACGGGAAGGCCCTGGATTTCACGGGCGACGTCGCGTGCCTTCTTCGGGGAGAGGCGGACGTATTTGCTGCTGCTCTTGACTTCCATGGATCTGGGTCGGTGAAAGGTTGCGGGAAAAGGGGCCGTCAGCGGCCGGGCTGTGTGATCAGAATGGCGGAATCGCCGAGGCGGACCGGGTCGGCTCCCGGGTCGAGTTCCTCGACAAAGGCACCGCACACGTTGCGGCGGACGTCGGCCACGATGGCGGAGCCGAATGGTTGTTCCCCACGGACGAGGCGGTAAGTGGTGCCGATACGCGCGCCCTGGTTCTCCCCGATGTTCAGGACGAGCAGGCCGCTTTGAGGATCGACGTTCATTACCTTGGCGTTACCGGCGGAACCGGTGGCCGCGGGGGCGGGCTTCTGCACCACTCCCAGCAGGGAGTCAAGCTCCCTGATAGCAGTTTCGACACGAAGCCGGGCTTCCGGGTCTGCGGCCACCGCCTGGCGGAGGTAGTCGGACACCACCGCGATCAGGCGGCTGGAAGCACCTTCGAGGTTCGAGACCCGGCTGCCGAGGATCTGGAGATCCGCGGTGGCCTGGACCAGACGCTCGTCGCCGCCATCGAGGAGGTCGCGGCCCAGCGCCTCGAGACGTTGCCGCACGCGGGCGAGTTGCTCGGAGGCTTCCTTCTCGGCGCGGTTGGCTTCGAGGATGCTTTTCTCGAGCGACTCGTTGCGCTGGCGGAGCGCCTCGATAGTCGATTGGAGCGCGGCCACATCCGCCTCCTGCGCGGCGCAGGTCCACGCCCCCGCGAACAACCCGGAGGCTGCGGCGGTAAGTGCGATGGAACGGCGGAGGCGCATGGCGGCGGAAAGGCGTGCGGACAATTCTTACTTCTTGCCGATACCGCCGTGAGCGCGGAACAGGCGGGTCGGGGCGAATTCACCCAGCTTGTGGCCGACCATGTTCTCGGTGACATACACCGGGACGAAGGTCTTGCCATTGTGCACGGCGAAGTTCAGGCCCACGAAGTCCGGGGTGACCATGGAGGCGCGGCTCCAGGTCTTGATCGGCTTCTTGTCGTTCGCGGCGATCGCCACGTCGATCTTGGTCAGAAGCTTTTGGTCGATGTACGGACCCTTCTTGAGAGAGCGAGGCATAGGTTCGTTAGGTAAAGATTAGCGCTTCTTGCTGTGGCGGCTTTCGACGATGAAGGTCGAGGTCTGCTTCTTCGGCTTGCGGGTCTTCTGGCCCTTCGCGTGGCCCCAGGGGCTGAGAAGGTGCTGGCGACCACCACCGGACTTCGACTTACCTTCACCACCACCGTTCGGGTGGTCGACGGGGTTCATGCACATGCCGCGGACGGTCGGGCGGACGCCCTGCCAGCGGGTGCGGCCGGCCTTGCCGGACACTTCGTTCATGTGGTCGCGGTTGCCCACGGTGCCGATCGTGCAGAAGCAGTTCTCGTTGAAGCGGCGGATCTCACCGGAAGGCATCTTGACCAGCGCCCAGCCGCCTTCGCGGTTGGAGAGCACGGCCTGCTGGCCAGCGGCGCGGGCGACCTTGCCGCCGTTGCCGGGGATCAGCTCGATGTTGTGGATCGCGGTGCCGAGCGGGACGCTCTTGAGCGGCATCGCGTTGCCCACCTTCGGGGCGGCCTTCTCGCCGGACACCACGGTGCCGCCGACTTCCAGGCCGGCAGGGGCGAGGATGTAGCTCTTCTGGCCGTCCTTGTATTGGATCAGCGCGATGCGGCAGGTGCGGTTCGGATCGTATTCGATGCCGACCACGGTCGCGGCCACGTCGTACTTGCCGCGCTTGAAGTCGATCAGGCGGTAGTGACGCTTGTGACCACCACCGATGTGGCGGGTCGTGATACGGCCGGTGTTGTTACGGCCGCCGCTCTTCTTGAGCGGGGTCAGAAGGCTCTTCTCCGGCTTGTGCTTGGTGATCTCGTCGAAGGACGGAAGCACCTTGTAGCGTTCGGACGGGGTATTCGGTGTGAACTCCTTGAGAGGCATGGCTCTGGTGAGGTTGGTTCGGGGTTAGCCGGTTGGAAAATCAGACGAGATCGAGGGACTCGCCGTCCTTCAGACGGACGATGGCCTTCTTCCAGTGGTTGGTGCGGCCCTCGTCGGCACGGCGCTTGCGCTTGGCCTTGCCGGCGTAGTTGGCGGTGCGGACAGCGGAGACCTTCTTGCCCAGCAGGGTTTCGACGGCACGCTTGATGTCGAGCTTGTTGGCCTTGCGATCCACTTCCAGGGTGACCTCGTTGTTGGTCTCCTGGAGCATGGTGGCCTTCTCGCTGAGGCGGACGTTCTTGATGACTTGGTAGATGTCTTTCATGGCGCGGGTTCAGCGATAAGGTTTCAGGCGGTGCGCTTGGCGAGGGTCTCGAGCGCGTCTTCGACGACGAGCACCGAGTTGGCGTGGAGCAGTTCCTCGACGTTCACGCTCTCGACGGTGACCAGCTGCGCCCAGCCGACGTTGCGGGCGGCGAGGTAGGTCTTGTCGTCGAAGCTCTTGGCCACGATCAGGACCTTCTTGGCCTCGACCTCGGCGGTCACGGCGGCGACGAAGGACTTGGTCTTGCCATCGGAGATGGAGAAGGAAGGCAGGGTCTTGATGGTCTCGCCGCGGACGAGATCACCCAGCACGCGGCGCAGGGCCAGCTTGCGGACGTTCTTCGGCACGTGCTTCGAGTAATCGCGGGGACGCGGACCGAAGACCACGCCACCACCCACGAAGATCGGGGCGCGCTTGTCGCCGTGACGGGCGTTACCGGTGCCCTTCTGCTTGTAGATCTTCTTGTTGTTACCGCGGACTTCGCCACGGGTCTTGGAGTTCGCGGAGCCGGTGCGGCGGTTGGCGCGGTAGGCGGTCACGAGATCGTGCACGGCCTGGCCACCCTTGTCGGCTTCGGCAAGCTGGATGTTCGCGCTCTGCGCGGCGTCAGCGGTGAAAGTTTTCGCGGGCATGACTGGGATGCGTTTGAGAGTTACGGTTCAGACGCTTGGCCTCAGGCGGCGGCGGTCTTCTTCTTGGCGGGGCGGACGGTGACGTAGCTGCCCTTGGCGCCGGGGACGGCACCGGAGATCAGGATCACGCCGTCATCCTTGCGCACGGCCACCACCTTGAGGTTCTGGACGGTGCGGGGCACGTCACCCATGTGTCCGGGCATCTTCTGGTTCTTCCAGACGCGGCCGGGAGTGGAGCGGCAACCGATGGCACCGGTCCGGCGGTGCATCATCGATCCGTGGGTCATCTTCAGACCACCGAAGCCGTGGCGCTTCACGGCGCCTTGGAAGCCGCGGCCCTTGCTGGTGCCGATCACGTCCACCCACTGGTCCACCGCGAAGGTGTCGAGACCGGTGTGCGTCTCCGGAGCAGCCTGGTCGGCGGGGAAGCGGAACTCCTGCACCAGATACTTGGCACCGGAGCCGTACTTCTTGAAGTGGCCGAGCGAAGGCTTGTCCGTGCGGGACTCCTTCTTGTCGTCGTAGCCGACCTGGACAGCGGAGTAGCCGTCCTTTTCGACGGTCTTGACCTGCAGGCAGGTGTTACCGCTCACCTCGATGACGGTGACGGGGATCATGGCCTGGCTCTTCTCATCGAAGAGGCGGGTCATACCGAGTTTTTTGCCGAGAAGTCCGAGAGACATGGTGGACAGGAATTAGAAAGTTGGAATTGGAGATCTGAGATCCTCAGGCGGCTCAGATGCGGATGGCGATGTCGACACCGGCGGGCAGGTTGAGCTTCTTGAGCTCATCGACGGTGCGGGCGGTGGGATCGACGATGTCGAGCACGCGCTTGTGGGTGCGGATCTCGAACTGCTCGGCGGACTTCTTGTTCACGTGCACGGAGCGGTTCACGGAGAACTTCTCGATGCGGGTCGGAAGCGGGATCGGGCCGGCCACCTTGGCGCCCGTGCGCTTGGCGGTTTCAACAATCTCCGCGGCGGAACGGTCGATGGCGCGGTGATCGAAAGCGCGCAGGCGGATGCGGATCTTCTGGTTTTCCATGGCGGTGGATTGGTTTGAGATGTTGGGTAAGGTGGTTAGTGGCCGCGGTCGGTGACGATCTCGGCGACGATGTTGCCCGGCACTTGTTCGAAGTGCGAGGGGGTCATCGAGTAGGAAGCCCGGCCGGACGAAAGCGTGCGGACGGCGGTGGAGTAGCCGAACATTTCCTTCAAGGGGACGTTCGCGCGGATGACGGCGAGCTTGCCCTTGCTTTCCATGTTCTGGATCTGGCCGCGGCGGCGGTTCAGGTCGCCCATCACATCGCCTTGGTAGTCGTCCGGAGTGGAGACTTCCACGGCCATGATCGGCTCAAGGAGGATGGACTTCGCCTTCTTGAAAGCATCCTTCATGGCGAAGATGGCCGCCATGGTGAATGCATTCTCGTTCGAGTCCACTTCGTGGAAGGAGCCGCCGAGCACATCGACATGCACGTCGATGACAGGGTAGCCGGCGATGATCCCGTTGGTCATGGCCTCCCGCACGCCCTTGAAGACGGCGTTGTGGAAGTCCTTCGGGATTTCGCCGCCCACGATCTTGTTCTCGATCGTCAGGCCCTTGCCCTTTTCGTTCGGGCGGACCGCCAGGCGCACGTGGCCGTATTGGCCGCGTCCACCGGATTGCTTGACCAGCTTGCCTTCGCCCGGGGCTTCGGCGGTGATGGTCTCGCGGTAGGCGATCTGCGGAGCGCCGGTATTGGCCTCCACCTTGAATTCGCGCTTCAGGCGGTCGACGATGATCTCCAAGTGGAGCTCGCCCATGCCCGAGATGATGGTCTGACCGGTCTCTTCGTCGGTCTTGACCTGGAAAGTGGGGTCTTCTTCCGAAAGCCGGGCCAGCGCATTCGCCAGCTTCTCTTGGTCGGCTTTGGTTTTCGGCTCGACCGCCATGGAGATGACGGGATCCGGGAAAGTGGGAGGTTCGAGAACGACGTCGTAGCCTTCTTTGGCCAGGGTGTCACCGGTGGTGACGTTTTTGATCCCGACCATCGCGGCGATGTCGCCGGCGTAACAGGCATCGATGTCTTTGTGCTCGTCGGCCTGGATCTGGATCAGGCGGCCGACTCGCTCGCTGCGGCGGGTGCGCGGGTTGTAGACCGTGTCGCCCTTCTTGATGACCCCCGAATAGACGCGGAAGAAGACCAGCTTGCCGACGAATTTGTCCGCCCAGAGCTTGAAGGCCAGCGAACAGAACTTCTCGTTGTCGCTGGTGTGGACTTCGATCTTCGTCTCCTCGTTGTCCGGGTCCATGCCGACAGCCGGCGGGATGTCCAGCGGGCTCGGCAGGTAATCGACGACGGCGTCGATGAGGTATTGGACGCCCTTGTTCTTGAAGGCGGAACCACCGGCGACGGGCACCAGCTTGTTTGCGATCGTGGCGCGGCGGATGGCCTGCTTCAGCTCCTCCTTGGTGATCGGCTCCTCCATCAGGAACTTCTCGCCGAGTTGGTCGTCCACATCGGCCACGGCGCTCAGCAGCTCCGCATAGGCGGACTCGGCGATCTCCTTCAGCTCGGCGCTCAGTTCGCGGACCTCGTAGGTCGAGCCGAACTTGTCGTCATCGTTGAAGTGGATCTCGTTCTGGTTCACCACGTCGATCTGGCCGCTGAGGTAGTCCTCGGCACCGATCGGGATCAGGATCCGCACGGCATTCGCGCCGAGCTTGTCCTTCACCTCGTGGAAGACGCTGTCGAAGTTCGCGCCGACACGGTCCATCTTGTTGACGAACACGATGCGCGGCACGTGATACTTCGTGGCCTGGCGCCAGACCGTCTCGGTCTGGGGCTGCACCCCGGCGACGCCGCAGAAAACGACGATCGCTCCATCGAGCACGCGCAGGGAGCGCTCGACCTCGGCCGTGAAGTCCACGTGGCCGGGGGTATCGATGATGTTGATGCGCTGCTCCTCTTTCGGGAAGAGCTTGGTCACGCCCTCCTCCTCGCGCTGGAACCACTTGGTGGTCACGGCGGCGGAAGTGATCGTGATACCGCGCTCCCGCTCCTGCTCCATCCAATCGGTCGTGGCGGCACCATCGTGCACCTCGCCGATCTTGTGGATCACACCCGTGTAGAACAGGATGCGCTCCGTGAGCGTGGTCTTCCCGGCGTCGATGTGCGCCGCAATCCCAATGTTCCGCGTCCGCTCAAGCGGATACGGACGATCAGGACTGTTGGGATTGGAAGACATGGCGGGATGGGACGAAACGCCCCTTTTGACAATTTACCAGCGGAAGTGGGCGAAGGCGCGGTTGGCCTGGGCCATCTTGTGCACGTCGTCGCGCTTGCGGACGGACGAGCCTTGGTTGTTGGCGGCGTCCTTCAGCTCGTTGGCCAGAGCCACGTGCATCGGGGTGCCCTTGCGGCCGCGGGCGTAACCGACGATCCAGCGCAGGGCCAGGGACTCGGAACGATCGGCGGCCACTTCAAGCGGCACCTGGTAGGTCGCGCCACCGACACGGCGGCTCTTCACTTCCACGCGGGGCTTGGCATTCTCGATCGCGCGGGTGACGACTTCGAGAGGATCAACGGTATCGACGCCTTCGCTCGCCTTATCGATGGCGGCGTAGACGATGCGTTCCGCGAGGGACCGCTTGCCGTCCTGCATCACCTTGGAAATCAGGTGACCCACGAGGGAGCTGTCGTAGCGGGAGTCCCGGCGGTCGGGCTTGTGGAAAGTGCGCTTGCGGCGTGACATGGTCGGAAAGGATTAGAATGAAGCTTTCGAAGCGGGATTACTTCTTCTTGCCACCCTTGGCAGGAGCAGCGGCCTGACCCGGCTTCGGACGCTTGGCGCCGTACTTCGAGCGGCTCTGGCGGCGCTTGTCCACGCCGAGGGTATCGAGCGAACCACGGACGATGTGGTAACGGACACCCGGAAGGTCTTTCACACGGCCGCCGCGCACCAGCACGATGGAGTGCTCCTGGAGGTTGTGGCCCTCACCGCCGATGTAGGCGATGACTTCGTAACCGTTGGTAAGGCGGACCTTTGCCACTTTCCGGAGAGCCGAGTTCGGCTTCTTCGGCGTGCGGGTCATGACCTGGAGGCAAACGCCGCGGCGTTGCGGGCAATTGGCCATGGCCGGAGACTTCGATTTCTCGATCGGAGTCTGCCGTCCTTTACGGACGAGCTGATTGATGGTCGGCATTGGATTCCTGCGTGGTTCGGTTTTCGCTCAAGGGCAGTACCGGGCAGGAAGCGAGCGATAAATCCCTCGCAGGAGCCTGTTATCCGGAGCTGCACCCGATAGTGTTTGGAGAATGAAGCCGCCCGCGTGGCATTTGTGCCGGGAACGGGTGGCGATGTGGGGCGGCGAATCTAGGGATCGCGACCAAGCTGGCAAGTCCTATTTCGAGAAAATTTTACGCCCCGAAAATCGTTCAGGAACCCTGATTTTTTAGAGAATTTCCAGCGATCCAATCGGCTCCGGGATCTGCTTCCAAGCCCCTCAAAGTCCCTCTCCTCAGATCCTTACGACTTCGTCCGTCCCTTCCGGCGGCCAAGCTTTCCCCACAAATCCGCCTCCCGGAGTCACGCGGGGGCCCCAACCACCAGAATCCGCCCGGAAAGAAAAATTCACCCTCCCCACCCGGAAAGCACGCCGATCCGGCCGCGACTGGGCGGGCCTTCTCATCTCGCTCATTTCCCTAGGGGGGTGAGTCGAGACGAGACGATCGGGTGCGCCTGCACCGTGAACCGGGCAGTGCAGCAGGATGCTTCAGACGGTCTCGTCTTGTTCATTTCCCTAGGGGGGGGAGACGAGATGAGAGGGATCGGCGTGGGAGGGGACGGAGCAGGTCGCGCAGAAGAGAGGAGAATCGATCCTCCACGTCCTTATCGCGCCATCGTCACTGCCCGCTACCCGCGATCTCTCCCATCCGCTCTGTCCCGTCCGTCCCACTCCCCTAGGGGGTTGGGACGGACGGGACAGAGCATGGGCACGGGAAAAGGGAGACACGTTCGTCATGGCGCGGCTGCTTTCGCCGTAACGCGGTTCACAGGGGAAGGCAGGAGGAGTGAGGAGAAGAGAGAGAAGAAGATATAATAGTTACTTACCACTCCCTCCCTGCCACCACTTCCGCTTTCACGCCACCCACCTTCTGCCGCCGCGCGACTCCCCGCTTCGTCCCGTCCGTCCCACTCCCCTAGGCTAGTGGGACGGACGGGACGGGGATCCTTGATCCGAGGTCAGGAAGCGATCTTCTCATCTCGTGTCACCCCCCTAGGGAAATGGACAAGACGAGACGGAAGCACCGCGCGATAGAAGACAGCCATCACCGCGGCTTCACGAAGTCCCGCGAAAACGCCTTCTGCGGGGATCGCCACTCCGGAACGCTCCGGCGGCGGGGAAAAAGATTTGGTAGCAGAGGGCGGATTTGAACCGCCGACCAAAGGCTTATGAGTCCTCTGCTCTACCCCTGAGCTACTCTGCCGTTACCAAATTTACTCCTGCCCTTGCGGGCGGGGCGAAGGCTCTAGCCCCGCCCGCCGCTTCTGTCCATTGAAAAATCGTTCCCTTGCGGTCGCGATTTCCGATGGCAACCTCAGGCCCCATGAATCCTTTGCGACTTCTCGCCGCCGCCGCCGGAATTGCCATCGCCTCTCTCTCCGCCGAGCCGATCGATACCGGTGCCGCCCTCCCCGCCGTGACCGCGAAGGATCAGGACGGCAAGGACGTGAAGCTGGCCGAGGACGGGGCCAAGGGCTGGACCCTCGTCTACTTCTACCCGAAGGCCGATACCCCCGGCTGCACCAAGCAGGCCTGCTCCCTGCGCGATGCCTACGCCACCATGACCGACAAGGGCGTGAAGATCTACGGAGCCAGCATGGACACCGTGGAAGCCCAGAAGGCCTTCAAGGACAAATACAAGCTCCCCTTCACCCTGCTCGCCGACAAGGAGGCGAAGGTCGCCGACGCCTTCGGTGTCCCGCACGCCGCCGGCTTCGCCAAGCGGCAGGCCTTCCTCTTCAAGGACGGCAAGCTCGTCTGGCGCGACCTCGAAGCCTCCACCGACCAGCAAGCCGCGGATGTGCTGAAGGAGCTGGAGAAGGCAGGCTGAGCCTTCAGATCTCCACCACCCTTCTTGCCCCACCCCAGCCCCTCATGATGTCATGTCATCATGAAGTGGATCCTCGGGCTATGCCTCTGCGCCAGCGTCTCCGCTCGCACGCCCGCGATGGAGCCCTCCCCGGAGGCAGTGGCCAAGCTGGAGGCGAATGGCTTCGTGATCCTCGATCAGCCGCTGCGCCAAGGCTTCTCCTCCTACATCGATTCCACCCGACCCGTCTTCATCACCAGCGATAGCTTGCTGATGGTCTGGGGCCGCGTCTTCGAGGAATCCATGTCGCGGGAGGAGCTGGCGATCATGGGCTCGCTGCGGAGAGGCCTGCCCGCGATGTGGCGGAATCTGCCCGCAGCACCGCTGGAAGAAACGCCCGCAGCCCGGGAGGGCCTGCGCCATGCCCGCCTGACCCTCGCCTGCGCGCAGCGCCTGCTCACCGGCCATCTCCCGGAAGGCCTGTCCCAGGAGGAAGCGGACGAAGTCATGGCCGAGGTGACACGCGTCGAGTCCTACCAAGGCCGGCGCGGGCCCGCATGGCTGGAGTCCGACAAGCTCACTCCGGAATACGTCGCCTATCCCCTTTTCGATCCCGGATCCTACGGCAACGGCAATCCAGCGATGCAGCGCTACTACCGCTGCCGCAAATGGCTGCAGGAGATGCAGATCGATTCGCACGAGGAAGCGCTTGCCTCGATGGTCGAGCACCTCGCCCTCGCCGTGGGGCGGACCGATCCCGCCCTCACACTCGCTTTCACTTGGCCGCCGGGCGACACGGAGCACCCCGGTTTC
This sequence comes from Luteolibacter rhizosphaerae, assembly GCF_025950095.1. Taxonomy (NCBI): domain Bacteria; kingdom Pseudomonadati; phylum Verrucomicrobiota; class Verrucomicrobiia; order Verrucomicrobiales; family Verrucomicrobiaceae; genus Neoluteolibacter; species Neoluteolibacter rhizosphaerae. The sequence continues at coordinate 376,967 of NZ_JAPDDR010000002.1, read as the reverse complement.
TTCGATAACTTCGATGGCCGCGACGCCCGGTTGATCCGCAGTCAGGATTGGAATCTCGAATCTGTCCGGTCCCACCTGAAGATCCGCGATCCCCGCTTGGGACGCTTCATGGAGGTGCAGGTCCCCTTCGGTAGCGACGCCGCCCGCGCCCTGCTCAAAACCGGGGAGGCCGGGCAAGCCCCGATGATCGTGGCCGCCGCGCTCGGCAATCCCCTCGCCACCGCGGCTTTGGATGAGCGCTTGCTGAAGCACGCCAAGCGCGAGGGCCGCCATCTGCCGGGTGCGTTTTTCCGCGCCCTGCAAGAACTCAATGTCGCCCCGGATCCCCGCTCGCCCACCTTTATGAAATCAGAGGCATGGCAGCGCAAGCAGCTCAATACTACCCTCGGCTCGTGGGCCGAATATCGCTACGCCCTCCAGCTCTCCAGCCGGGAGGACGCCATCTTCGCAGGTGAAGGCCGGGAGCAGCCGGGATTCGTGGAGCCCGTCCCGAAGTTCTTCCAAAAGCTGGGCGCCGCGGCAGAAGCCCGCGCCACCTACTACTCGGCCATCCCCGCTCTCAAGCTAGCCTCGGTAGACGCAGCCGCCTTCCGGCTCGAAGCGCTCCCGCAGGCCCTGCGCTCTCTGAAGGACGAGGCGGCCTACATCCCGGGCTTGAATGCGATCCAACCTCAGCAAGAGCTGCTCTCGCGTCTCTTCCCGGCCATCTTCGATCACAAGGATTTCTTGGGATTCGAAGGCTCCACCCAGAAGCTCTTCGATGATCTCGCCTCCCAACTCGAGGAGCTCCTGAAGCGCTACTGGGCGGATGATCCCCTCGCCGTGGCCACCCTGCAAAAGGAGGTCCTCGCTACCCCGGACGAGCTCGGCACCAGCCTGTGGAAACTCGCCATGCTGTCCATCCGCCTCGAAGCCATGGCCGAGCGCCAGCTCGCGGGCAGCCCGTGGACCGAGGAAGAAGAGATCTTCATCCAGTCCTACGGCTACGAGTTAGCGCGGATCATGTTCTACCAAGGCAATAGCTACTTGCACCCGGAGGACAATGCCCCGCGCATCGCTCGCTACGCCTCCACCGAGGACGGGATAGGGGTCGATGTTCTCCACGCCGCCACCGCCCGCCCGCGGCTCCTGCTCGTCCGCTACCCCGCTCCGGATGGCAAGGAAGTCCTCTGCCGAGGCGCTGTCTACGCCTATCGGGATGTCCCCCGCCCCGCCGTCCTGCCCCTGAAGACCTGGCAAGCGGAGTCCGAAAAGTCCCCGTGGCCCGCTTGGAGCGCCCCCATCGTCGGGGCCCACATCGCCGCGGAATCTGACCAAGCCCGGGCCCGCCTCTACAAATCCCGCTGAAAATCAGCATTCGACATTTCCGCCCCCGCCCCCATGGTCAGCGGGCCCACACGTTTGAGAATGCTGTTCCGTAGCCTTTGCCGCAGTGCCGAAATCGGCGCGAATTCCTACCTGCTCGACACCGGAAGCGCCCGGATCGTACTCGATGCCGGACTCCACCCGAAGCACGACGGCCTCGAAGGCCTGCCCCGCTACGACCAGCTTGAGGATGGCTCGATCGACTCGGTGGTGGTGACCCACGCGCATCTCGACCACATCGGCTCCCTGCCCGTACTGCTGAATCGCCAGCCACAGGCGAAGGCCTTCTTCTCGCCCGCCGCCGCGGAACTCGCCACGGCCATGCTCCACAATTCCGTGAACGTGATGCAGTCCAAGCGCGTCGAGCTGGGCATCGCGGAGTATCCCCTCTTCACCCACCGCGATCTGGACGAGCTGGAGCGCCACTTCGAGACCCGCGGGATCGAGCGCCCCTTCGACCTCGATCCGGAGGGCCACGTCCGCGCCACCTTCCACGATGCCGGCCACGTGCTCGGCTCCACCGGCATCACCATGCAGTGCAACGGGCACCGCGTGATGTACACCGGCGACGTGAATTTCGAGGACTCCACTCTGATCAAGGGCGCGATCTTCCCGGAAGATCATGTCGATGCCCTGATCATCGAGACCACCCGCGGGGATAGCGCCCGCCGCCCGGACTACACCCGGGAGGATGAGGAACTGCGCTTCGCGGAGGCCCTCTCCCGCGTGATCCAGCGCCGCGGCTCCGTGCTCGTCCCTGTCTTCGCCATGGGCAAGACGCAGGAAGTCCTGACCATGATCCACCGCTTCAAGAAGCGCGGGCTGATCCCGAAGAAGACCCCGGTCTTCATCGGCGGCCTGAGCACCAAGATGACGGTGATCTACGACAAGTATTCGAAGGGCCGCACCCGCCGCAGCGACGATAGCTTCCGCATCCTCGAAGACATGGAGCTGGAGGCCGGCACCAAGAAGCGCAAGGGCCCCATCCCCATGCAGCCCGGCGCCATCTACTGCCTCTCCAGCGGCATGATGAGCGAGAACACGGTCTCGAACCAATTCGCCCAAGCCGGCTTCCTGGAGAACGCGAAGAACGCGATCCACTTCGTGGGTTACGCCGATCCGGATTCTCCGGCAGGCCACATCCGCGTGGGCCAGCAGGGGGACAAGGTGGTGCTCGACTCCGCCAAGCCGCCCGTGGTGCGCCGCTGCGAGATGGAAATCTTCGACTTCAGCGGCCACGCCACCCGCGACGCGCTCTTGGAATACATCCTGAAGGTGAGGCCCAAGAAGGCCTTCCTGGTCCACGGCGATCCGAGGGCCAGCGCATGGTTCAAGGACCAGCTCCGCGAGAAGCTGCCCTCCACCGAGGCCATCATCCCCGAGCCCGGCGTCGATTACCGCATCGGCGAGTAATCAAGGAGAGGGTGCGTCTCGCGCCCCCCGGGAGCGCGAACTTCGCGAAGCGAAGAGGTCCGGCTGACTGCCTTCTTCCCAACCGGACAACTTTAGTCCGCCCGAGTAACTCTAGCAGCCCGCAATTCCCGCGCCCTAGGGGCATCAGGACTTCCGGCTCTCGCGTCGCGCCACCGCGCTTCGTTCACGGCTCTTCGGCAGCGCCGTGGTTGGCTCCGGCGCCACGGCACCGGCGGCACGTGGGCTTGTAGCCCTATTGCGGGAGAGAGAGTCCGACGATTCAAGATCGCCGAACCATGCGAGACAGATGCGTCTTTTCATGGGGGGGGGAGGGGTCAGCGAACCGTAGAATACGGGATATCACGCAGAGATCAAGTACGCGTTTCCGTGATCTCCCCGCACAGCCGTGTAGGGGCCTACTCCTCCACGGCATCGCCCAGCCGCAGCCGGGCGATGTGATGGATCTGCCGTAGCGCCTCGCCGATCTCCTCCCGCTCGCCATGCTCCAGCCGCGCCTCGAAGGATTGCAGGATCCCCGGCTTATCGGTGAGGCGCACGCAGATCACGAAGGGAAAGCCGAAGCGCTCGCGGTAGCGGGTATTCAGGTCGGTGAAGCGCGCGAATTCATCGTCGCTCAGGCGGTCCAGCCCCAGCCCGGCCTGCTCGCGCGCGGACTCCGCACCCAGCCCCCCGGCCCGCGCCAGCTTTCCCGCCAGATCCGGGTGCGCGCGGATCAGCTCCAGCTTCCTCCAATCGGTTGCCGTCTCCACCACCAGCCGCATCGCCGAGATCAGCTGGGCGCGGTCTTGGAACGGCCTTTGCTCAGCCACACGATCGGCTACCCAGGCGGAGTGCTCGTAGACCCCGCCGACATGCCCGACGAATTCCTCTTTCTCCATCGCATTCAGCGCGCTGATCGATAGCCTTTCCATTGCTCCTGAACCTTCCCAACTGTCTCTAACCGTGGCAACGCTCGAATCCAACCGTTACGGCAAGTTCCGTGTCCGCGTGATGAAAGTCATCCGCCACGATGACACCCGTCACGAGGTCTGCGAACTGGAGGCCGATGTCCTCCTGCAGGGCGAGCTCGATGGCTCCTACCTGAGCGATGACAACAGCTCGATCGTCCCCACGGACACGGTGAAGAATACGGTCCATTTCCTCGCCCACGATCATCTGGAAACCTGCCGGACCACTTTCGCCGAGGTCATCGGCGAGCACTTCCTCGGCAAGTATCCGCACCTCGCCGGAGTGGAGGTCGAGCTGCGCGAGCGGAAATGGGAACGCATGCTCATCGGCGGCCAGCCGCACCCGCACTCCTTCACCCATGCCGCGAATGGCGAACCATTCTCCCGCGGCTCCTTCACCCGCGGGCAAGCGCCGCTCCTCAGTTCCGGCATCCGCGGCCACCTGGTGATGAAGACCACGCAATCCGGATTCGAAGGCTACAACCTCTGCGAGCTCACTACCCTGCCGCCCACGAACGACCGCGTCTTCGCCACCCGCCTCACCGCGGAGTGGACCTTCGATCCCACCGCCACCGACTTCTGCAGTGCCGATGACGCCGTCCTCACTGCCGCCCACGAGATCTTCGCCACCACCTACAGCCCCTCCGTCCAGCGCACGCTCTACGAGATCGGAGCGCTGGCCATCGACCGCGCCCCCTCGCTCTCCCGCATCGAGCTCAAGATGCCAAACGTCCACTTCCTCGGCCTCGACCTCACCAAGCTCGGCCGCCCCGGCCAGAAGGCCGTCCTCCTCCCCACCGACGAACCCCACGGCGAGATCGAAGCCGTGATCACGCGCTAGGATATGCTTCGCCGCGACAACCAATGCCGAATGACCAATTCCCGAATGCCGAATGAAGTGTTGAGTAAGGGGAGGAGCACTCAAACCCCAGCCACACCTTCTTCTCACACGCCATTCGTCATTCGGAAATTCCGCATTCGTCATTCATCCCTTCCATGACCCCTTGGCAGGACATCCTCCGCTGCCAGGAATCCGGCACCGACCTGATCCTCGTCACCGTCGCCGCCGCCCGTGGTAGCGTCCCCGCGGATCCCGGTGCCAAGATGCTCGTCACCCGGGATGGCCGGCTCTCCGGCACCGTCGGCGGCGGCCGCATCGAGGCCAAGGCCCTCGACGAAGCCGCCCAACTACTAGACTCACCGGAGCTCACCCGCCTCTACCGCTGGAACCTCCAGCAGGACATCGGCATGACCTGCGGTGGCGAGATGACCCTGCTCTTCGAGCGCATCGCCGCGAAGCCGCCCTGGCACATCGCCATCTTCGGCGCCGGCCATGTCGTGCAGGCCCTCGTCCCTATCCTCATCCCCCTCTCCTGCCGCCTCGATGTCATCGATACCCGGCCCGACTGGCTCCAGCGACTGCCCGCCGCGCGCAATCTAGCCACCCACCACCTCGATACCTTCGAATCCGGCGTCGCCCTCCTCCACGAACGCTCCTTTGTCCTCTCCATCACCAAGGGCCACGGCACCGATGTCCCCGTCCTCCGCGAAGTTCTCACCCGCTTCCCCGCTATCCCCTTCCTCGGCGTCATCGGCAGCGCCTCGAAACGCGCCGCCCTCCTCCGCGACCTCCGCCAAGTCGGCATCACCGATGACTTGCTAGAAAAAGTCACCTGCCCCCTCGGCCTCCCCATCGGCGACAACGACCCACCCGAAATCGCCATCAGCATCGCTGCACAACTCTTGGAGAAGCGCGGCTAGTTGGATTACTAAGAGCTCGCAACATCGTTCCCCTGATCCGTTTCGCTTCGGCCGTCGGCCAATATCACTCCTCTGGATCTCGCGAACCCCGTCGCTGATTCAAGGATCTGCCCGATCCAGATCTGCGCGAAATAGAGAATCTCAGTCAATTCGTGAGCGGTGAGATCGATCGAATCACCCAAGACAAAGGATCTGGACCTGAGAGCAAGCGGCTGAGCCATAATTGCACCTCCCTCGGGCAATTCGATCTGATGGACGTGCCGAGCTTCAAGGGGAAATTCTATTTCTCCCGATGGCGTTGAGATGAACAGACGGATGGAAGCCCATTCAAGTTTCAGAGGCCCACTCTTCACGTCCTCACTTCCAACTCTCCCTAGCCTGTGAACGAAGCACGTTCGAATCGGATAAAAGGTCGCTAACGGTGAATCCAGCTCGGTGGTGATTCCGAACTCCTTGAATAGGCAGGCCAGCTTCTTATCTAGCCCCTTTCTCTCGAACTCCTTGAAAGTGACTTTCGAATTTGGCTCAGCGAATATTAGTGTGCAGTAGAAGATTCTATCAAGAAGAAGACAGAGATGTTCAACCAGCTCACGGAACGCGCTGCCTACGATCCATATTCTAAACTGAGACTTCCATTCCTCAACAACCGAATCAGGCACATCGGGAAGCAACTGGATCCGCGAATCGTTTAGCAGCCGATACTCCAAGCTACCCTTATTATCGGCTGCATTTACGCCTAAACCCAGAAAAACCACTGCCCTGCGGACGCCCGTCAGCGCATCGGCTTCCATCTTATCAAACCTGATTCTGGTAATGGGCCCTTTCACTCGCTGTATTTGGTTCTTACCGTAACCTGATCGGCAGCCCCCTTCACCGCCTCGCCCGTAGCCGGACTCCCCAGATCAAAGTCCCCCTCCCCACCAAACGCCCGCACCGCATCCCGGATCGCCTCCCTCACCGAGATTGCCAGCATGAACGGCGGTTCCCCCACCGCCTTGCTCCCGTGGATCGTCCGGTCCTGCGTCGCCCGCTTCAGCAGCGACACCCGCAGATCCTCCGGCGCATCGCTGATCGCGGGAATCGCATAGGTGCTCGCGCTATGGCTCAGCAGCACGCCCTTCTCACTCCACTTCAACTCCTCCCGCGTGAGCCAGCCCATCCCCTGCACGAAGCCCCCCTCGATCTGCCCGCGGTCCACCGCCGCATTCAGCGAGTCGCCTACGTCGTGCAGGATATCCACCCGCTTCACCGTGCTCATTCCCGTGAAGCCATCGATCTCCACCTCGCTCACCGCCGCACCGCAGGCGTAGTAATGGAAGGGCTTCCCCTTCCCCACGTTCCAATCCCACTTCAAATCCGGCGTCGCATAGAAGCCCGCCGCCGCGAGCTGCACGCGACGTTGGTAGGCCAGCATTGTCAGATCCCCGAAGGCCATCGAGTTCCCGCCACCATGCACCGATCCATCGGCAAAGCGGATCTCATCCTCCGCACACCCCAGCTTCTCCGCCGCCAGCGGCGATAAGCGCTCCCGGATCTGCCGGCAGGCGTCCGCCACCGCCATCCCGTTCAAGTCCGATCCCGAACTCGCCGCCGTCGCCGAGGTATTCGGCACCTTGTCCGTGCGCGTCTGCATCAGCCGGATCTGCTCCGCCGGCAAACCCAGCTCCCGCATCACCACGCCCAGGATCTTGGTATGCAGTCCCTGCCCCATCTCGGTGCCGCCGTGGTTCACCTGCACCGAGCCATCGGCATACGCCAGCAACAGCGCCCCGGCCTGGTTGTAGTAAGTCAGCGTGAAGCTGATCCCGAACTTCACCGGCGTGATCGCCATGCCGCGCTTGCGCTTCGGATGCGCCTCGTTCCACGCCTCGATTGCCGCCCGTCGACGTTCAAACTCCGAGCTCTCTAGTAGTTCATCCCAGATCCGGCACACCCGGTTATCCCCGATCTCCGCGCCGTAGTGCGTGGTGTTCGTCTCGCCGCTGCCGTGGTAGAAGTTCTTCCGTCGCACCTCTTCCGGCGGCAGTCCCAGCCGCAGCGCGATCCGCCCGATGATCTCCTCGATCACCAGCATACCCTGCGGACCGCCGAAGCCACGGAATGCCGTGTGCGAGGTCACGTTCGTCTTCGCTACCCGCCCCTCGAAATGAACGTTCGGAATGTAGTAAGCGTTGTCTAGGTGGAACAAGGCCCGGTCCGTCACCGGCAGCGAGAGATCCAGCGACCACCCGCCGTCCGACCACAGCTTCACCTCCGCCGCCTGCAACATCCCCGCATCATCATACCCCACCCGGTACTTCGCCAGGAAGGGATGCCGCTTGCCCGTGGTCGCCATGTCCTCGTCGCGATCAAGCTGCCAGCGCACCGGCCTGCCCGTCTTCAGCGCCGCCACCGCACACAGCGCCGCGATCGCATTCCCCTGCGTCTCCTTCCCGCCGAAGCCCCCGCCCATCCGCGGCGACTCCACCACCACCTTGTGCCGCGGCACATGCAGCGCCTCCGCCACGATCGTCTGGATCTCGGAGGGATGCTGCGTGGAGCTCGCCACATACATTCCGCCCTCCCCGTCCGCCTCCGCCCAAGCGGCCTGCGTCTCCAGATAGAAATGCTCCTGCCCGCCGAAGGCGAAAGTCCCCTCGATCATCCGCGCCGCAGCCCCCAGCCCGGTCTTCACGTCGCCACGTGCCAGCACATGCGGATCCGTATGGAAGGAGTCCGCCGCCAGCGCCGCCTCGATCCCGAGGATCGGCTTCAGTTCCTCGATCTCCACCACCACCTTCTCCGCCGCCAGTCGGCACTGCTCCAGCGAATCGCCCACCACCAGGGCCAGCGCCTGCCCGTGGAAAAGCACCTCATGCTCTGCCAGCAAGGGCTCATCATGCCGCGATGGCCCGCTGTTATTCGCCCCAGGCAAATCCTCCGCGACCAGCACCGCATGGATGCCCGGCATCCCGCGCGCCTCCGTCACATCCAAGCTTTTCAGAATCCCGCGCGCCACCTTCGACCTCACCGCCCAAACCTCCAGCATCGTCCTGCCCAGCGCGGTATCGTGCACATACTTCGCCGATCCGGTCACGTGCCCCTTCGCGCTCTCATGCGCCATCCCGCTGCCGCCCTCGAATGCCTCGTGCAGCTTCACCCGCTCCGTCGCCTCGTTCGCCACGAACTTCTCGAACAGCCCCTTCACCAGCGAAACCCGGTAGCCCGCCCCGCTGCGCACATCGCTCAAGGGCGTGAAGGCCTTTTCTAACAGGCCCTCGATCTCCGCCGTCAGCGCCAGCGGCTTCCCGATCAGCGCCGCCTCCACCGCCTTCGCCCGCACGGTTTTCTCCGCCACCCCGCCGAAGGCCAGCCGCGCCTCGCTCACCAAGCCCGCCTCATCCACCGCCACGCGAATCCCCGCCGCCACGATCGAGATGTCCATCTCCCGCCGCTTCGAGACCTTGTAGAATGCCACCCTCCCCTCCTGCTTCCGCGGAATCCGGATCGCCCGGATCAGCTCGTCCGCCCTCAGCACCGTCTTCCGATAGCTCACGAAGAACTCATCTAACAAAACCTCCCGCTCGCCTTCCGCCGATACCAGAATCACCGACGCATCCAGCGCCATCAGGATCGGCGCGCTATCCCCGATCGGCGATGCCGTCGCCAGATTCCCTCCCAGCGTCGCCCGATGCCGGATCTGCCGCGAGGCGAACCAGCGGAACATCTCGTCCAGCGCCGGATACTCTCCCGCCAGTGCCTCCTGGATATCCGTCATGCGCGCCGCGCCGCCGATCTCCCACGCATCTTGATAACGCCGGATCACCGCCAGCTCGCGCACGCCATCCAGTGAGATCAAAGCCTCCGGTCTCAGGTGCCGCTTGTTCATCAGCACCGCGATCTCCGTCGCACCCGCGAGGAACACCGCCCCCGGATACTGCTTCATAAAAGCCAGCGCATCCGCCACCCGCGACGGCCGCAGGAAGATCCCCGATCCCACCGTGCTCGATACCGGAGCCTCCGCCACCTCGCCCGCCTGCATCCACGCCTCCCATTCCTCACGCGTCTCGCGCTTCGCCAGAGCCTTCGTCATCGCCTCCCGGATCGGCCGATAGCCCGTGCACCGACAAAGGTTCCCGCACAGCTGATCCGCGATCGCCGCATCATCCGGCGTCTCCTTGCGATGCCACGCCTCGGTCATCGAAGCGATGAAGCCCGGCGTGCAATACCCACACTGCGAGCCCTGGCACTTCACCATCGCCGCCTGCACCGGGTGCAGCTCATCGCCCTTCCCGATCCCCTCCACCGTCCGGACCTCCCGTCCCGCGAAGGCCTGCACCAGCGCCAGACAAGAGTTCACCGCGCGCAGCTTGCCATCGCTCTCCACCAGCAGCACCGAGCAAGCCCCGCAGTCGCCCTCATTGCACCCGCACTTCGTGCCGGTCAGCCCCTGCCGACGCAGGAAGTCCAGCACCGTCTCATGCAGCGCCACACCGCCGACATCGAATGCCTTCCCGTTGACCCGCAAGATCTCCCGATTTCCCGACACGTCCGCTACTCTAGCAGCCACCCGGCCAAGATCACGCTCCAACTCTCACCTCGCGCTCAGCTCCTTCAAGCACCCCGCCAGCACCGTCACCCCCTTCGCAATCGCCTCGGGAGAGCTGTACTCATCCGGCCGGTGGCTATACCCCTTGTAGCACGGAATGAAGATCATCACCGTCGGACACACCCGCGCCATGAATAGCGAATCATGGTAAGCCCGGCTGATCATCCGCTGCTGCGTGCAGCCCGCCTTCGCCGCCTGCGCCTCCACCAGCGCCACCAGCGATGGGTCGCACAGCGCCGGCGGATCCTGATTGATCACCTGCCAATCCACCGTCACACCGCGCCGCTTGCAGATCGCATGCGTGCCATCGCCGATCCGCGCCAGCGCCTTGTCCCGCGCCTCCTTGTTCGTGTCGCGGAAGTCCACCTCCATCTTCACATCACAGGGGATGCTGTTGATCGCCCCCGGCTTCACCTCGACCAAGCCCGTCGTCCCCACCGTATCCGGGCTGCCGCTCTCCAGCGCCGCCTTCTCCACCAGCAGTGCAATCTCCGCCGCCGCCAAGAACGCATCCTTCCGCCCCGGCATCAGCACCGCCCCCGCATGACCACCCTGACCTTTCAGCAGCAAGCGAAACGCCGAAGGTGCCGCGATCTTCTCCACCACCCCGATATCGATCTCCGCCGCTTCTAACAGCGGACCCTGCTCGATGTGCAACTCCACGAACGCCTTGTAAGCTCCCGTCGAAAGCTTCACCGCCCCCAAGCTCCCCCGGCAGCCCGCCGCCTCCCGCAGCTCATCCAGCGAACGTCCCTCGGGATCGCGCAAGGCCTGCGCCTGCTCCGGCGAAGTCGTGCCCGCCATCAAGCGGCTACCCAGACACCCGATCCCGAAGCGCGTCGGCTCCTCGGACGTGAACATGATCAGCTCGATGCTCCGCTTCGGCACATGCCCGCCCTCCTTCAGCACCCGCATCGCTTCCAGCCCGCCCAGCACGCCCACCACCCCATCATACTTCCCCGCATTCGGGATCGCATCCGTATGCGAACCCGTCGCCACCGCCGGCAAACACGGCTCGCTCCCCTCCCAGCGGATGAACAAATTCCCCACCGGATCCTGCCGCACCAGAAAGCCCGCCTCCTTCGCCAGCACCGTCAGCCACTCCCGCGCCGATAGATCCTCCGGCGAGAAAATCACCCGCGTCACCGCCGGAGCCGGATGCACCGAAATCGCCGCCAACTCATCAATCTCCCGATCCAGCCGACTCACCCCTACCTTCATACCTCCCAAGCTGGCAGTACCCATGCCACCTTGAAAAGCCCGCCCTCAAATTCTCGCTTCTTCCACTGCTCACTCGGCACTTCCTGCTACCTCACGGCAGCCGATGCACATCCTTGTAGTAAAGGTAGCTCGCCGGCTCCTCCCCCATCGCCACGAACCACTGCGGGCAATACGGCCCCATCCAGATCGCATCCCCCGCACGCACCGGATAGTACTTCTCGTCCAGGCGATACACCCCCTGCCCGGAAAGCATCAGCAGCCCGTGCTCCATCACGTGCGTCTCCACGAAGGGCAGCGTCGCCCCCGGCTGATAGGTAAAGACGTTCATCGCCATGTCATAGCGCACATCCAGCGGCAGCAGCGTCTGCAGCCTCGCCTTTTCGTTCCCTAGGAAAGGCTCCGCCGGCACGTCCGAGACATGCCCGTTCACCGCTGGCGGCGCTTCCAGATTTTCCACCGGCTCGTACACCTTGCGGAAGAGCGTCACCCGTGTCCCCTCGCTGCCGTGCAGCGCCAGCACGTTCTCGCTCGGCACGAAGGCGAAGCCCCCATCCGCCAGCGTCACATCGCCGTCATCCCACACCACGCGGCAATCCCCCTCCTCCACATACAGCGCATGCTCGTGCTCGTCCGCCGGGAAGAGCGCCATGCCCCCGCCCTCGCCGAAGGCCACCAGCATCTGGCTGACCTCCGCACCCATCGCGGGCGATAGGATCACATACGCGATCGCCCCCTCCCATCCCGGGAAGGCGCTCGGCACATGGCCGTCCGGAGTGATCAGGGCGTGGCGGAGCTCCACTCGCGTGCGGGTCTGTCCAAAGAGGGGCGTCATAAATCGGGCGTCAGGAAGCGGCCGTGCGTGGCGGGCGATACGGGATTCCCCCGCAGCCAGGTGGCCTCCACCCGCCATGCGCAGCGCATCCCCACATAGGGCGATATCGGGTGCCGCGCCAGCAAGTCCTTTGTCTCGATCACGAACTCATCCGCCCGCAGCAGGCAGAAGTCCGCATCCATCCCCTCCGCGATCCGCCCCTTCAGCCCGTCCAGCCGGAACCGCCGCGCCGGATTCCCCGCGAACACCGCCGCCAGCATCTCCCAGCCCACCCCATTCGTCATTCGGGCTTCGTCATTCGTCACTCCCCCCCCCACCGCCTTCTCCACCACCAGCGGGAACCCATGCTGGCTCCCCGCGATCCCCCCCCACATCGAGAACACATCATCCCCCTCCTTCAGCTCCGGCGGCGAGGGCGAATGGTCCGAGCCGATCGTATCGATCATCCCCGCCCGCAGCATCCGCCACAGCCCCTCCACCGTCCCCGGCGAGCGCAACGGCGGCGCACACTTCGCCGCCGCCCCGATCCGCTCCGCCGCCCAGGTATCCAGCAGCAAGTAGTGCGGACACGTCTCCGCCGTCACATCGATCCCCTCCCGCTTCCCCGCCGCGATCAGCTCGATCCCTTCCGGCGCGCTCACATGCACCACATGCAGCGCACAGCCCGTATCCTTCGCACAGGACAGCGCCATCTCGATCGCCGCGATCTCCGCCGCCACCGGACGCGAGCCCAGCCAATCCGCCATCGTCCCCGGCCGCGGCGGCGGGAACTCCCGCTGGTGCGCCGCGATCACCGCCGGGCTCTCCGCATGCACCGCCACCGGCAGGTTGAATTCCGCCGCCACGTGCATCCCCTTCCGCAGGCAGGCCTCGTTCGCCGCCGAAAACTCATCGATCCCGCTCGCGCACAGGAAGGCCTTGAACCCCGCCACCCCGGACCGCGCCAGATCCGCCATCTTCGGCACGGATTCCGGCGTCAGCCCGCCCCACAGCGCGAAGTCCAGCCGGCTGTTCGCCTCCCCCGCCCGACGCTTCGCCATCAGGCTCGCCACATCCAGCACCGGCGGATGCGAGTTCAGCGGCATGTCGATGAAACAAGTCCCGCCCCCCGCCGCCAGCGAGGCCGACCCCGTCGCAAACCCCTCCCACTCCGTCCGCCCCGGCTCGTTGAAATGCACGTGCACATCCACCAGCCCCGGGAACATCACCCGCCCCGTCGCATCGATCTCCACCACCGCCTCCCCCCGCAAGCTCGCACCCAGCTCCGCGAAACTCCCCCCCGCGATTCCCACATCCATCACCCTCACCCCCTCCGGAGTCACCACCGAAGCATTGCGCAGAATCGTGTCGAACCGGCTCATGGACTATCAATGCAAGGGCTTCCTCACCCCCATGGGAAGCAGAAGAGCACACCCCGCACCGATTTTGGCAACGCGTCAGCCCCCCGGGAGCGCGGAGCCTCCGGCCCGCAGAAGCCACCCACAAATCAAGCAGCTCTCACACTCGCTCCAAACCCCACCACCCCGATCCTTCACCCCTCCTCGCCCTCAAAAAACTCGGCACCCTTCGCGCCTTCGCGGTCCCACCACCTCCCAAACCCAACGCGTCAGCGCCCGGGAGCGCGGCGCCTCCGGCCCGCAGAAGCCACCCACAAATCAAGCAGCTCTCACACTCGCTCCAAACCCCACCACCCCGATCCTTCACCCCTCCTCGCCCTCAAAAAACTCAGCACCCTTCGCGCCTTCGCGGTCCCACCACCTCCCAAACCCAACGCGTCAGCGCCCGGGAGCGCGGCGCCTCCGGCCCGCAGAAGCCACCCACAAATCAAGCAGCTCTCACGCTCGCTCCAAACCCCACCACCTCGATCCTTCACCCCTCCTACCCCTCAAAGAACTTGGCGCCCTTCGCGCCTTGGCGGTCCCACCACCTCTCAAACCCAATCTCCCCTCTGCGTTCCTCCGCGACCTCTGCGCCTCCGCGGTAGAAATATCCACCATCCACCATCCACCATCCACCATCCACCATCTACCATCTACCACTCCTCAAAAACCCCACCAACACCCTCAACCCCACAGCCACATCCTCCGGCGCCGCATACTCCTCCGGATGATGACTCAGCCCCCCGCGACACCGCACAAACACCATCCCTACCGGCATCGCCGTCGCCATCATCACCCCGTCGTGACCCGCCCCGCTCGGTAATTCCCGCCGACTCCCCGTCACCGCCTCCACCGCATCCAGCAGCGCCTCCCGCAGATCCGCATCGCAGGGCACCGCCCCGTTCTCCTGCACCATCTCCCAGCCCAGCTCCAGACCCCGGCTCTCCGCGATCCCTGCCAGGATTCCTAGCAGCTCCCCCAGCAGCGCCTCCCGCACCGCATCCACCGGATGCCGGAAATCCAGCGTGAACCGCACCTCCCCCGGAATCGCATTCGAGGCCCCCGGCCGGATGTCCATCTTCCCCACCGTCGCCACCAGCGGCGGCTGCCTCCGCCCCATCGCCTCCACCGCCAGCACGCATTCGCAGGCCCCCGCCAGCGCATCCCGGCGGATCTCCATCGGCGTCGTCCCCGCATGATCCGCCTGCCCCCGTAGCGAAAGCATCAGCCGGCTCTGCCCGCAGATCCCGCTCACCCCGCACACCGCCTCCCCCAACTCCTCCAGCACCCTACCCTGCTCGATGTGCACCTCCACATACCCCCGGCACTCCCCCGGCGCATAATGAAACTCCTCCACCCTCATCATCCCCGCCTCCCCCTGCTCTCCTGCCTTTTCACTGATCACTGCTAACTGATCACTCGGCACTCCGCCTTCCCCCTCTTCCCTGAAAACTGAACACTGAACACTAGCAAACTCCTCCGCACTCCGCACTCCGCACTCCAGCACTTCCCCCACCGAAATCCCATACGCATCCCGCATCTCCAGCACCTCCCGCGTCAGCTCCCCCACACAAGCCCGGCTCCCCAGATACGTCGCATGGAATCTCACCCCCTCCTCATCGGAGAACCCCAGCACATGCACCGGGAACCCCAGCGGACCCGTCACCTCCAGCGCCGCAATCGCCATCAAAACCCCCAGCGCCCCATCATACTTCCCCGCATCGATCACCGTATCCAAATGCGACCCCATCAAAAGCGGCCTCCCATCCAAGGAGGGGGTGCGTCCCTCGCCCCTATCCTCCACTCCAGATTCAGAGTTCAGCGTTCCAAGTTCAGAGTTCGAAGTTCCTCCCGCCTCTCCTGCCTTTCCACTGATCACTGCTGACTGTTCACTCGGCACTCCTCCCTCCTCGCCTTCCCTGCAAACTGAACACTGAACACTAGCAAACTCCTCCCCTCGCGCAGCGAGAATCCCCCTCACCGTCCCCCCAGCATCATAGGAGACAGTCATCCCCGCCTCCTCCATCCACCGCCCCACCACCCGCGACGCAGCCAGATTCGCCGGCGAATGGAAGGTTCGCGTCAAAGCCCCCGGCGTATCCGTCACCTCGCCCAGCGCCTCGATCCGCCCCAACAACCGCCCCAAAGCCTCCTCGAACGAAATCATCACCCCCTACCCTAACACCCCAATCCCTCCCGCCAAACCAAACCCAACCAAACCGCCATCCACGGGAAAACACACCCCACCAAAAACCCGCGGCTCCGCCCCCCCGGGAACGCGGATCTTCAGTCCGCTTGGACGGTCGAGCGAAGCACCGCTCACTCCCCATCACACCCTCGCCGTAGCGAAAGGACTCTCGTCCTTCCGGCTTCTCGCCTCCGCCCCAAACAACGCCCGCCCCAACCCTCCCTCCATTCAAGAATCCAGAATCCAGAATCCAGAGCTCAGAGCTAAAACTTCCTCTCTCTCCGCGCCCCTCCGCGACCTCTGCGCCTCCGCGGTAGACCCTCCCCTGAAAACTGAAAACTGCCCACTAGCAAACTTCTCCCACTGATCACTGCTCACTGATCACTCGGCACTCCCGCGCAGCGGAATTCTTCCTCTCCCCCTCCCCCCGGCGCAGCCGCACTCCGATTTGTGATAGAAGATTAGTGATTAGTGATCTCCCCCTCTAGCTCCCCCGATACGTCGAATACGCATACGGCGAAACCACCAGCGGCACGTGGTAGCTCTTCCCCTCCTCCACCCGGAACCGCACCGGCACCACATCCAGGAACGGCGACTTCGCCCCCAGCCCCGCGAAGTACGCCGCCACATGGAACTGCAGCTCATAGATCCCCGGCACCAGCGCCTCCCCCTCCAGCAGCGGCCCGTCGCAACGCCCGTCCACATTCGTCACCATCGAAGCCAGCACCACCCCCTCCTTCAAAAGCTGAATCCCCATCCCGTAAGCGGGACGACCGTGGGTGGTGTCGAGCACGTGGGTGGTTAGCTTACTCACTGATCCGAAAGTGGCGGAAGCCTCCAACCGGATCAAGCCTTACAACTGAGTCGTGGCTCATTTACAAAACGGTGAGAATGAAACCTCAGAAAGATAATATTGCCATCTAAGAGATCCCGCCTTTTTATCTCTGCGATCCGACACCCTCCCAAGGAATGAGTAATCGCCGTCATCTTTTCATAAGTCATCATCACGCCGACGACGCGTCAGTAGATGCACTCGTTAAATTAGTGTCTAAAAAGGGTTACGATGTAAGAAACAGCTCTATACGTGCAAAACCCGCCAACCAAGACCGACTAGCGCGAGGATTGGTTGATCCAGCAGTCATCAAACGACTGCTGAGAATGAAGATTTCGTGGGCGTCTACGGTTGTAGTTTTGATCGGAAAGGAAACTCATAAACGATCATGGGTAAACTGGGAGATCACCACAGCCCACGAGCAGGGTAAGCGAATTGTTGGGGTCTTTGAACGAGGGGGCACGCAGGCAGATGTTCCCCCAGCCTTTGAAGACTGTGCCGCCGCCTTGGTGAATTGGAATTCAGATTCGATACTAAACGCGATCGACGGCTCCGAGAACGTATTTGAGTCCCCAGAAGGCGGTCTTCGACCGCCGGTCAACGAGGGTGGCCACAGCGAATGTTGATACGATGCCAAGGGTATTTGTTTATGTCGTTGATCGAGATTTTGGATTTGCTCCAAACCCATTTCACGGAATTTGCACTTTAGCTACCTGCAAACCTATCCTTCGAGGCTCTGCCGCGATAGGAGACTGGGTCTTAGGAATGGGAGGGAAAAAACTTAATGCTACTGGCAGATGTATCTTTGGCATGAAGGTCACCACAAAGATTACTTTTAATGAATATTGGACAAATCCTGATTTCCTTTCAAAAAAGCCGGTCAGAAATGGATCGAAAACGATGTTACTAGGCGACAACATCTATCATCAAGACCTCCAGGGCGAATGGATTCAGGCAGACTCTCATCATAGTAATCTTGACGGGAGCCAGAATTCTCACAACACTAGGAACGATACCCAGAAAGACGCCGTCCTCATATCTACCCATTTCTTCTATTTCGGTTCTAATGCTGTCAAGATAGCGAAACCGAATTACAGGCATCTCGCAACAAGACTAAGGCGCCACACGTTTGAGCCAACATGAAAAAATGAAGCGCAATTGTTGATTGCCGCAGAGCTCTAGAGCTAAGCTCACTGAATCAATATCCTGTCTCCGCCTGCAGGCCTCGGCGGTTAAAATTGCCGCGTAATTAAACCATCCAGGCGAAACCCTCAAGCCTGACAACTTATTCAACAGATCTAGAGGCAAATTGCCGGGATCGATTATATCCTCCACCAAACTTGCAAGCCGCCCAACATACTTCTGCGTATCCGCGTAATTATCGTTGAATCTATCCGACTTAGACGGCATCGAGATTTTGCCAACATTCGTCGTCAAATCTAGATCACGACGATAGACATGAAGGCTGTCACTAACATGATTATAAGACCCAAGCCTTAAACCTAGCCAGCCAGCAAGGACCTCCTGAAGCATGGTGAATTGGATAACATTGTGGGGAAAGCCCAAATACACGTCATTACTTCGCATAATTTGAAGCCATTCCAAAGCCCCGTCTCGTATCTTTAACACAGACGACAAATTACAGGGGACGTCAGGCGAGGCGGGAGAGCCATCGTTGAGCGGCAAATCGGACTGCGGATCCCAAATTTGCAGAACAACCTGCCGAGACTGCGGATTGTTTGCCAAACTCTCAAAAGCAACAGCTAGTTGATCGACTGAGAAATGCTTCCTGAGCCTGTAGCCATAGGCACCGTGGTAAGACTCACCCTCTCCCGCAAACCGCGGGAGCGTAGAATTGAAATAGTTGAGAAAAGCAGAATCATTTCGACCTGCTAAAATCCAAACGATTTCTGCTATAGCAAAGGCCGGATTTATTGTGGGTTGACGTGAAACCACCCACCTTTCTCGCGGATCACTTACCGATATCGCGGTGTGAAGCAACTCTTTGAATTCGCCACCGCGCCCGCCCAACAACGGCTGACATCCCCGACTCAGCTCCGCAACAATCCTTAGCCAAACGTCGTCTGCCGTGGGACCATCGAATAAATTAAACATCTCACAATTGATTCTTGATTCTCTGATTTATGTTCCATTTCGGGGGATACCACGGGATGGGAGGTGGCCCCGTCATGCTAAAAGTTTGTTTGATCCGGGTTCTTCCAGCAATACCTAGCACCTCAGGATGCGCGACCCGAGAATATTTGCTTATTTCACAAAACAAGTTCTGACAGTCGATGAGTTGTAATTCTCTTCCCCCCAGGCTTTCAAAGTCGATTGATAATCTCCTAAACTCCTCATGCTGGAGCTCCACCATGATCTTGATGATTTCTTCAGTTGGGAGCCTGGACGAATTCTCAAAGCATTTGCTAATCCCATCGATCGCACCGGGGCCGGCACACACAAATTCTTTCTCAGAAAATCTCAGATGAGGGCTGTAATTGAGGTCAGTAACAAATTGATAAGCCAGAAAGTCCCCGATCGAAGGATAGGACTTAAGAAGATGGAAAGCCTCGACCATCTTTTCACAATCTTGTATCTTTCTTGGCAAGGAATCCTCCATCATCCTCTTCAGGAGATGGAGATGCATATCGTGCTTCTTCTTGAATTCTCCATTCCTACCACCTGAAGGCATGATGTATGCCGCAGAGTAGATTCGTTTACCTTCATTCATTGCGGAGTCGAGAACTTTCCCGTATCCTTGCGGAGTAAACGTTCTCAAGCTCACTTCGCCAAAGGCTTTGACTAACAACTCCCACGTTTCGACTTTATTGAATATCTTGAAGAGAATAGTACGCAGAAACACTTCATCTAGCGTTTGATCGCCGCTATAAATGACATTCCTAATAAGGAACTGACTCACCCTGTCGCTCGCCCTGTAAGCATTAGTAAATTTATAGGCTGCAAGAATTCTATCTTTAGTCCAAGGCGGGGCTTCACCCCTCAAACGTGCGAAAAAGATAGCTTGGCGGGCGCAAGCGAACTTCCAATACTTCTTGAGGACTCACCAGATGGTCCTTATTGTTTTCAAGTTCTGCAGCATACCACCGCCTATATCGAGAGTGCCATTTGGTAAGATGCGGCCTTAACCCTTGGTTGAGAAGATTAATCAACACCTGAACAAGTTCTCTTGTATCTTCCGACGAAGTTAGGTGATGCGCGGGAATCTGCTTAATTAGGTCTCGGACCGTTGAAAACACCTGATACCACGACTTATAAACATCTTCAATAACATCGTGGTCCTCGTCAAACGGCAATGCGATTTTTCGAGTCACGAGCTCGGCATACGCTGCGAATGCTATTTTTTGAGTATCCCTATTAATTTTTATGACCGCTTCCGGCAGCCCGCCAAATTTGATCGTGACAGAATCGATCTCCTGTTTGAGCGCAGATGATCGGCTCCGTGCCACAACCCAGAATATAAATCCCACGATCGCGAGTAAAATCAGTGCCCAATCAAGCCTCATTACTACTTGCCCGTTCTCTATACTCAATGAAACGAGAGAGGGATCCCTAACCTCGGTAACTTCCCCGATATCTTCTTGACTGGTTTGAGGGTCTGCCATCGAAACTTTATTATAGATTGTCTTTTGGTTAGAGGATCGCTATAAACTGATTGAAGTCAATCTTAATACCAAAGTTTCCTCTGAGTCCATATGAAATCATCGGGGCTTCAGGATTATTTTTTAAGATAAAAGAGTCCTTCCGCCATCTCTAGTCCCGACCTTCACTGTTAGATTGGAAGCTGAATTTTCCCATTTGCGGCCGGCAAGCCCTTCCCTCGTGCATCCCTTCCCCAGACCTGCCTATACTCCCTTCACCCCTCGCCGTCCCTTCCTCGAACTTTTCCAAAACCACAGACATTTCCTGACCTTTCTCCCAGCTATTGCCCCCCGATCGCCGAACCTTGAACCCTGAATCGCAACACCGAACAGATGCGGGCCATTGACCCACAAGAGCCCCCTACCCAGCATCCCCCGGTGAGCAGCGAACTGATCCTTGGCATCGACCTCGGCACCACCAATTCCGCCGTGGGCGCGGTGGAATTCGGCTTCCCGATCCTGCTCGCAGATGCCGAGGGCAAGCGCATCACCCCCAGCGCCGTCTGGTTCGGCAGCAGCCCCGGCCCCGCCGCAGAAGGAGAAAGCACCGGCAACATCGAAGTCGGCCGCAAGGCCCTGCGCCGCCGTTCCGCCGATCCCGGCCGCGTGATCACCAGCGTGAAGCGCCTGATGGGCCGCCGCCATGGCGAGGAGACCGAGTTCTGCGTCCCCATGGAGCGCGCCGCCGATGGCAGCGGCGGAGTCCGCGTGCTGGGCCGCAGCCCGGAGGAAGTCAGCGCGGAGATCCTGAAGGAGCTGAAGCGCATCGCCGAGATGCGCCTGGAGCGCCCGGCCACCAAGGCCGTGATCACCGTGCCTGCCTACTTCAATGACGCCCAGCGCGCCGCCACCAAGCGCGCCGGGGAACTCGCCGGGCTGGAAGTCGTCCGCATCCTCAGCGAGCCCACCGCCGCCGCCCTCGCCTACGGCCTCGACAAGCTGGCGGAGAAGTCCCGCGTGGCCGTCTACGACCTCGGCGGCGGCACCTTCGATCTTTCCATCTTGGAGATGCAGGACGGCGTCTTCCAAGTCCTCGCCACCCGCGGCGATACCCGCCTCGGCGGCGATGACATCGACCTGGCCCTCGCCCGCCACGTGGCCGCCACCGCCGGCATCGATTTCGAGGCCCTCCCCGCCGCCGCCCGCATCCGCCTGATCGAGGAAGCGGAGCGCGTGAAGTGCGCCCTCTCCGAGCGCGAGAGCGAGAGCTTCCGCGCCCCCTTCTACGATGGCTCTAGTAGCCTGGAAACCCTCGTGGACCGCGCCGCGCTGGAGCAGATCCTCCGCCCCCTCATCGCCCGCAGCCTCACCTGCTGCCGCCAGGCCCTGGCGGATGCCAATGCCAGCACGGAGGACCTGGATGCCGTGGTCCTCGTCGGCGGCAGCACCCGCATCCCCGCCGTCCGCCAGGCCGTCGCCACCCTCTTCGGCCGCGAGCCGGACCTCTCCCAGCACCCGGACGAAGCCGTCGCCCTCGGCGCCACCATCCAGGCCGGCGTCCTCGGCGGCTCCCTGCGCAAGATGGTGCTGCTCGATGTCACCCCGCTCAGCCTCGGCATCGAGACCTTCGGCGGCCTCATGAACGTCCTCATCCCGCGCAATACCACCATCCCCTGCAAGGCCGGCGAGATGTTCACCAATGCCGCCGCCGGCCAGGCCTCCATGCGCGTCCGCGTCCTGCAGGGCGAGCGCGAGATGGCCCGCGACAACTGGGAGCTCGGCAACTTCGAAGTTCCCTTCGACCCCGCCCCCAAGGGCCAGGCCCGCGTCGGTGTCCAGTTCCGCATCGATGAGAACGGCATCCTCGAAGTCCTCGCCCGCGACGTGAAGACCGGCCAGGACACCATCGTGGAGATCCGCAACTCCGCCGTGGACGTCGATGACGCCGCCGTAGAGCAGATGGTCGGCGAGTCCGTCGACCACGCCTTCGAGGACATGGCGGAGCGCATCTTCACCGAGGCCCGCATGAAGGCCGAGGAACTCCTCCCCGCCGTCGACCAAGCCCTCCTCGCCGCCGCCGACCTCGTCACCCCCGCCCAGCGCCAAGAGATCGAGTCCGCCGCCACCGCCGTCCGCACCGCCCTGGCCGATGGCCAGCCCAACCCCCTCAAAGCCGCCGTCCAGCGCCTCGATCAAGCCACCGAAACCCTCGCCGCCGCCCTAGTCGAACGCGCCATGGAAGAAGCCATGCTCAAACGCCTCTAAGTAGTCCGCTCACTCCGTGAGCGGACGAAGCAGTTCTCAATGCCCGCCACCAAGGGTACCTAGTCCCGGCCTTCAGACGGACGACCCCCCTAGTATCCACCCCCCACCCCCGCCTTTCCACTGCTCACTGCTCACTCGGCACCTGCCTTTCCTTCCAACTCAACACCGATCACTCGCCCCCTCCCCCCAACCGCGCGGCAGCGCGCACCCCGATTTGTGATTAGAAGATTAGTGATTAGTGATTTCTCTCCCCCCACCCCCCCACTTCTAGCTTGCCCGCCCCCTTCCTTCCACAGACAGTCCCCCCGTCCGCAGGCAAAAGCACGAGTAGCTCAGCGGTAGAGCGTCCCGCTTACACCGGGATGGTCGGCGGTTCGATCCCGTCCTCGTGTACCACCTCGCACGCCACGCCCATCCCAAGGCCAGCCCGGCACCCCGAGGTCCCCGCCCATCCCAACGCAAAGAGGACGGGTGAGAACCCTACGCGCAGCGCCTTAAGCGGTTCAACGCCCCAAGAGCTCCGCGCCCAAACCTCGCCCTCGGAAACTTGGCGAACTTCGCGTCTTGGCGTTTCCATTTCCCGCCTTTCCCTCTCTGCGTTCCTCCGCGACCTCCGTGTCTCCGCGGTAGCCGACTCCCGCTGATCACTGCTCACGGATCACCCGGCACTTCACCTCTCTCCCAGCGCAAGCTTGCGGCGTACCCCAAGCAGTGCTTCCCTCCCCGCCCCGACATGCATTTGCGTTTCACCGAAGACGAACTCGATACCCTCGTGGAGATGGTCAGCCTGGCCGCCGAAGTCGCCTCATGGAACGAGCGCCCCGGCTCCGAGGAAGGCGTCGCCGCCTACGAGGCGCTCGAGGAGAAGGTCCTGGAGAAGGCCAAGCACGCCGGCCAAGGCACCCACATCGCCTTCGACGAGGAGAAGCAGAAGCACCACCTGACCCCCGACTATCAGGACGGCTCCTTCTACCAGCAGTGCTACGACGAGTTCCGCAACGAGGTCTTCTGGGAAGAGCTCGTCATCCGCCTTGCCGACCGCGACCTCGCCCGTGCCATCGGCATGCCTGCGTGGACCAAACTCACCGAGGAAGAACGCCGCGCCCAAACCCAGGACATCGAGAAGCGCTACTGGGAGGAGTTCTCCAAGAACGGCATCGAACGCGTCGCCGTCATCTTCCCCCCGAGCGAGGGCTAAAATCCGTTTCGCGGCCGGCAAGCCACGCGCTTCTTGCCTTTATCTCCCGTTTATGAGAGATAGGGGGATCATGAAAGCCGGATTCATCGAACTGCTGGTCGATAGCATCGGTTGGGTGCTGCTGAAGGCGCTCGTATTCGCCATGGCGATACTTTCCGGCGCCGGCATCGGCGTGCTTTCCCTGATGGCCGGCACCGCCTTGGCCGAGGGCAGCTTCGGCTACGCGGGTGGCGGCGAAGTCGGGGTCCAAGGCGGGCTGATGTATGTCCTCGCCGTCCTGCCGATCATCGCTTTCGTCTTCTGGACCGGCATGTGGTTCATCCGCTCCGAGAACGTGGAGGCGAAGCATTGGAACATCCTCGCCACCCTGCAGGCCTTCATGATCACCGGCATCTTCATCATGGCGATCCCCGGTGGGATTCTCCCGAAGATCGTCGCCGCTGCCATCACCATCGCCTTCACGACCGCCATCCGCCGCGCGGTCCGGCGCTACGGAAAGTTTGAGGCAAATCGCGGCCGGAACCATCTGGAAGAGCTGCTCGCCGCCAATGTCGAGCGCCGCGCCGGTCTGGAGAAGAAGTTCGGCACCGTCAGCAGCAGCGCGGAGGATTTGGGGATTCCCATCTGAGCGGAGCC
The DNA here is from genome assembly GCF_025950095.1 of Luteolibacter rhizosphaerae. Taxonomy (NCBI): domain Bacteria; kingdom Pseudomonadati; phylum Verrucomicrobiota; class Verrucomicrobiia; order Verrucomicrobiales; family Verrucomicrobiaceae; genus Neoluteolibacter; species Neoluteolibacter rhizosphaerae. Next base: position 352,722 of record NZ_JAPDDR010000002.1, on the reverse strand, counting down.
CCCATGAAGCTCGATTTCGCGGATAACTTCGCCGGAGCCGTCGCCGGAACCTTCGGCAACATCCTCGTCTTCCTCGGCGCGATCTGGATGGCGGTCACTACCGGGGCCACGGCCTTGGTCGCAGCGGATTGGGCGGGCGACGGTCTGCTCGACGAAACCGGGGCCGACAACCTCTTCGCGACCCCGCAGGTCCTGATCCTCGGTTGGATCCTCCCGAGTGTCCTGTTCCTCACGGCGGTTTACCTCCGCTTCAGCCGCATCGATGGCAGCGGCGCGATCCGCTGGGGCATCCTCGTCGGCCTCATCTCCTGCGCGATCGTCTGGAGCGCGGCGGACGAGATCGACAGCGGCTGGGTACCAATCGCCGTTGCGTGGACCTCTTTGGCCATCCTTCTCGCCATGATCGGCACCGGCCTCTGGTTCCTCCGCCACTGGCAGATAAGCCGCTGGGCCGGTGAGATGGCCATGTTGCACTCCGAGAACGCCGCCCGCCGCAGCGAGCTGGACCAAGAGGCCATGCCGCTTCAAGACGAAGGGCCGTCCCGATAACGGAACGGCCCTTGCGGGGAAGGCTATTGGGGAAGATGCCGGGTTTGGCGGGTTTTTCCCTTACTTAGCCGCGGTTGCTGCGATCCTCATAGGCGATGCCCTTGGCCGCGCGCTTGCGGGCGTTGGCATCGAGGAGGCGCTTGCGGAGACGGATGTTCTGCGGGGTCGCTTCGACCAGCTCGTCCGCGTCGATGTATTCGATCGCGCGCTCCAGCGAGAAGCGGATCGCCGGGGTGAGCTTGGAAGTCTTGTCCTTGCCGGAGGAGCGCATGTTATCGAGGTGCTTCTCCTTCACCGGGTTCACCGGCAGGTCGCCCACGCGCGGGTTCTCGCCCACCAGCATGCCTTCATAGACCGCATCGCCGGGGGCGACGAAGAGGATACCGCGCTCCTCGAGCATCTGCAGCGAGTACGGCGTGGCGGCACCGGAATCCATCGAGACCAGCGTACCGGTCGTGCGGTTCTGGATCTCGCCGGCGTGCGGGGCATACTCCTTGAAGAGGTGGCTCATGATACCGTGACCGGAGGTCAGGTTGACCAGTTCGGTCTCGAAGCCGATCAGGCCGCGGGTCGGGATGGAGGCTTGGATGAACACGCGGCCGCTGGCCTCGGTGTCCATGTGCTCCATCATGCCCTTGCGGTTCATGAGGATCTTCAGGATGCCTTGGGTATAGTCGCCCGGAGCTTCCACGTAGAGCGTTTCGAAGGGCTCGAGCACCTTACCTGCCTCGTCGCGACGGAAGATCACGACCGGGCGGGAAACAAGCACCTCGAAGCCTTCGCGGCGCATCTGCTCGACCAGCACCGCGATCTGCATCGCACCACGGGCAGAGACGTTGAAGACGCCCGAGGTATCGGTGTCCTCGACGGTGATGGAAATGTTCGTCTTCAGCTCGCGCATCAGGCGATCGCGGATGGCGCGGGAGGTCACGTGCTTGCCTTCCTTACCGGCGAGCGGACCGTCGTTGATGGAGAACTGCATCGACACCGTCGGCGGGTCGATCGCGACGAAGGGAAGCGGCTCTTGCTCGGAGCTACCGGCGAGAGTTTCGCCGATGTTCACGTTCTCGATACCAGCGGCGACGCCCACGATGCCGCCGGCGCTGCAGCCTTCGGAGTCCGTGGTGGCCAAGCCGGAGTAGGAGAAGGTCTTCATCACCTTCGACTGGGTCTTGGTGCCGTCCTCGCGAAGCAACCAGACGGTGTCGCCCTTCTTCACGCTGCCACCGAGGACCTTGCCGACGGCGACACGGCCGACGTAGTCGTCCCACTCGATGTTCGAGACGAGCATGAGGAAAGGTGCTTCCGGATCGGCCTTCGGGGCAGGGATGTGCTCGATGATCTTCTTGAGCAGCGGCACGCAGTCCTTCCGCTCGTCATCGGGATGATCCATGAAGTAGCCGTCGCGGGCCGAGCCGTAGCAGAAAGGAGCGTTGAACTGCTCCTCGTCGGCATCCAGGTCGAGCAGGAGCTCAAGAACCTGATCGTGCACCTTCATCGGCGTGGCCAGCGGGCGGTCGATCTTGTTGACCACCACGATTGGCTTGAGGCCTTCCTGCATCGCCTTGCGCAGCACGAAGCGGGTCTGGGCCTGCGGACCGCCGGAGGCGTCCACGACGAGCAGCACGCCATCCACCATCTTCATCACGCGCTCCACCTCCGCGCCGAAGTCGGCGTGGCCCGGGGTGTCCACGATATTGATCGTGTAGCCTTCCCAGTGAATGGAAGTGTTCTTGGCCTTGATGGTGATGCCCTTTTCCTTTTCGAGGTCCATGGAATCCATGGCGCGCTCTTGTTGGGCTTGATTGTCACGGTAGGTCCCGCCTGCTTGCAGGAGCTGGTCCACGAGCGTGGTTTTCCCGTGGTCAACGTGGGCGATAATGGCGAGATTGCGGACTTTCAGTGACATGGCGGCGTGAACCCCGGGGCAAGGGCGGCGGGGCCTATGGCCCCTTTTTCCCGGATTGGCAAGGGGGAAGCACGTGACGTTCCCGCCGCGGAGACGGAGACAATTACATTTCCCCATTTAGATTCGTATGAATTGCGCGGCAAATAATCAGGTCGGGGGCGCGGGCGATTTCCTCAAGTTGGCCCGTAATCGGGCCGAACGTCGTGAGAAGAACCATTTGCTTTCGACATGCCAAGACCTCGGGGCAGGCCAGCATGCATCCTGTATATCAATAGAGATCAACAAATTATGCTCGCAACTGAAGCCGTAGGGTAGATGCCTTAGCATCTGCCCTACGGAAAAACCCGGATGCCTCAGGGTGTCACGGTTGGAAAGGCGACGACCATGTAACCGCTGGTAACCGGCAGGTCATCTCCGTCTTGGACAAATATCCGCCACTTCCCATCCGAATAACGGACGCCAAGGATCTCATCAACGTTATTAGCTGCGGCGCCCTGCGAGAAGAAATGCTGCACAAAAAGCACGGCGTCCGGCTTGCCATCGGTAAGCGCGTTCGTGATCACCGTTTCACCGTTGGCGGTATTCGCGGTAACAGCCGCGTGACGAAAGGAGATCAGAGAGCCCCCTACCTTGAGCTTAGTAACGTCAAGAATGTTATAAGCTGCCGCTACGTGTGGTTCACCATTTTCTTGGAAAAGGGCCCAGCGGCTCGCGATCGAAGGATGTCGGGAGCCAGCGGGAATGAAGAACAGGCCGATGCTGTTCGGTTGGGCCACGCCGTTCAGGATTGGAACTGGGTTGCTCATGTGGGTGCAGAGCAAGTTCGCCTCCGGGTTGTTTTTCTGTGTCTGGAAAAATGCGAGGCCTCCGTCGAGGTTCTGAGGTGTTACGCTCGTTGTTTTGGAAGCCGGAGCAATCATCACATTAAAGCCAGCGTTCACCGAAATATCTTCGAAATCGCTGTTGAAGATCTGCCACCTTTGAGTGGCGTGATTGTAAAGGACGCTAACATTATGCGGATTGGAAACACCGACCGAGTACTGTGATACGATCAACCGGTGAGAGGGCTTTCCATTGAAGTCGGGGTGGTCAACAGTCAGTGAATGATCGGTTGTATTCGCTGCTGTAGAAATGAAGCGATAGACTCTTGGAGCGGCTGCCCCGTGGGACGAAGCGATAGTAAGAAGAACTACTGCTAGCGATGCCCGCATAGAGTTGGCTGGGAAAAACAGGCGAGGTAACTGAAGAGTTTTCATAAGACGCGGAGTCGACCGCGCCGATCTTTCTACGTGCGGGTCCCCGTCTGGATCAACAATCTTCTTTTTTGAAACCAACCATCAACCGGAAGCGGATAACAGAGGCTTGAAGCAAGGTTGGGTAATGGTACAGTTTGAATAAAGCGCCGATTCCAATCGCCCGCCGTACTAGGGGATCAGGTTTTTCCTGATCCTTTTTTGCGTCTGAGTCCGAACGAACTCGCGGTACGTGTCGTTTCCGAGCACACCGGACAGCCTATCCCGCACGCAGAGCGGCGTGGACACGGGGGCGCTAGACGGAACCGAACACTGGCCCCTGACCCAGCCGTTGAACAAGCTCGCTGCCGAGCTAGACCGCATAGGGATGGGGACTACCGCAGAAGGCGTCCGCGAAGTGTCCGCTGAACTACAAGACCCGGCTCGCTTCAAAGACTATCTGCCGATGGTCGAGTTTGTTCGGACGTTTGTTGAGCGCGAAATGGTTTCCGTGAAGTTCTTCGCGGTCCCTAGCGACCGGGTTCATTGGGTGGAGCTGTCGCCTGAATCTTTGGTCGGCGAAGACTTTAGCGTCCGATTCAAAGATGCGGCTTTGCGAGATGATCTTCGGCGCGCCCTGCGGTGCTTTGCGTTCCGTGAGGACACCGCATGCGTTTCTCATCTGGTCATGCTTTTCGAGTCCTGCGTCAAAGCGTTCGCGAAAGCTGCGGGCGCAGCTCCCGGCAAAAGTTGGAGAGCTACCTGCGAAGCATACGAAAAGAGTAGGGATGCCAATCCTAGCACTTTACCTGTTGGGACAGACAAAGACTTCATGAACGGGGCCTGCCGTTTGAATCGGTTGGTTGCTTTCCAGTGGCGGAATGACTTGGCTCACGGCAACAAGTCTTTCTACGCCACGAATGCGGAGACGCTTCTCCATCTGATTCCAGAGTTTGTGAAGCACCTTGCGTCACGACTCGACGAAGATGGGAACTGGTATTCCCCGCCGACTTAGACCTCGCCCTATCTGAACCTCGAAGCCCGTCCTTGCGGCGGGTTTCTTGCGTCTGCGTATCAGTGCTTTACACGTCAAACTATACCACTCAGCCCAACAAGGGATGAACAGGTTATCACTGCGCAAACGTGCCCACGCCGTCGCCGCTCTGGTCGAGGGTAACAGCCTTCGCAGCACGACCCGCATGACGGGCATCCATCGCACCACGTAGCCAAGCCTGCTTGAGCGGCTTGGCTACGCAGGCAGCGCCTGCCAAGATGACGCTTTCCGCAACTTGCCGTGCAAGCGCTTGGAGTGCGATGAGATTTGGTCGTTCGTCGGGGCCAAGGACAAGAACACAACCGATGAGAAGCGGGCTGAAGTATGGGGCGACGTTTGGACATGGGTTGCCCTGTGTGCCGATACCAGGCTGGTCCCATGCTGGCATGTCGGTAGCCGCGACGGCTACAGCGCGAAAGCTTTCATGAATGACCCTGCGGGCCGTCTCAAGCACCGCGTCCAACTCACCTCGGACGGCCACCACGCCTATTTGCAAGCAGCCGAGGAGCCTTCGGCACGAACATCGACTTCGCGCAGCTGGTCAAGATCTACGGGGATGGTACGATGCCAAAGAGCGGGCCGCTCAAATACAGCCCGCCACGTTTCACGACGGCCCGCAAGACGCCGGTGACCGGGACGCCGAACGATGACGGTGTGAATGCGGTATGGGGCCGCTTCGACCAGTGAGGCGAGGAAGTCCGATAAAGTGGCTACCGATGGTTGGACTTCAGTCAGGCACCTCAAGGCCTGAGAGGTTGTCGTTGATTGCCCGTAGATATCCCTAGACCTCATGGTCTTCCAAAGTGTGGCCCGCAGAACCTACGACTGCTTGCTTCCATGCGTCGCCAAACATGATGGAAAATCAGCCACCAAAAATCGCTCACGTTGTGCCGTTCCTCGTCTGCGGTCGGCAGGGTGTGTCCCGCCTTTTTCATGCAGATCGGACCCAACTCATCACGAGAATTTTATAACCGACCCGTCAGTCTTTGAGCAGCACGCCAACTGCACTCCCGCAGGCCATTTGACAAAGCAGGAAGCGGAGCGAAAAGGTTGTTAGCCTCCGGAGTCAGCCGTGGGCGAGACCCGAAGACTACAATGAAATTGAACTACCTCTTCGCTGCTGCCGCCCTTGCCTTCATCCCCGCTTGTGAGAAAAACGAGACGCCGGAGGTGAAGGAAAAGATCGACGACGCGCTGGACCGCCGTCCGAACGAGGAACTGAAGGACGCCGGTGAAGACATCAAGGACGCGGCCAAAGACGCAGGCAATGACGTGAAAGACGCGGCCAAGGACATCAAGGAAGACGTCAAGGACGCGACCGAGTGAACCCCTGAGATACGAAGCTTTTACCCACCGGCATCCCTAGCAGGTTGCCGGTGTTTTGCTTCAGGCGGGAAAGCGCAGGAGGGCGTGATCCGCCACGGCCCGGAGTTCCGCGGCGGAGCTTCCGCCCGCCGATTGCACCGCCAAACCGTGAATGACCGTGGCGAGATAGGCGGCGAGGGTGGAAACGTCCGTCGCCTCCACGAGTTCCCCTTCTCTTTTCGCGCGTTCGAGGCGCTCGCGAATCGCGAGTTGGGTGCTCGAGCGCATGGTGACGAGTTCCTCGCGAATCGCCTTGGCTTCGTCGCCACAAACCAGAGCACCTTGGATAGAAAGACAACCACCCGGGTTGCCGGGGTTGCTCAGCACATCCACCGCCCCGTCGAGCAAAGCTCTAGCCATCTGGTACGCAGTCGGCATTTCGAGGGCCCGGGTCACGTAGGAGGCGGGGCCGGCCGTGTAGCGCTGCATCGCCTTGCGGAAGAGGGATTCTTTGTTGCCGAAGGCCGAGTAGAGGCTGGGACGGTTGATGCCCATGGCGGCGGTGAGGTCGGCCATGGAAGCGCCCTCGTAGCCCTTCTCCCAGAACACCCGCAGCGCCTTCTCAAGGGCGAGGTCCGCGTCGAATTCGCGGGGCCGGCCCAAAGATGAAAGAGACTTGGTGCTTTCTGTACTCATCGGTAAAAAACTCGCTTGACGCAGCTTGTTTCCGGAGATACGTCTCTACCGTTCGTTACAAAAGTCCAGCTTTGACGACTATGAATACCATTGCACTGACGACGGAGACTTTCGATGCCGCGATCCAAGGGACGGGCCAGCCCGTTCTGGTGGACTTCTGGGCGGAGTGGTGCGGTCCCTGCAAGATGAGCGGCCCGGTCGTGGACGCGCTCGCCACCGAATGGCAGGGCAAGGCGCTGGTTGCGAAAGTGGATGTCGATGCCTCTCGCGATCTGGCCGTACGCTACGGGGTTCAAGCGATCCCGACCTTCATCGTCTTCAAGGACGGCAAGGCGGTGAAGGTCTTGCGCGGTGCGCAGGACAAGCGGATACTAGCCGAGGCCTTGGCGGCGGCGTAATCGCCGGACATTTCTGAGTATGTGGGATAGACATCGGTCCGCGCGGGATCACCTTGCGCGGGCCGATCTGTTGATACGGTGGTCACCCTCTGCATGAGCTCCTCTACTTCACGCGGCGCGTCCTTGCTGCCGATTTTCCTTCTCTCCGCCGCCGGCTTCACCGTTCTCACCACCGAGTTCATCATCGTGGGCCTGCTCCCGGCGATGGCCCGCGATCTACAAGTCAGTGTTCCCACGGCGGGCCTGTTGGTCACCCTGTTCGCCTTCACCGTGGCAGCGGTCGGGCCGCCGCTGACGGCGATCATGGGCCGCTTCGAGCGGAAGCAGCTTTTCGTGGCGACCCTGCTGCTCTTTGCCGTGTCGAACCTGCTTGCGGCTACCGCATCCAATTTCGCGGTGATGGCCTTCGCCCGGTTCATCCCCGCCTTGGCGTTGCCGGTATTCTGGGCCTTGGCCAGTGAAACGGCGGTGGAAATCATGGGGCCGGAGCGCGCCGGGAAGGCAATCTCGATGGTCTCGTTCGGCGTCGTAGCCGCCACCATCTTCGGCATCCCTATCGGAACCTTGGTCGCGGACGCCTTCGGCTGGCGAGTCGCCTTCGGATCGCTGGCGGTGCTGGCCTTGGCCAAGGCAGTGCTGCTGATGCGTTTCCTGCCGATCATGCGGATCGAAAAGGAAGCCATCCCGGTCATGGCCCAGATGGGGATCCTGCGCGACCGCTTCGTCGCCGGGAACGTGCTGCTCTCCCTGCTCGTCTTTGCGGGGATGTTCACCTCCTACACCTACTTGGCGGACATCCTTGAGAAGATCGGCAAGTTCGACGGGGCTACGATCGGCTGGATCCTGATGGGCTTCGGAACGATGGGCTTGATCGGAAACTGGCTCGGCGGAAAGCTGGTCGATCGCAGCGCGCTGGGAGCCTCGGTCTTCTTCTGCGTGCCGATCGCGCTGGCAATGGTCGCCCTCGTCCCAGCGCTTCATTCCTACCTGCTAACGGGACTGATCCTGGCCGTCTGGGGCACGGGACAAGCAGGGCTCTTCACAGCGGCGCATGTGCGCGTGATGAAATCCGCCTCCGCGAATCCCGGCTTGGGAGCCTCGCTGAACATCTCCGGTGCCAACATGGGGATCGGTCTCGGAGCCGTTGTGGGCGGACGCGTCATCGATGCCTACGGACTGGGATGGGTAGGATGGGCCGCGGCCGGGGTGCTTGCCCTGAGCGTGGGACTGGCGCTGCTGATGATGGTCAGCCCGAAGAAGGAGAGCGGCTTGGTGCCCTGCATGGATTGCGATTCCTGAAGGCTCACACAGGACGGCTTGCACTCCGGGGCGAGCGATCCAACTTGGGACCATGGATGCCGAGACAACCTTCGCCGGGAACATGGATCGCTTCACGGGCTTCGCCGGCCAGTACGACGAGCACCGGGCGGCCCCTCCGGCACGGATGGCCAGTCTCCTGATGGAGATTGCCCAAGCCGACGCCAGCGGGACGGTCGTGGACCTGGGCTGCGGGACCGGCCTTTCAAGCCGGTACTGGGTCGGCAAGATCTCCCACATCATCGGCATCGAACCGACCGACTCGATGCGGGCCGAGGCGGAGCGCCGCGGGGGCGAAGGCCTGCGCTACCAGCGCGGATTCTCCCACGACACGGGTCTGCCGGATGGCAGCGTGGATATCGTGACTTGCGCCCAAGCACTGCATTGGATGGATCCGCAGGGAACCTTCTCAGAAGCCGCCCGCATCTTGAAAGCTGGCGGAGTCTTCGCCGCTTGCGACTACGATTGGCCACCGGTCACCGGCATCTGGAAAGTCGACAAGGCCTATGCCGAATGCGACCGGCAGGGGCGCGCACTGGAGCGCGAACTGGGCCTCGCCGATGCCTTGGAGTTCTACGAGAAATCCGGTCACCTCACGAGGATGCATGCCAGCGGTGCCTTCCGCTGGGTGCGGGAGATCCTGCTCCACGACGAGGACGAGGGGGATGCCGAGCGTCTGGTCGGGCTGGCACTGAGCCAAGGAAGCGTACAGACGCTCCTTAAGGCCGGACTCAGCGAAGATGAAATCGGAATCACGCGGCTGCGCGAGAAGGCTGGCAGCCTGATGCCCGGCAAGAAGCGCTGGCTCTGGTCTTCACGCCTGCGAGTGGGAGTGGTGTAAGACGGCTCACGAGAAGCGCGGCGGGCGACCCTCATCCAGTTCGATGAAGTCGAACATGGTAAGCACCGATCCAGGCGGGAAGCCGGACTCTTCCAAGCGGAAGCGGACGCGCTCGGCATAAGCATCGCGCCAGCCGATCTTCATCATGAAGCCGTTCCAAACTTCGATCTCCTCCTCGTTCGGCTCACGGCCCTTCTCAAAGGCCCAAGCAAGGAGTTCCTCGTCACCACCACCCTTGAGCGTCTCTGCCACGAGCTCAGCATAGTCCACGTGGAGGAAGCGACAGCAACGCGCATCATAGCCCCGGGGAACACCCATGGCCTCAACCCAACCGGGAGGGAGTTCGCCACGGACATGGAGGCGGATCTTATCGAGCATCCTGCCGAATTGGACGATGCCCCCTACTGTATCGTAGGGACTGCGAAGGCAGGGGATGATGGTGGCTGGCATGGTATGACGGGTCAGGAAATCACGATCTCCCGGAAGAGCGGGCGCTCCGAGGGACGCGGTGAGAGACAACGTCCGGCAAGTTCCTGCAGGCCTCCCAGATCAGCATCGGCGGAGCGATCGGCGCGCGCAAGCAGCTCTTCCAACAGGCAGCCGAAGGCCCGAACCTCGATCCGCTCCAAATCCGGCGCAAGCCCGGGAGGATGAAAGGAAGCGGCACCGAAGTCCCCGAGCAGCGCATGGGAATGCCCATTCCAGAGAATGTTGTGCGCGTAGAGATCGCCGTGAATCAATCCCCTGCCATGTAGGGCGGCAGCAGCAGCCGCGATGGAGGCGGCAATGCCGCGGACCGACGAAGCCGTGAGCAAGAGATCGGGAGCGTAAACGTCCCGCGTGCAGGTCTGGAAATCAGGCGGAGCGGCCAACGAACGATACTCCGGGCCGATCCACTTCATCACAAGCGCATGCCTGCCCTCCGGATGATCCGCGATTCTCCCGAGCACGGGAATGAGATGCGGATGATCGCCTGCGGCAAGGCTCGCCGCCATCTCGTCGGCAGGGAAGCCGTCACTGGTGACCTCGCCCTTGAACACCTTCACGGCAGCAGGAAGTTCTTCACCAGCGCTTCTACGAAGGGCTTGATAGATCACCCCTGAAGCGCCCTCGCCCAACCTTTCCTGAAGCTCGATGTCGTTCCAGGAAAGGACTTCGGTTTCAAGCGACACGGGAGCGGCAGCCAGCGGATTGCCACTGATGGCGAGCCATGAGAGAAGGGGCAACTGGAAGAGCCAGGAAGGGAGGGAGTGGAAACAGTTCGCGGAAAGGCGAATCAACTCCAAGGCCGTGCAGAAGGCCATCTCCGCCGGGAGCTCCTCCAAGCGGTTGCCCGCGAGCATGAGCTTGCGAAGGCCTGTGCAGCGACCTATCGATCCGGGAAGACGCTCGATCCGGTTGTCCGTCAAGATCAGCCAACGGAGCGATGAAGGCAGCGAGTCCTCCTCGACCTTGGCGATGCGGTTTGACTTGAACCCGACCATCTCCAGCGAAGGGCACGAACCAAGGACCTCGGGGACATGCTCGAATTCGTTCGAAGAGCAGAAGAGAATCTTGAGCTTCGCCAGACGCGTTAGGTCGGCGGGCAGATCCGACAAGCGATTGCCTGTTAGATTAAGGATCTCAAGAGTGCGCGCGAGTTCGAAGATTTCCTCGGGAAAGGAGGTCAGCCCGCAGGAAAGGTCGAGACGGGTGGCCCCTGCCAATTCACCGGCACGAAGCCTTGAGAGCGTATCGGGAAGGTGGCTCATGTCAGCGGATGGCGACGTAAGTGCCATCGAACTCCACACAGACGTTTCCTTCTTCCTCAATGGTGACGGCAAGCTTGATGCGGGCCTTGCCAGTGCGCTCGTAGCTCTTCCGGAAGCGGGCCATGGCCTGCTCAGAAGGGCGATCGCAGAAAGCGCGGATCTTGCCGCGGACGGGGCGGTCGTAAGAAACCTTCGAGCTGCGGATCACGATATGGGCATCCTTGTCACCGAGCTCGAGCCAGAGCAGGCAATAGCCTGCAAGCGTGGCAATCGCCGCGAGGCTACCGCCGAAGGCGGTGCCGAGATGGTTATGATTCACATCCAGCGGCGCGGTGACGATGAGGCGGTCGTCATCATAAGACTCCACGCTAACCGCCATCGCCTTCGTCACCGGGATCTTCCCGTGAAGGAAGGTCTCGATGTCTTCCGGCAGCAGATGCGGCTTCATGCGTCGAGCTGTTGGATCCGCGCGACATGGCGACCGCCCTCGAAAGCGGTGGACAAGAAGATATCGACGATTTCCAAGGCCGTGGCGAAATCCATCATGCGCTCGCCGATGGAGAGCACGTTGGCATCATTGTGCATGCGGGTGAGCCGGGCAGACTCCGCATTCCAGCAGAGACCGCAGCGCACGCCCTTCACGCGATTCGCGGCGATCGCCTCGCCATTCCCGGAGCCGCCGAGCACGATCCCGCGCTCAAACTGCCCGGCGGCCACCGCCTCCGCGACGGGGCGGATGAAGACCGGGTAATCGACGGACTCGGTGGAATCCGTACCGAAATCCGCGACCTCATGACCGGAGGCACGGAGATGGGCGATGATCTCCTGCTTGTAGCGGAAGCCGGCGTGATCGGAACCGATGGCGATCTTCATGGATGGGAGTCGGATGCCCACCACTTCGAGAGACAGGCGCCCGCGATATCGGGGATGGCCATACCGGATTCGGAGTAGTGGGAGCTATCGTTGAAAAGCATGAGACGGGCCCGGACCGGGTCCTTGAAATCGATGATATTCAGCGCAGCGGGATCTTGGTCGAGATTATCCCGGTAGCGGCGGGGATCGAAGCCCAGAAGCGAACTCAGCAGGAGCCGGATGGTGGCCTTGTGCGAAACGACGATGACCGGCTTACCCTGATGGGCCTGGACGATATCCAGCAGCGCGGGAAGGGCGCGGGCGGTGACCGCGAGACCGCTCTCGCCACCGACCGGGGCGAAGGTGAAGGGATCGCGGTCCCATGCCGCGGCCTCCGCCGGGTAGGCCGCCTCCACTTCCTTGCGGGTGAGCTGCTCCCAGTGGCCGTGCGAGATCTCCCGCAGGCCATCCCGCGGGGTGACATTCATGGCATGCGGGGCCGCGAGGATGCGGGCGGTCTCCATGGTCCGGCCGAGCGGCGAGGCATACACCGCATCGACCGGAATCAGGCTGAGGCGCTCGGCCAAGCGGCCCACCTGGGTGCGGCCCTCATCGGAGAGCTCCACATCGGTGGAGCCGGCAAAGCGGTCTTCCGCGGTGAGCACGGTAGCGCCGTGGCGGATCAGGAAGATGCGTGTGACTGACATCGCCCGAAGCAAGCCACTTCCGCGGCCGGATGGCAACCGTGCTCACGTCCATCCCGCGAGGCGCGTGGAGAGCCAATCGATCTCCTCCGGGAAGATCGTGTGATCGTAGCCACGGAAGATTTGCGAGGTGAGGTCCGCACCGCTGGCCTTCAGCGTGGCGATGCTCTCCTCCACCAGTGGAAGCGGGATGTGGGCATCATGCGTGGCGCAGGCAACGAGGACCGGAACGCCGCCGAGATCGGCAGGGCTGCGCGTGAGCTTCGGCGGGCCGACAAGGGCACTGCTCATCCCGGCCACGAGGCCGTAGGCCCGGGGATGGCGCATGGCATATTCAAGCGCGAGACAGCCGCCCTGCGAGAACCCGGCGATGCCGATCTTCCCGTAAGGAATGCCAGCAGCATGGATCTCCGCGACCAAGCCCTCGACAAGGCCGATGGCATTCGAGAGCCAAGGCTCGTTCTCCTCCAGAGGCACGAAGAAGCGCTGCGGATACCAGCTATTCTGGGTCGCCTGCGGGGCGAAGACGGCAAGGTCCTGCACCGGAAAATGATCGGCGAGGCCGATGATGTCCTCGGCATCGGCTCCACGGCCGTGAAGAAGGATCAAGGCACCTTTCGCGGCCGCAGGCTGCGGGCCGAGATGCAAGGTGCGGGTGGAATCGTGAAGGTTCATGATCGGATCAGGTGAAGGATTTGGCGACTTCGACCGGAGGCAGGAGCTGCTCAATCTTGGCGCGGTGCGGTTCAAACTGGCGCGGGAGCTTCAAGGCGGTGCCGAGGGATGCCGCGGGTTCATCCACGGCAAAGCCGGGAGTCTCCGTGGCGATCTCGAAGAGGATGCCACCACGCTCGCGATAATAGATCGAGTGGAAGTAATCGCGATCCATCACGGGTGACACTTGGTAGCCGGATTCTTGCAGTTCGCTTTGCTTGGCCAGTTCCGTGGCATCATCCGGCACGCTCCACGCAATGTGGTGGATGGTGCCCGAGCCGCCGCTGCCGCGCTTCGCGGATGGAGCTTGGATCACGTCGGCATAGCGACCGGAGCCGCCGGGGCCGGCTTCGAAGCGGGCGCGGTCCCCTTCCCGCTTCACGAGGCGGAACTGCATCTCGATGGAAAGCAGCGCTTCCGTGGGAGCGGCAAAGGCGACGGTGAGTTCCGCGGTGTGGAGGCCGCGGATGGCATGCTCCGCGGGGATGCCGGAGCCGGTCCAGCCGCTGCGCGAGTCCTCCGCGACAGCGACGATCTCGACGGGGATTTCATCCGGGTCGACGAAGGCAAGGACCTCTTCACCGAAGCGGGTCTTGTGCTCGACCTTCACACCATGACGCGCGAGGCGCTCCTGCCACCAAGCGAGCGAGGCGGGCGGGGCGGAGAAGACGAGCGCGGTCGTCTGGCCGCTGCCGATGCGGCCGCGGGCCTCATGGCCGGGCCAGTAGAAGAAGGTGACGATGCTGCCCGGCGTGCCGTGCTCGTCTCCATAGTAGAGATGGTAGGCCGAAGGGTCGTCGAAGTTGACGGTCTTCTTCACCTGGCGCAGGCCGAGGAGGCCGGCATAGAAGTCGATATTCTTCTGGGGATCGCTGGCGATGGCCGTGACGTGGTGGATGCCGGTGATCTGTGCGGTAGCGGTTTGAGTCATGGCGTGAGACTAGCTGAAGACCGGCATTCCGGGAAATGCCCGCTTGATAGACTGAGCATGCAGCGGGCGCATGCCCGCGAGACAGTCTGGCCGCTTGCGCGGAAAGAAATCGGCGGTAAATCCGGGACGCGATGAACATTCTATACACGACCCAAGCCACCTCCACCGGCGGCCGCGAAGGAAGCTCCAAGTCCGCGGACGGCGTGCTCGCCGTGACGCTCTCCACACCGAAGGAACTCGGCGGCGCCGGTGGCCCGGGCACGAACCCGGAGCAGCTTTTCGCCGCCGGATATTCGGCCTGCTTCCTCGGCGCCTTCAAATTCGTGGCGGGCAAGGAGAAGATTCACGTACCGGCCGAAGCCAACGTGACCGCGAAGGTCGGCATCGGCCCGCGGGATGATGGCGGTGGCTTCGGATTGGAAGTGGAGCTGACCATCAGGGTTCCCGGACTGGATCCCGCCAAGGTACAGGAGCTGGTGGAGAAGGCCCACGTGGTCTGCCCCTACTCGAACGCGACAAAGGGCAACATCCCGGTGACGACGAAGATTGCTTGAGGATTTCAAAATGAAAGGGGCGCGGCCATCACGGCCGCGCCCCTTTCTTATTTCCTCCAACTACCCTGAAAACTTCAGGCGATGCCGCCGAAGCTGACGTAGTCATCAACATCGAGGTAATCCGCGATGGTGCGGATGTCCTCGCGGGTCTTGCTCAGCTTGCCCACGATTTCCAGGAACCATGAAAGGGTTTCCACATCGCTATCCACGGGGCGGGTTTCCTGAAAACGGCTCCATTGATCGATCTCCCATTGCTCGCGCGGCTTGGTGGCATTCGCTTCGATCCACTCGAGGATCTCGCCATCGCCCTTGCCGGTAGCCACCTCCGCCTTGAGCGCTTCCGGATCGATGCCGGTGAACTTGAAGAAGTGCTGATCGAGCGGGCAGGCGTAGTGATACTCTCCATTCTTGCCGGCGAGGGTGGCGCGGCACTTGTCGAGCAGGCGCGGCAGCAGGACATAGCGGCCGAGACGGGCGCGAACGCTACGGGGCGGACGGAGGGTGAGATCGGTCTGGTTCATACGTTTTTGTTAGAGCAAGGATCACCAACCGCCGCCGAGGGCCTTGTAGAGGCCTACGGTGTTGGTGAGGCGGGCGAGGCGGACCTGGATCAAGGACTGCCGCGCGGAGTAGAGCTCCTGGTGGGCATCCAGCACTTCGAAGTAACTGTCCACGCCCTGCGTGTAGCGGGCATTGGCGAGATCGAAGCGGCGCTGCTGAGCCTCGACGAGGCCTTCGATGGCGGCGATCTGGCTATTGATGCCGGTGCGGGCCACGAGGCCGTCCGAGACTTCACGGAAGCCGGTTTGAATGGCCTTCTCGTAGCGTGCGACCTCGATCTGCTTGCGGACCTGTGCGGCATCGAGGTTGGCCTTGTTGAATCCGCCATCGAAGATGGGCACGCTGATCTGCGGCGTGAAGGCCCATGCGCTGGAGCCGCTCTGGAATAGATCGCCGAGGCTGCGGCTCGCGGTGCCGGCGCTACCGGTGAGGGTGATGCGCGGGAAGAAGGCGGCACGGGCAGCTCCGATATCGGCATTCGCCGCGTGGAGTTCATGCTCGGACTCGAGGATGTCCGGGCGACGGACCAAGAGATCCGAGGGCACGCCGGAGCGGAGATCCGCCACGAGGCCCTGCTCCAGGCTGCGACCTGCGGGCAGGCCATCGATCGATGCGCCGGTCAGGAAGACGAGCGCATTGTGCGTGACCGCGAGTTGCTGGCGATAGGCCGCGAGATTCGCTTTCGCGGTCTGGACCTGGATCTCCACTGAACGGGCATCAAGCTCCGAGACATCGCCGGCATTCAGGCGTGTCTTGGTGAGGTCGTAGGTCTGGCTGACCGAGGCGAGGGTTTGCTCGGAGAGTTCGATTTGCTCCAGCAGAGCGCGCTCGGCGAAGTACTGGCTGGCCACCTCTGCCACGAGTGAGATCTGCACGCCGAGGCGCGCGGCATCACTGGCCAGATAGCGCTCGAGCGCAGCTTGATTCAGGCTGCGAACGCGACCGAAGAGGTCGAGCTCGTAGGACGTGACACCCACCGAGACGTCGTAGTTCCGGGACTCGACCGCCGTCCCCCCGGAGACGGTCGAGCCCGGTGTCCGCCGTCTTGAGCCGGTGGCGGACAAATCGACGGAAGGGAAGAGCGCGCTACGGGAGATGCCGTACTGAGCACGCGACTGCTCGACATTCAGCGCGGCGACGCGGAGGTCGCGATTGTTCTCCAGCGCGTTGCCGACCAGCTTCTTGAGCCGCGGATCGGTGAAGAAGGAGCGCCAGTCGAGCGAGGCGGAGACGGAGCCTCCGCCATGACCCGAGAAACTGACAGGAACGACTTCCACACCCGGCTTATCGAGCGTGGGCACGAAGGAGCAGGAGCTGAAGAGCGCTGCGGTGAGCAGGAAGAGACGGGAAGTTTTCATGCTTGGATCGGTTGGTGATTGCGATGCGCTGCTTAGTTCTCGATCGCAATCGGGGCAGGTTCGGGTTTGGGCTTGGCGCCGATGCGCTCCAGCAGGACGTAGAAGATCGGGGTGAAGAAGAGCCCGAAGATCGTGACACCGATCATGCCGGAGAAGACGGCGACGCCCATGGCCTGGCGCATCTCGGCACCGGCACCGCTGGCCGCGACCAGCGGATATACTCCCGCGATGAAGGCGATCGAGGTCATCAGGATCGGGCGCAGGCGCAGACGGGCTGCCTCCACGGCGGACTCGATGACGCCCTTCCCTTCCTCACGGAGCTTCACGGCGAACTCGACGATGAGGATCGCATTCTTCGCCGCGAGACCGATCAGCACGATGAGACCGATCTGGGTGAAGATATTGTTATCGCCATCGGTGAACCACACGCCTGCCATCGCCGAGAGCAGAGCCATCGGGACGATGAGCAGCACCGCGAAGGGCAGGCGGAAGCTTTCATACTGCGCGGCCAGCACGAGGAAGACGAGCAGGATGCTGAGCGGGAAGATCAGGACGCCCGTGTTCCCGGCTAGAATGCGCTGATAGGTGAGGTCGGTCCATTCCATGGCGACGCCTTTCGGCAGGGTTTCCTTCGCCACCTTTTCCATAAGCGCCTCGGCTTGGCCCGAACTGAAGCCGGGGGCGGGGCCGCCGTTGATCTCGGCAGCGGGGTAGCCGTTGTAGCGCATCGCGCGTTCGGGCCCGTAAGTTTCCTTCACGTCGAGCACCGAGCCTAGCGGGACCATTTGGCCCTTGTCGTTGCGGGTCTTCAAGCGGGCGATGTCCTCCGCGCTGGTGCGGAACTCCGAGTCCGCCTGAGCGACCACTTGGTAGGTGCGGCCGAAGCGGTTGAAGTCGTTCACATAAAGCGAGCCGAGATTCACCTGCATGGTCTCGAAGATATTGCCCAGCGGGATCCCCTGCTGCTTCGCCTTGGCGCGATCAACATCGGCTTCGAGCTGCGGGGTATTCACCGTGAAGCCCGAGAAGACGCCGGCGAGTCCGGGAGTCTGGTTCGCCTTCGCGATCAGAGCCTGGGTCGAGTTGTAGAGTTCGTCGTAACCGAGGCCGGCGCGGTCTTCCACGTAGAGTTTGAAGCCCCCGGTGGTGCCGAGGCCATTGACGGGCGGCGGCGGGAAGATGGCGACGAAAGCGCCTTGGATCCCGTTGAACTCTGCCTGCAACTGCGCGGCGATTTCCTTGCCCGACATGCCCTTGCCTTTCCGCTCCTCGAAGGACTTCAGACCGACGAAGGCGATGCCTGCGTTCGGGCTATTGGTGAAGCCGTTGATCGAGAGGCCGGGGAAGGCGATGGAGTCCGCGACTCCGGGATGCTTGAGCATGATCTCGCCCATCTTGCGCACGACTTCATCCGTGCGCTCCAGCGAGGCGCCATCGGGGAGCTGGGCGAAGGCGACGAGATACTGCTTGTCCTGCTCCGGCACGAAGCCGGAAGGAACCTTCTTGAAGGTCGTGTAGGTGAGGAAGACGAGGCCGCCATAGACGATCATCGCGATCGCACCGCGGCGGACCAAGCGGTTCACGCCATTCGAGTATTTGTTAGACGACCACTCGAAGAAGCGGTTGAAAGGACGGAAGAACCAGCCGAAGGCCTTGTCCATCGCCTTCGACAGCCAGTCCTTCGGTGCGTGGTGATCACGTAGGAGCAGGGCGCTGAGGGCCGGCGAGAGCGTGAGCGAGTTGAAGGCCGAGATGACCGTGGAGATCGCGATGGTGAGGGCGAACTGCTTGTAGAACTGGCCGCTCAAGCCGCTGATGAAGGCGGTAGGAATGAACACCGCGGAGAGCACGAGGGCGGTCGCCACGATGGGACCGGTCACTTCGCGCATCGCGCGTTTGGTGGCCTCGAATGGCGAATAGCCGAGCGCGATGTTTCGCTCGACGTTTTCAACTACCACGATGGCGTCATCAACCACGATACCGATGGCGAGCACCAACCCGAAGAGGGATAGCGCATTGATCGAGAAGCCGAGCATGCTCATCACCGCGAAGGTGCCGACGAGCGATACCGGAACGGCGGCGAGCGGAATGATCGAGGCG